>CACFZB010000001.1 GCA_902570715.1 uncultured Pelagibacteraceae bacterium
AATTTAGATCTATCCATTAATTGTTCATGATTTCCGCTATCAACTACTTTTCCTGAGTCAATCACATAAATGTTATTTGATTTTAGTATTGTTGAAAGTCTATGAGCTATCACAATTGTTGTTTTGTTCTCAGTTAAGATCTTGATTGCCTCTTGAATTTTTGACTCTGTTTCCGAGTCTAATGATGACGTTGCTTCATCTAGTAAAATAATTGGGCTTTTTTTCATTAACGCCCTAGCTATAGATATTCTTTGTTTTTCTCCACCAGATAATCTTACTCCATTTTCTCCTATAAGAGTTTCGTATTTATCTGGAAGTTTTTCAATAAATTCATCACAAAAAGACAACTTTGCTGCATTCATAATTTCATCGTCTGAAGCATTATCTTTTGCATATTTTATGTTGTTCTTAATTGTATCATCGAACAAAGTTGTTTCTTGACTCACTAAAGAGATATTTTCTCTTAATGATTTTATTGAAGCTTCATATATAGATTGATTATCAATTAAAATATCACCTGACTTTACATCATAAAATCTAGGTATTAGATTTAATATTGTAGATTTACCGGCACCACTATGCCCAACTAAAGAAGTAGTTTTACTTCCCACAAATTCTAAATTCAAATTAGATACAGCTGCTTTTTCTTTGCTTATATATGAAAAATTTACATTTTTGAATTTAATCTCAGCATTTTTAATATCTAAAGATTTAGCTGTTGATGAGTCTGTAATATCATTTTTATTGTCTATAATTGGTAAAATTCTTGATGAAGAGGCTAAGCCCATATTAAGAGCTAGATTAAGAGTTGCTAAAGCTCTAACTGGTTGGTATGCAAGCATCATCGCAGCTAAAAAAGAGAAGAAATTATTTATTTCAAGTTCATTCGAGAGCATTAGTTTTCCAGAATAAAAAATTAAAATTGCAATCATTATACCAGTTAAAACTTCCATGATAGGAGATTGTCTAATAAGAACTATTTGGATTTTTTTATTCTTATCTTTTAACTGTTCTAAATAACTATCTGCTCTTTTATTTTCATAATCCTCTTTCTGAAATATTTTTATTAATTTGTGGTTTTTAAATAATTCAACTAAGTAAGTATATAAGTATCCTGATTTTTCTTGTGCTTGAGTGGTAACTTTTCCCATTCTTTTTCCTATAACTTTTGCTGCAGTTCCTGCGAGAGGAATCATCATCATTGAGATTAAGGCTAATTTCCAATTTTGGTTAAACATTACTATTATTAAACCCAACAAGGTAAGTGTGTCTTTAAAAAGAATCAAAAGAGCGCTACTTAATAAGTTTGTAATATGTGTTACATCATAAGAAATATTGGATATAAATTTTCCAGAATGTTTACCATCAATTATTTGAGTATCAGCTTTAATTAATGATTTTGTCATATCATATTGTAGTTCTTTTTTTATGTCTTCACCGACACCTATCATTGTGGCTTTAGCAATATAAAGCGACAAGCCTTTAACCGAAAAAGCAATTATAATCATCAAAGGAATTAAAAAAATTAAAGTTTGATCTTTTTCAATAAATAATTTTTTTATTGCAGGATCTAGTAACCAAGCTATTGCAGAAGTGCTTCCTGCAACTAAAATAGAAAATAAAAGTGATAATAAAATTTTATTTACATATTTTTTTGTATAATCCTTATATAGCCGTTTATAAATATCAAAATTTTTCATTAAAAAAACTTGCCTATCAAAATATTTAAGAAAATAATAAACCCTAAAAGATTATTACTTTTAAACCCCTTCAAACAATTAGCTGGGTTTTCTTGGTTGAAAATTTTAAACTGATATAAAAATAAGTGGATTACTGGTAAAATAAAAAAAATGTAATAATAGAATTTAAATTCCATAAGATAACCGCCAATAATAAATGAAAGAGTTAATATAAGATAACATATAAATAAAAATGTTTTTGCATTTGTTTTAAATTTTATTGATGTTGATTTTAATCCAATTATTTCATCATCTTTAATATCCTGAAAGCCGTATATTGTGTCGTAGCCAAGTGTCCAAAATATGGCTCCAATGTAAAAGATTATTGGAATAAGATTTATCTCATTATTAATTGAAGTCCATCCGAGAATTAAACCGTAATTAAATGTAATTCCCAAAAAAAGTTGTGGCCAGTAAGTATAGCGTTTCATTAAGGGATAAGTAAAAGCTAGTGGCATTGACCCTAAAGCTAAAATAATAGTCAAAATATTAAAATTAATTAAAACGAAAAAAGCCAGAAGGCATAAAATAAAAGTATAAGTTATTCCTAGCTTTACAGAGACTTTACCAGACGCAATCGGTCTATCTTTTGTTCTAAAAACTTTTTTATCAAAATTTCTATCTATTATATCGTTTACAATACAGCCAGCAGATCTCATTAGTATCGCTCCTAACAAAAATAGGATTAGGTATAAAATATAAGTTGATATTTCTTTAGAAAAATCAAATCCTAAAGTTAACCCCCAAGCACATGGCCAGAAAAGCAACATATATCCTATTGGTTTTTTAAACCTTGTAAGTTCAATGAATAAATTTAATTGGTTCATAAGAAATTACTTGTAAATAACAAACGCAAGATTGATAATCAAACTGATTCGTATGAATATAGATTATACAGTTACAGCTTTAATGTTTCCTGCAATTCCACTAATTATGGGAGTTTACAGTAACAGATTTCATTCTTTAAGTGCTTTAATTAGAGAACTTCATGATGAACATGTTTATGAAAAACATGTTCCACCTGAGTGGAAAAAGCAATTTATAAATTTAAGTGGAAGAATTACTTTGCTAAGATGGTCAATTATGTTTGGGGCGTTTGGCTTTTTATTTAATATGCTGACAGTCTTAGGTCTTTATTTAAATGAGATTTTCATAGCAAGATTAATTTTTGGATCATGTTGTTTATCAATGATGATTTCGATAATTTTTTTTATTAGAGAAATTCATGTCTCAACAAATGCATTAAGATTACATATGTCAGATATGGATGTTAAGGTTGATTAGGGAATAATCACAGCAGGGCCTAAAATTTTTCTACCCTCTAAATCTTGATGAGCTTTAACAATTTCATTTAAAGAATATTTTTTAAAAATATTTAATTTAAATTTTTTAGTTATAAACATTTCAAAAACTTTATTTGCTGCCTCATTCAATTCTTCTCTTGTTGTTGTATAGTGAGCAATACTAGGTCTAGTTAAATATAAACCTTTTGGTGCAAGAGATTTAGCAACATTACATGGTTCTATTGGACCAGATGCGTTTCCAAATGAAACCATCATTCCTCTAACTTTTAAGCATTCAATAGAACCATCAAATGTTTTTTTTCCAACACCATCGTAAACTACTGGAACACCGACTCCATTAGTTATCTTTTTAACTTTTTCAGCGAAGTTTTCTTTAGAATAATTAATCACATGATCACAGCCATTTGCTTTTGCTATTGAAATTTTTTCATCTGATCCAACAGTTCCAATTATAGTGCAACCTAAACTTTTAGCCCATTGACAAAATATTTGTCCAACTCCTCCAGCTGCAGCATGAAATAGAACTGTTTCTCCTGACTTAACAGGATAAGTTTTGTGAAGAAGATAGAAAACAGTAAAACCCTTTGTCATTAAAGTTACAACATTCTCTAACTCTATTTCATTGGGCACCTTAACTAATTTTTTTGTTGGAAAAATTCTATGTGTTGCATAAGAACCGATAGGCATTGATGCATAAGCAACCTTATCCCCAAGCTTAAAATCTTTTACATCTGGACCAATCTTTTCAATTATACCAGCACCTTCAATTCCAATATTTGATGGCAGTTCAACAGGGTAGAGACCTGATCTATGATAGGTATCTATATAATTAAGACCAATTGCTTCATTCTTAATTAGAACTTCACCAGAGTTTGGATCACCTAACTTAATGTCTTTTAGTTCTAAAACTTCTGGTCCACCATTTTTTGAAATTATTACTGCTTTCATTTTACAAATGTACCATTATGATAATCTTGAACAGCTTGCAAGATCTCTGCTTTGGTATTCATTACAAAAGGGCCACCTCTTGCAATTTCTTCATTAATTGGTTTGCCGGATATAACTAAAAATTTTGCTTTTGACTTAGCTTTTACTTTTAATTCATCACCCTTTGTAAGTAGTATTAAAGTACTATTTTTAACGTTATCATGCTTTTTAAAACCAATTTCTATTTCACCATCAATTAAATAAACAAAAGTATTATGTGTAGATGGTAAGTTAAAGTTAAATTCTTTGTCTTTATTTAACTCAACATCAAAATATACAGGCTCAACGTTGTGCCCTTTTACGGGACCTTCAGCTTTTTCAAATTTACCAGCTATTACTTTTATTTGCTTATCTTCATCTTGATGTACACTCATTTTATCTGCATCAATATAAATATATTCAGGTTTACTCATTTTAAGTTTGGCTGGCATATTAATCCATAATTGGAAACCATGCAGTTTACCTTCTTTCATAGCAGGCATTTCTGAATGAATAATACCGCTTCCTGTTTTCATCCATTGAACATCTCCAGCCGTCATTCTTCCTTGACCGCCGGTGCTATCTTTATGTTCAAAATCACCTGCCAACATATAAGTAACAGTTTCAATTCCTCTGTGTGGATGTGGAGGAAAACCAGCAATATAATCCTCACTATTTTCTGAACCAAATTCATCTAACATTAAAAAAGGATCAAAATAATTTGGTTCAACACCAATACTTCTTTTTAGTTTTACTCCAGCACCATCAGAAGCAGGGATTGGATTTATAATTTGTTTTACCTCAATATTTTTCATACAACTTAAATAATAATTCTAATGTTAGATTCAAGATTACTTTTTATCTAAGCAATAACCTTTTGCACCATTCACTACTAAGAATAAAAAACCGCCCGCTAATGCAAGGTTTTTCATAAAAGCAATAAATTGCATTTGATCTGAAAAATCTGTGTGAAAAATAATAGCCGTAGCTATACAAAATAAACTTAAAGCTCCAGCAGCAATTCTAGTTTGATAACCAATTATGATTAATATAGGTGCAAGTATTTCTAATATGATTGCAGGTATTAATAAAAAACCTGGAAGTCCAAAACTTTCCATCCAGCCCACTGTTCCATCATAATTTCCAATTTTACTGAAACCACTTAATAAAAAAACTCCTGAAATGAAAACTCTTCCTGTTAAGTCAAAAATTTTAATCATAATTACTATCCACACCTATTACATCGTACTGTGGCGAACATATCATCCCAATCAGACTCTTTTTCCTCTACATAATCCAACAAACATCTTAGAGCTTTTGATTTATCAGGAAGATCATATTTATTGGTAATTTGCTCAAGCATTTTTTCCGAGTCTGAATAAATTTCGAAAGACACATCTTTTTTTTCGATCATATTTTTTCCTTTTTATTTAAAATTATGTCTCCAAAATTATTTATATATTATAATTCACTTAACAATCCAGATAAATTTTTAATTTCTAATTTTGGTTTAAAATCTAAGTTATCAAAGATATTATTGTTTCTATTCACCCAAATAGCTTGGTAGCCATAATTTCCACCACCAGAAACATCCCATGTATTAGCACTTAAAAAAGCAATTTCATCTTTTCTTATTTTGTATTTTTTTACTGGCATGTCATAAACTTTTGAGTTTGGTTTATAAACTCCTACTTCCTCAATAGAAAAGATATCGTCGAATAAATTTTCTAGATTATTACTTTTAACTAATTCATTAAGCAAGGATGGAGTTCCATTTGAAAGAATGGCTAATTTAAGTTTTTTTTTCTTTAATGTTTTCAAAGTTTCTTGAACTTCTTTAAAAGGTGAGAGAACTTTATAGAGATCTAGCAATTCATCTCTCATACTGAACTCTATTTTAAAAGCTTTCATAGATTTGTCTAAGCTATCTTCGGTAATTTGCCAAAAATCCTTATGTCTTCCCATCAAACTTCGAAGCCAAGTGTATTCTAACTGGGTGGTTCTCCAAAAATTTGCAAAAGGTTCCCATTTATCTCCAATTTTATTTTTACATTTTTCAGCAGCAGAATTGACATCAAACAACGTTCCGTAAGCATCAAAAATTATTGCTTTAACATTTTTCATAAACTAACTTAACACAAATGAACAATATTAGATTATTTTTTTCGAACCCATTATCTGCAGATATGACCAATAAATTAGATAAGTCTCAATCACATTATCTGACTAAAGTTATGCGAATTAAAGAGAGTGAAGTCTTTTCAATATTTAATCAAAATGGAGAATGGGAAGCAAAAATTTTAAAAATATCAAAAGGTATTGTTGAATTTAAAATAGTCAAACAATTAAGAAAAAAAGAAAGTTCACAAGAATTGTGGCTAGCATTCTCTCCAATTAAATCAAACTATCAAAATTTTATGATTCAAAAAGCCACTGAACTAGGAGTGACTAAATTTTTACCAATTATTTTTGACAGAACAGTTGTGAGAAAAATTAATAATGAGCGTTTGGAAAAAATAGTTATTGAAGCAAGTGAACAATCAAATCGACTAAATGTACCTGAAATTGAGAAAGCTCAAAATTTGAAAAATTTTTTAAACTTAAATTCAATGGACTTAATTTTTACTGATTTAAATTCAAATAATAAAAAAATTGATAGATCAAAGTTAACAGATAAACCAATTTGTATTATAATAGGTCCTGAAGGTGATTTTTCAGAGACTGAAAGAAAGGAGATTCTCTCTTTTAAAGGTGTTCAGCCTCTTAAAATTAATGAGAATATTTTAAGATCAGAAACAGCAGTGATATCAGCTATTTCAATCATAAATTATGTGATTAATTGATAAATTGTCGCGAAAACTAAAGTGTAATTTTTGTAAAAGAGCTTTATATAGCTATTAAAAATGAGAAAAATTTTTTATATATTTTTAGGAACTTTTATATCTCAAAATGCTTTTGCTAATCAGCCTGTTGACTGGCAATTAGGATTTCAAAAGGCTGCATCAGAGTCTATGAGAGAAATAGTTGCTTTTCATGACAAACTTTTATTACCAATTATTATTGCAATAAGTGTTTTCGTTTTATTTTTAATGCTTTATGCATGTGTAAGATTTAGAGCATCAGCAAATCCAAATCCTTCAAAAAGAACACATAATGTAACGGTAGAAGTTTTGTGGACTTTAATTCCATGTTTAATCCTAATAGTTATGGCAGTCCCTTCATTTAAAATTTTATATAAACAAGACACAATACCAAAAGCAGATTTAACAATTAAAGCTATTGGTTATCAGTGGTACTGGGGATATGAGTATCCAGATGAAAATATAATTTTCGACTCTTATATGGTTGAGGAAAAAGATTTAAAAGCAAATCAACCAAGATTATTAGCTGTAGATAACGAAGTAGTAGTGCCAGTTGATAAAGTTGTAAAAGTTTTAATTACTGCAAATGACGTTTTACATGCTTGGGCTTTACCATCATTTGGAGTAAAAAGAGATGCGGTCCCTGGGAGAATTAATGAAACATGGTTTAAAGCAGAAAAAGTTGGAACATACTACGGCCAATGTTCAGAACTATGTGGAATTAAACACGCATTCATGCCCATAACTGTTAAAGTAGTAAGTGAAGAAGATTACCAAGAATGGTTATCTGAGGCGCGAGTAAAATTTGCAAAAGAAGAAATTGAAAATGATAAACTTAAATTAGCGAGTAAATAAATATGTATACACAAACAGCTTCACACGATGATCATCACACACCAACAGGTTGGAAACGTTGGGCGTATTCTACTAACCATAAAGACATTGGTACAATGTATTTAATTTTTGCAATTGTTGCAGGAGTTATTGGTACAGCATTTTCAGTTTTAATGAGAATGGAATTGATGCACCCGGGGGATGGTATTTTAGGTGGAAATTATCATTTGTATAATGTTTTAGTAACTGGTCATGGATTAATCATGATTTTCTTTATGGTTATGCCAGCTATGATTGGTGGTTTTGGAAATTGGTTCGTGCCAATTATGATTGGTGCACCTGACATGGCATTTCCACGAATGAACAATATTTCTTTTTGGTTATTACCAGTTTCATTAACTTTATTAATTTTATCAATTTTTGCTGACGGCCCTCCAGGACAAACAGGAGTTGGTGGTGGTTGGACTATTTATCCACCTTTATCATCTAAAGCAGGTCAACCTGGACCAGCAATGGATTTAGCAATTTTAAGTTTACATTTAGCAGGTGCTTCATCAATTTTAGGAGCAGTTAACTTTATTACAACAATTTTAAATATGAGAACTCCGGGCATGACATTACATAAGATGCCACTGTTTGCTTGGTCAATCTTAGTAACAGCTTTTTTATTATTATTATCGTTACCAGTTTTAGCTGGAGCGATTACAATGTTATTAACAGATAGAAATTTTGGAACCGCCTTTTTTGAAGCTCAGACCGGGGGAGACCCAGTTCTATTTCAACATTTGTTTTGGTTCTTTGGTCATCCTGAAGTTTATATTTTAATTTTACCAGGTTTTGGAATGATCAGTCATATTGTATCAACATTTTCAAGAAAACCAGTTTTTGGTTATTTAGGTATGGCATATGCCATGGTTGCGATTGGGATAGTAGGTTTTGTTGTATGGGCTCACCATATGTACACAGTTGGATTAAGTACAGATACAAAAGCATACTTTTTAGCGGCAACAATGATTATCGCCGTACCAACAGGAATAAAAATTTTCTCATGGATAGCAACTATGTGGGGTGGATCAATTTCATTTAAAACACCAATGATGTGGGCACTTGGTTTTATATTTATGTTTACTGTAGGTGGTGTAACAGGCGTAGTTTTAGCTAACGCTGGTGTAGATACTGCGATGCATGATACTTATTATGTAGTAGCTCACTTTCATTATGTGTTGTCATTAGGAGCAGTTTTCGCAATCTTTGCAGGTTTCTATTATTGGTTTTCAAAAATGTCAGGCTACGAATATTCTGAATGGATGGGCCAATTACATTTTTGGTTAACATTTATAGGTGTTAACTTAATTTTCTTCCCTCAACATTTTTTAGGTTTGGCAGGAATGCCAAGAAGATATGCAGATTATCCAGATGCATTTGCTGGATGGAATTATATATCTTCAATAGGTTCTTATGTTGCGGTTGCCGGATTAGTAGTATTTTTTGCAAATCTTATTTATGCTTTTGCAAAGAAAAAAGCAGCAGAGCAAAACCCTTGGGGTGAAGGTGCTACAACTTTAGAATGGACTGTACCATCTCCACCAAATTTCCATACATTTGAGGAATTACCAAAGTTTGTTGATGATCAAGATACAGAAAAATCACACAGCTAAAATAAAAGCTAAGAAAATTGATGGATAATTCAAAGTTAAAAAAAAGAAGTTTATCACAAGAAGATTTATTTAATTTATCTGAGTTATTTAAATTGATGAAGCCAAGAGTTATGTCTTTAGTGATTTTTACATGTGCAGTTGGTTTATTGACTGCCCCAAATGTTGTTTCAACAAAAGATGCTATAATTGGAATTTTATTAGTCTCATTAGGTGCTGGAGCCGCTGGAGCATTGAATATGTGGTATGAATCTGATCTTGATGCTTTGATGACTAGAACTTGTTTAAGACCTATTCCTACAGGAAAAGTTAACAGAAATCAGGCTCTTATTTTTGGGGTTACCCTATCAATTGTTTCAGTGATAGCATTAGATTATTTTACAAATAGAATTTCAGCCGCAATATTACTTTTAACCATTTTGTTTTATGTTTTTGTTTATACAATTTGGCTGAAAAGAAGAACACCACAAAATATTGTTATTGGTGGAGCTGCTGGAGCATTCCCTCCTGTGATTGGGTGGACAATTGCAACTGGTTCACTTTCAATTGAACCATTAGCTTTCTTTTTGATTATATTTTTTTGGACTCCTTCGCATTTTTGGGCTTTGAGTTTATATAAATCTGATGATTATAAAAAAGCTAATATACCAATGCTTCCTTTAACAAATGGAGTTGAGACTACAAAAATAAACATATTTGTTTATTCTTTGTTAATGCTTCCAGTTATAATATTTCCATATATAATAAATTTTGTTGGATTTACTTTTTTAGTACCATCATTATTGTTAACATTCTATTACAATTTTTTATGTTACGAACTATACAATTATAAGAGAAATAAGTTTAATCCAAAAAAAGCTAAAGCAATATTTGGATATTCAATACTTTATTTATTTTTAATTTTTGTCCTTTTTCTGATAGATAAAATATTATGATAACACCAGATAAAAAAACTAAAAAAAAAAATATTATTACGGCACTCGCAATTATTGCTTTTATGATTTTTCTCTTCTTTTTTACTTTATATAATACTGGAGTATTTGATAGGACCATATGATTGAAAGAAAGAAATTAACCCCGATAGTCTTAGCTGGTATTTTTGTTTTAATGCTAGGTTTGTCATACGCAGCAGTGCCTTTATATGATCTTTTTTGTAGAGTTACTGGTTTTGGAGGAACTACTCAAGTTTCGAACAATGTACCAAAGGTAGTTTTAGATAAAGTTGTAAGTGTCAGATTTGATACTAATGTAAATAACTTACCATGGGATTTTAAAGCTAAATCAAATGTTATTGATGTAAAAGTTGGTCAAGTTAATAAAATAGAGTTTGAAGTATCAAATTACAGTGATGAGCCAACAGCCGGAGTGGCAAGTTTCAATGTTTCACCTGCCAGCTTTGGTAAATATTATAGTAAATTGGGATGTTTTTGTTTTGAAAAACAGGAATTAAAAGCTGGTGAAACAGCAACTTACGTAATGACTTTTTATTTAGACCCCGAAATGGTCAATGACCCTACCGTAAAAAACTTAGAAGATGTTACTATGTCGTATACTTTTTTCTCGACAGATTACTATAAACAATCATAATTCAAAAAAATGTCAGCTGAAAAAAAACATGATTATCACCTTGTAGACCCAAGTCCTTGGCCAATCTACACTTCTTTCTCATGCTTAGTTTTAGCTTTAGGTGCAGTTTATTATATGCATGCAGATGTATCATGGGGAATGTATTTAGGTTTAGCTCTATTAATTTACGGAGCCTATATGTGGTTTAGAGATGTTGTGATTGAAGCTGAACATCAAGGACATCATACTCCAGTTGTTCAAATTCATCATCGTTATGGAATGACATTATTCATTGCTTCAGAAGTAATGTTTTTCGTTGCATGGTTTTGGGCATATTTTGATGTGAGTCTTTTTCCAAACGAGTTTGTGGGAAATGTTTGGCCACCTAAAGATATTAAAACTTTTGATCCTTGGGATATTCCTTTAATCAATACACTTGTATTGCTGTTGTCAGGTACAACTGTAACTTGGTCTCATCATGCTCTTCTAGAAGATGATAGAAAAGGTTTCATTAATGGATTAATCTTGACTGTAATTCTTGGAGTTTGTTTCACAGCTCTCCAAGCTTACGAATACCATCACGCAACATTTACATTTTCAAATCATATTTATGGCTCAGTATTTTATATGGCAACAGGATTTCATGGTTTTCACGTAATAGTAGGAACTATATTTTTAGCGGTTTGTTTATGGCGTGGAAAATTAGGTCACTTTAATAAAGATCATCACTTTGGTTTTGAAGCTGCAGCTTGGTATTGGCATTTTGTTGATGTGGTTTGGTTGTTTTTATTTGCTGCAATTTATATTTGGGGAAGTTAATTTGATCCTTGAAAAATAAGTTTTTATTTACAGTTTTTACATTTTTTTTTATCTCAGTTTTTATTGCATTGGGTTCATGGCAAATAATTCGTTTAAATTGGAAAAATAATCTTATTTTAGAAATTGAGGAGTCTCTTAAAAAACCACCTGTAGAGTTATCCAAATCTACTGTAGAAAATTACTTAAAGATCAAAACTTCAGGATCTATAGATTTTGAAAAACAAATTTACTTATATAATTTAAATGATAATGGTGTTCCTGGGTTTGAAGTTGTGAACCCTTTTTTTGTAGATGATAAAAATTACTTAATTAATAGAGGATGGATACCCTTTGAAAAAAAAGATACAGATAAAATTATTAAATTTGATGGTAAAAATATTGTTGGAACTTTAAAAAAACAGGGGAGAAAAAATATTTTCAAACCTGATAATGACCTAAAAAAGAACTATTGGTTCAGCTTAGATAGAAAAGATGTTTTAAGTTATACTGGCAAAGAGTTCTCTGAATATATAATTTATTTAAATGGCAATTATACTCTTCCAAAACCAAAAAAAATTACTGCTAATATTTCTAATAATCATAAAAAATATGCTATTACTTGGTTTTCATTAGCGATTTCAATTCTTTTGTTATATTTATATTTTAGAAAAAAGAATTATTAAATGGAATACGTAAGCACTAGAAATAGCTCAAACAATTTTAAATTTAAAGATGTATTCATTAAGGGTTTGGCAGACGATGGAGGATTATATATTCCAAAATCTCTTCATAAATATAATCAAAAGGATTTAGATAGTTTTAAAGACTTAGAATATTCAGATCTAGCTAAAAAAATTATCTATCCATTTATTGGTGATTTTATAAGTGAAAATGATTTGGGCAAATTAGTCGATAAATCTTATTCAGTTTTTAGAGAAAAAAATGTTGTCAATTTAATTAAGATTGGTGATCGGTCTGTCTTAGAATTGTTTCATGGACCAACTTTGGCTTTTAAAGACATCGCAATGCAACTTTTAGGAAATTTTTACGAGTATTATCTTGATAGAACCAATGAAAAAATAAATATAGTTGTTGCTACCTCGGGAGATACTGGGGCAGCTGCAATTGATGCGATTAAAGGAAAAAAAAATTTAAATATTTTTGTTCTACATCCAAACAATCGAATTTCGCCTGTTCAGAGAAAATTAATGACAACAGGTAGTGAAAAAAATGTTTTTAATATTGCTGTAAATGGAAATTTTGATGATTGTCAAAATTTAGTAAAAGCGATGTTTGCTGATAAATCTTTTTCAAATTCAATAAAGATGTCTGGAGTTAATTCTATAAACTGGGCAAGAATAATTGCACAAAGTATCTATTATTTTTATAGTTATTTTTCGATTGAGGATAAAACTCAACCAATTAATTTTTCTGTGCCAACAGGTAATTTTGGTGATGTATATGCTGGTTATTTAGCAAAAAAAATGGGTTTACCTATAGGAAAGCTTTTAGTTGCAACAAATCAAAATGATATATTACATAGAGCTATATCAAAAGGTGAATATAATATTGAGAAAGTTTTTGAAACTATTTCACCTAGTATGGATATTCAACTAGCAAGTAATTTTGAGAGACTTTTATACGACATTAATAATCATAGTGACATAGAAACAATTTCTGCAATGAAAAATATAAAAGAAAAAGGAAGATATAAAATTGATAAAGATAAATTAGATAAGATAAATCTAGATTTTCTATCATCGAGAATGAGTGAGGATGAGATTTTGAAAGTGATTAAAAATGTTTATGAAGAATTTGAAATAATTTTAGATCCACATACAGCTATTGGATATGGGGCTTTTGATAAAGTGAATATTAAAGGGAATAATATTGTTTTGGGGACAGCTCATCCTTGCAAGTTTCCTGATGCAATAAAAAAATCTATAAATCTTAATGCAAATTTGCCAAAAGAATTAATGTTTATTTTGGATGAGAACGAAAATTATGATATAATAGATAATAACCTAGATAAAATCAAAAAATATATCAAAGAAAGAATTTAATGAAAATAAAAGAGAATGAATTAATTCCAAATTCAGAAGTATTTATTCTTGAAGATGGTGAACCAGTAAAAAAAAATATTGAGAAATTTTTGAAAAACAAAAAAACAGTAATATTTGGTTTGCCAGGGGCCTACACTTCTGTTTGTTCTGCAAAGCATTTACCAGGATATGTAAAAAATAGTGAAAAATATAAAGAGAAAGGTGTTGACCAAATTATTTGCATTTCTGTTAATGATCCATTCGTAATGAATGCCTGGGGTAAAGAAAATAACGTAGGTGATAAAATTATAATGATGGGGGATCCTTTTTTGAATTTTACAAAAGCAATAGGTGCTGAGGTTGATAAAGGTGGTAGGGGATTAGGAATTAGATCTAATAGATACACGATGCTAGTTGACAATCTTAAAATTATAAAGATACAAGAGGAAAAAGACACTGGTTCGTGTGAAATATCTGCTGCAGAAAATTTTTTAGAACTAGTCTAGTCCAGCTGCTTTTTTAGCCAATAAATCAACTTCTTCATTTAATGGATTACCCGCGTGAGCTTTAATCCAAATCCATTTAACTTTTAATACTTTATTTAAATTATAAAGTTCAGTCCAAAGATCTTTATTTTTTACCTCTTCTTTTTTGGAAGTTTTCCAATTGTTTTTGACCCAAGTGTTTATCCATTCAGTTATTCCAAGTTTTACATACTTGGAATCTGTGTAAATTTTAATTTCTTCATCAGAATCAATACTCTTTAAAGCATTGATAGGAGCCATCAATTCCATTCTGTTATTTGTAGTATTTTTTTCACTGCCACTTATTTTTTTTATTTTCCCATTAATGTTTATGATTGCTGCCCAACCGCCATTTCCTGGATTTTCTAAACATGAGCCATCAGTGTGAATTTCAATCATTAATTTAAATAATGTTTGTAATTTTTTAAATTATTATGCGCCACTAGCTTTTGATAATATTCCCCAGGATCCTTAATCTTAATTAAAGCTGTTTTTGGAGTATTTGTATAATCATAAAGTCTTGTTAAAAAGTATCTCATTGCTGCACCACGACACAAAATATTTAATGAACTTTTTTCTTTGTTAGAAATTTTTTTAATACTTTCATATCCTTTAATAATATTTTTAACTTTTTTTTTGTTTAAGATAAATTTATTTTTGTATTTATCAAAACATAATGCATTTACACAAATTGCAATTTCATACATAAAATAATCATTTGCTGCGAAATAAAAATCTATAATTCCAGATAGTTTGTTATTCTTAAAAAAAATATTGTCAATAAATAAATCTCCGTGAATTATTCCACTTGGTAATTTTTTTGGCCATCTTTTTTTAATATCTATAAAATTAGTTTTTAAGAACTTTTCAATGTTTATAAATTTTTTTGATTTAAATTTAATGCTGTTTAACAATGGATTTAAATTTTTTATTCCCATTGAGTTTTTTCTATAAAGTTTAATTTTTTTTGTAGAAGAATGCATTTGAGCAATCATTTTTCCAACATCATAGCAATTTTTGACACTTAATGATTTTTTATCTTTTCCATTAAGAAAGGAGACAATGCACGCAGTTTTATTTCTTAATTTAAATAAATAATTTCCCTTATTATTTTTTAATGGTTTTGGACAAGTAACTTTTGAATTATTCAATTGATCCATCAATTTTATAAAAAAAGGTATTTCTTTTTTTGAAACTCTTTTCTCAAAAATAGTCAAAATAAACTTTTCATTTTTTGATTTTAGTAAATAATTTGTATTTTCTATACCTTGCTTAATACCTTTGAAGTTAATAAATTTTTTATCAAAAAATTTTTTATTTATAATTAAAAGATCTTTTTTGTTAATTTTTGTATATACAGCCATTCAATTTAATTTCTTAGGAATTTTGAAAACAACATTTTCTTTTATTGCTTCTACTTCATCTATGTTGACTGTAAATCTTTTTTTTAAGCTGTTTATAAAATTACTAACTAAAATTTCTGGAGCTGAAGCTCCAGATGAAATTCCGATGATATTAGATTTTTCAATCAACCCATATGGAATTTCACTTTGTGAATGGATTAATTGAGAATTAGGACAACCTGATTTTTTAGCTACTTCAACAAGTCTAACAGAATTAGATGAATTTCTACTTCCTATAACAAAAAATAAATCACATTTTTTTGCAATATTTTTAACTGCCATTTGCCGATTTGTTGTTGCATAACAAATATCCTCTTTCATTGGTTCTCTTATTTTTGGAAATCTCTTTTTCAAAATTTTTATTATATCTTCTGTATCATCAACTGATAGTGTTGTTTGAGTAACATAAGATATTTTATCTTTATTATTTGTTTCATATTTTTTTGCTTCATCTTCGTTTTGGATTAGATCTATTGATCCATTTGGCAATTGACCCATTGTGCCAATAACTTCAGGATGGTTTTGATGACCTATTAAGATTAAATGATAGCCAGCTTTATGAAGATTTTCAGCTTCTCTATGAACTTTTGAGACTAGTGGGCAAGTAGCATCAACATAAGTCATATTATAATTTTTTGCGTCCTCTGGTATTTTTTTAGGAACACCATGAGCAGAAAAAATTACTGGTCTTGATTTATCCTCTATTTCTTCAAGTTCTTCAACAAAGATTGCTCCTTTATTTTTTAAATCGTCAACCACATACTTATTATGAACTATTTCATGTCTAACATAGACAGGAGCTCCATATTTTTGAATTGATTTTTCAACTATTTCAATAGCTCTTTCAACACCGGCACAAAAACCTCTCGGCGCAGATAATAGTATTTTAATCTCTTTATTTTTCATTCTTCTCTAAAAGATATTCCAGCAATATATGTGGAAAGGTTAAAGACGCCAAACCTATAAATATTACTTTAAATATAGCCTCATTTAATTGATTTAGATCTAGTAAAAAATACAAAGCGATGATGAAAATAATAGCTGTAATTATAGAGAGCGGTAAAGCTTTATTTAAAAACATATTTAAACCTTTTTTTATATTTTCCTTATCAAGTTCCGAACTAAGAGAAATAATATGTCTTATAGAATGTAAGAAACAAAAATAAATAGTAAAAGCAAAAAATGGATTAAAAAAATAATTCATTGCTAAAATTGATGGCACTTCAAAGTAAAAAGAAGCAGATTCTTTTCCAGAAATTAAATAAGAAGATAAAATCACTAAACCAAGCATTAATTCAAAAAAATAATATTTTTCTAAATTAAAAAGATAATCTGCAAAAGTAGCACTGGATATTATTCTAAAAATTTCAATTGTTTCATTAGAATGGAATAATAAAGGTGCGAAAATAATAATAGAACCTCTTGAAAAATAATAAAGTAATTTAAAATTTGATTTTCTTACTTTCTCAAGACTGTCTTCTTTACCAAAATGGTAAGCTGCAATAATTAAAAAAATAAACAAAGTTGTTGTTGGTAAAACTTTCCATAGAAGTATTATGAAAAGAGCAATCAATATATAACTTAAGTAAAAAATAATTGAATTTTCCAAAGAGTAAAATTTTAAAAGTTTTCTACCTTTATGATTATCTAAAGATCCATGAGAAACACCAATCGTTGCGATTAAAAAAAAACATATCAGATTTGTTGTACTATTATTTATAATAGGATTTTCTTTAATTATTTTCCAATCGAGACTCTCAAATTCTTGATTAGGAAATATAAAAACTCCAAGCAAAATAATGACTAACACAGTAAACCAAATACTGTGGTAAAATTCTAATTCATCTAATTCCATTTTGTTCATTAATAAAATAAAGCCTTAATAAAAGTCCATTTTGGCATTTTTAAAATTATTTTTAAATCTTCAAAAAAATTACTTTTATTTGATAAAAATTTTATAACAGTCTTTGGCGATGTCCTAAACATGTTAAAGAATATATTAGACATTTTTTTAGGATGTTTATTTAAGACTCTAAGAAAAATATCATCTAAAAATTGATATTTTTTACTTATTTCAAATCTTTTTGAATTAGAAATATTTTCAATGTTTTCTCTTATGTATTTACTATGCTCTTGAATATTTAAAAAGGTATAACCAGTACTTAATCTTGTCATACCTCCTGCAGTCCCAATATTTATTTTATTTTTTTCTTTTTTATAAAGTGGATAGAAGAGAGGGATTGCACCTTCTTCTTTATATATAATTTCATAATCTTTTATTTTAAGATGATTTTTAATATAATCTTTAATTTGTTGGTCATAGTCTTTTTGAGAATTATCATTCATTTTAGATAACCAAGTTGTTTCAACCAAAGCTTTATTTTTTGAGAAAGGAAGTGTATAAAAAAAATGAACACTATCTCTTTGCTCGCAATCAAAATCCATAAGATTAAAAATTTGCTCATCAAAACAATTATTTTTTGTCTCAATTTCTACACCGCAAAAATGTTGCCAAAGGTTTAGATGATTTTTTTTAATAATTGGAACACTGCTAAAAATAAATGAGTTTTTTGTATTAATTTCCTCAATGTTTTTAAAAAAAGAAATATTTCTATTTTCTTTCAATTTATTATTTATTTTCTCATAAAATAAACCACTATCTATACTTTGATATGGATAATCTTTACATTCTATATGATTAGTTTTGTTAGGTATATTTATTGAAAAGTTTTCCCAACTTTTTTTTACGCAATCATCAAAATTATGTGGTGCTACTTTCCAGAAAGACCACGTTTTATCTCTTTTATAATCTGGCCTAGTTTCAATAATAGCTAAAGTTTTATTTTTTAATTTTTCATGTGTCTCCAGTTCATATGCAAGTGATAAACCCGCACATCCACCACCAATAATTACATAATCAAATTCTTTCATCTAGATCTACTTCCTGACTAATAATAGCATGTTCTTTTGCTCTTTGATGAGCCTCTATTTCTTTAAAATAAACTAATATCAAATCAAATATAGAAATAATTGTGTGATAAATTTTTTCAAAATTATTGACGTAAACCTTTCCTGATCTTTCATAATTCTCCATGTTACCTTTTTGTAAAATTTTTCTTCCAATTTGTCTGTAAATTCTTCTAGCAACAATTATTGAAAATTTACATATAAATGGGATTTTCTGTATAGAACTAAATGAGCTCTCATAAAACATTTCTGCAAGTTTTAGGGTAGCTTTAATATTTTCAAAGTCTGGCTTGATATACTCTCTATTCATTTTTTTGTCCTCAACCACATCTCTAGCGATGTTGGTTAATTGCATTGCTATACCCAAATCAATTGCTCCTTTTAAAGCTCTTCTATCCTTCACCATTAGAATTTTGGACATCATTAAACCGACTGTCCCAGCGACTCTATAAGAGTAAACTAATAAGTCTTTAACTGATCTAATATGAATTTTTTTTCTTAAATCTGAGGCAACACCATCGACTAAGTCCTCTAAAATTATTTTTTTTATATTGTTATTTTTTGCAAGAGTGATTACATCATAAATAATTTTTTCATTTTCGTTAGATGAATATATTTCTTTGTTATCTGTATCATAAGATTTTTTTAGAAAATTTCTCATTTCATCAAATCTTTTAATTTTACTGTCCAAATCAGTTTTTTCGTCTGCTATATCATCTAGGACTCTGCAAAATGCATAAAGTTTAGCAGAATCCTCATAAATTTTTTTTGGTAAAAAAAAACCTGCCCAATTAAATGATTTAGCAAAAATAGCTAGATAGTTTTTTTTATTCATTAAATTATCTTATCTAATACTTTAGCTGAGGACAAAACACCTGGTACGCCAGCACCAGGATGTGTTCCTGCTCCAACAAAATATAAACCATCATAAACTTCTGATTTATTGTGAAATCTAAAATAAGCAGATTGTGAAAATTTTGGTTGGATAGAAAAACCTGAACCATGTTTAGTATTTAAATCTTTTTCAAAATAATCTGGAGTTAAATAAAAATCCTCGACAATATTTTCTTTTAGATTGGGCATCAAATCTTTTTGCATTTTATCAATTACTAAATTTTTCATTTTTTCTCCCTCTACCGACCAATCAATATTCGATTGATTATTTGGTACTGGTACAAGAACGTAAAAACAATCGTTTCCTTTAGGAGCCATAGATTCATCTGTTGAAGATGGTCTGTGAAGATAATAGCTAATATCATCATTTAACTTTTTGTTATTGAATATGTCATCTAGATGTTCTTTATATTTATTACCAAATTTAATCGTATGATGTTCTACATTTTTGTATTTTTTTTTAGTACCAAAATAATAAACAAATAATCCCATTGAATATTCCATTCGATTTTTTTTCCATTTAAATAGAAATGAATTAATTTTATTTCCATTTAACATTTTTTCATAAACTGCAGGTGGATCTGCATTACAAATGACATTATTAGAGTTTAGGATAGTTTGGTCATTTAGTTGAACACCAGTAATTTTTTTTTTATCTGAAATAATTTTTATAACTTCATAACCTTTGATTACTTTTATTCCTTCTTCATTCATAAGTTTTTCAAATCCTTTTATTATGTTTCCGGTTCCCCCCATTGAATAATGAATACCCCATTTTTTTTCTAAGTATAAAATAAGTCCATAAATCGAAGTTGTAGTGAAAGGATTTCCACCAACGAGCAATGGGTGCATACTGAACATTCTTCTTAATTTTTCATTTTTTACATATGATGAAACTAACGAATAAACTGATTTGTAACTTTTAAGCTTTAAGAGAGCTGGCAATTGTTGCATCATTACAAATGGTTTATCAAATGGAACGTCAGCCAGTTCAGTAAAACCTTTATCAAATATTTTTTTTGTAAAATTTACTAATTTTTCGTAGCCTTTTACATCATCTTTACTTATTTTCTCAATTTGTCTTTTCATTTCGCTCTCATCCCCTGAGTAATTAAATTTGGTTTTATCTTCAAATATAAATTGATACCAAATCTTAAGTGGAGAAAGTTCTATATAATCTTTTGGATTTTTTTTAAATAATTCGAATAACTCATTAATTAAGTAGGGGGCAGTAATTACAGTTGGCCCACCATCATAAATAAAACCATTTTTTTTAAATACCCTGGCTCTTCCTCCAAGATCTGGGTGTTTTTCAATTAAAGTCACATCATGACCTTTTGCTTTCAAGCGTAGTGCAGCAGCTATTCCTCCAAAACCAGAGCCAATTACAACAGAATTCATTGTGATAATTTATAGTTTTTTTTTGAAATTGTAAGAGGATTATGAGTTAATTTTTTTTAACTCTTCTTTAGTTTCATCCAAATTTTTTTGAAACAAGGTGTCTAGTTTAGATTTATCTACCGAAGTAGTGATAATTTTTTTGACAGAGTCCACAGCAATCTTAACTGATGCATTTTTTATCTCCTTAATCGCTGTATCTTTCATTTGCGCAATTTTATTTTCTGCAGAATTTTTTTTGATTTCAGAGGATTTGTGAAATTTGTCATTTAATTCTATAATTAATCTATCACTATCTTTTTTTGCTTGTTCCAAAATTTCATTACTGACAGATTGCGCGGTGTCGAGTTTTTTTTGAGCTTTGTCTAGCAGCATCTTTGCCTCAGACCGCAATTTTTCACTTTCATTAATTTCATTCTTAATATCTAAAATAAGCTTATTAAGGATTTCATTTATTTTTTGAGGAACTTTTAAATAAATTAAGCCTCCAAAAAATATAAAAAATGAAACTGCCACCCAGAAAGTTGAATCAATTGTCATAGTATTTACCTTCATTTTTTTTTGAGAGATCGTTAACAATTGCTGATATGCTGCTATTATTGATTTCAGTACCTATTAAGGTTTTTAATATCTCAGAAGAAGTTTCAATTGCAATTTTATTAATTTTTTCTGGAGCTTTTTTTTTAAGATCATTTATCTCTCTTTCAGCCTTTTTTATTTCTTCATCTATTTGCTTTTCTAAAATTTCTCTTTTAGAGCTAATATCTTTAAGAGTTTTTTCCCTTGCCTCTTTAAAAATATTTTTTGCTTTGGATTTACTGTTTAAAATTATTTCTTCATATTCTCTTAGTTTAGTCTCACTATCTTCTCTTTGTTTCTCTGCAGCCTCAATATTTTCTTGTATTTGTGATTTTCTTAATTCCAAATTATTACTTATTTTTGGAAGAATTAGTTTTGATAAAACTATATACAAAATACCAAAAGTAAGTGTAAGCCAAAATATTTGAGAAACCCAAAATTCAGGATTTAATTGAGGCATACCTTCGCTTTCAGCTCCAAAAACTTCTCCTATAAAAAAGAAATTAAAAAATATTAACTGAAAAAATATTTTTTTAATCATCAAATCTAAAATGCAAAAAGAATGATTAACGCAACTACTAACCCGAATAATCCAGTTGCTTCTGCAAGTGCAAAACCCAAAAGCAAATTAGGAAATTGTTTTTGTGCAGCTGATGGATTTCTCATTGCACCTGATAGATAGTTACCAAAAATTATTCCGATACCAACTCCGGCACCAGCAAGAGCTATTGCCGCAAGACCTGCTCCGATCATTTTTGCTGCTTCTAATTCCATTATATCCTCCTATGTTATTTAATGGTGTAAGTTTAATGCATCATTCAAATAGATGCAGGTTAAAATTGCAAAAACATATGCTTGAAGAAAAGCAACTAAGATCTCCAAACCAGTTAAAGCAACCGAAAAACTCAGTGGAAGCCATCCACCGACTATTCCAAGGCTTATCACAAAGCCTCCGAAAACTTTCATCATAGTATGACCTGCCATCATATTAGCAAAAAGTCTAACAGATAAACTTATAGGTCTACTTAAATACGAAATTATTTCAATTACCACTATCAATGGCAACAAAATTACTGGAACTCCACTTGGTACAAATAGTTTTAAATAACCAAAACCATGTTTAATAAATCCTATTATTGTGACTCCAATAAATATAAATGCAGCAAGAACAAAAGTTACAATGATATGACTTGTAACAGTAAAAGTATAAGGTATCATTCCAAACATGTTACAGAAAAGCACAAACATAAATAGTGAAAATATGAATGAGAAATAAGGTTTTGCTTTTGATCCAGCTGTATCACTGATCATTTTTGATACGAAAGTATAACTAAGTTCTGCCAAAAGTTGTATTTTATTTGGCAACATCGAATTTTTTTTAGAACCTGAATTAAAAATAAGTAAAATAGCTATAGTGCTAATTACCATAAACAAACTCGCATTTGTAAATGATATATCAAAAGAACCTACTTTTATTTCTGGCCCAATTCTATAAACTTCAAATTGAGTCATTGGATTTGCTGCCATAACTTTTTTATCTATTTTTGCATATTTTTTGCAGATTTAATTACGTTTGTGATGCCAGCAATTACTCCTACAAAAAAAAATATTAAAATTAACCAAGGTTTAGTACCAAAGGTCTTGTCTAAAATAAACCCAATAATTGTCCCGACTGCTACAGCTGAAACTAGCTCTGTGCTTAGCTTAAAAGCCGTGCCAATTGGTGATGGATTATGTTTTTTGTCATTTAAATTTCGTTTAGAAGCCTTCTTTTTTGCAATCTCTAAGCGAGTTTTGAACTGATCTTTTGACATTATTATATTATTGTTTAAGCAACCATACTTTCTGCTTTTTGTAAATCTACGGCAACTAACTGACTAATTCCTTTTTCAGGCATCGTTACCCCATAAAGTCTATTCATTTTTGACATCGTTAAAGCATGATGAGTAACAATGATAAATTTAGTATTGGTGATTTTAGTGAGTTCATCTAATAGACTACAAAATCTAGTTACATTTGCGTCATCTAGTGGAGCATCTACTTCGTCCAAAACGCATATAGGCGATGGATTAGTTAAAAAAACTGCAAAAACAAGTGATAGAGCCGTTAATGCCTGTTCGCCTCCTGATAACAAAGTAATAGATTGCAATCTTTTTCCTGGTGGACTTACTAACATTTCTAAACCAGCTTCAAGAGGATCATCTGAGTCTACTAATTCAAGTTTAGCATTACCTCCATTAAACAGTTTTGTATAAACTTCATTAAATTTTCTATTAACTTTCTCAAATGCCTCTATTAATCTTTCTCTTCCTTTTTGATTTAATTCATTAATACTATCTTTTAATTTTATTATTGCTGTTACTAAATCAGCACGGTCTTGTTCCATTTTTTTTATTTCAGACTCGTATTTATTTGTTTCCTCATCTGCTTTAAGATTTACTGATCCTAACTTTTCTCTTTCCTGTTTTTTCTTATCTAATAAATCTTCTTGATTTACTGCATCTGGGAGCTCATCAACTCCAAAAAGATTTGAGTTTTCTAAAATATTTTCTTCTTTTAAATTTAATTCAGAACTAATTCTATCTATCAAATCGTTTTTTCTTTTTTTAAGACCCTCAACTGTTGCCCCCGAGCTAGCTTTTCTCTCTCTAATTTGTATAAACTGTTCCTGTATCTCATTTAACTGAGTTCTTAATTTTTCAATTTTATCATCTGTTTCACCAATGATTTTTTCATTAATATTTTTTTCCTCTTCAGAAATTCTCAAATTTTCTGAAATTTGTCCTTTTTTTTCTGCTTGAATTTTTGGTTGATTATCTAATTTCTCTAATTGTTTATTGAATCTATTTTTTCTTTCAGATAACTCATCTACCATTTTTTCAGAGTTTGAGAGTAAATTTTTCCAACTTCCAATTTCTTGATCAATAATATTAATTCTTTCATTTCTTTTGACAGATTCTTTTTTTATATTTTGGTTTTGACTATAACTATCTGCATATCTTTCAATACTTTCCTCAAAATCACTAAGTGCATTTATTGCTTCATTATTTTTTTGTAAAGAAATTAATTCTTTTATATTTTTAATTTCAGTTTTTAATTTATTCTTTGATTGATTTAAATCTTCACTAGATTGTTTTTCAGTTTCATAATACTTCGAATCAATTTCTATTAATTCATTTTTTTCCTCCTTAAGCCTTTTTTCATTTGAATTTGCATCAATTATAATTCCCTTTTCTCTTGAAATATCTTCATCCAATGTTTGAAGAGATTTTTTTATATTTTCTATCTCATCTTGTGTTCGCATATTTTCTTCATCTAGACTTTGAAGCTCAAGATTAAGCCTCTGAATTTTTGATAAATTTTCAATATTTTTTTCTCTTAGTGGTGTAACTTTTTCAGTTTCAATTTTAATAGAGGTATCTAATTCAGAAATTTTGTTATTAAATCCACTTACCTCTTCCTCTGCTTCAGTATTTATTTCATTCTCAATTCTAATTTCTTTATCTATTTCCAGTAATTTCAAATAATACAGTCCAGCTTCAACTTTTTTAATTTCATCAGAAATATTTTTGTATTTTGTTGCTTCCTCAGCTTGCTTTTGAAGATTAGCTAATTGTCTCTCTTGTTGTTTTCTTAATTCATCTGCTCTTTTTAAGTTGTTTTCTGCGGCTCCTAATCTCAATTCAGCCTCATGTCTTCGAACATGAAGACCTGAAATTCCAGCAGCTTCCTCTAAAATTGCCCTCCTATCAGTTGGTTTTGCTGTGACAAGAGCACCTATTCGCCCTTGACTTATCATTGAAGGTGAATGGGCACCTGTCGATAGATCAGCAAAAAACATTTGTGCATCCCTGGCTCGCACTTCTTTATCATTTATATAAAATTTTGAGCCTTTATCTTTTTCAATTTTTCTTCTTATATTTATTTCACCAAGTTCTTGATAAATACTAGTTCCCTCGTTATTAACATTTTCAATTGTTACAGAAACCTCAGCTATATTTTTTGAAGCTTTGTTGGACGTTCCTGAAAAAATTACATCTTCCATTCCTGACCCACGCATACTTTTAGCTGATGTTTCTCCCATGACCCATCTTAAAGATTCCACTATATTTGATTTTCCACATCCATTGGGTCCGACAATCCCTGTTAAACCATCTTCAATTAAGAAGTTGGTTTTATCAGCAAAAGATTTAAACCCATTTAATTGGATTTTTTTAAACTCCATAAATAAAGTTATATCAGTTTTTCTAATGATTTTTTTAAATTTTTGTAATTTATGGATTTTTCAAACTTTTTATTATTGATTATTATCGTAGGGGTAGCATTTACATTGAAATTTTTTGTGCCTTCGATTCGATCATTTAAAACATAGTCCTCAATTTCTTTATTATTGATACAATTTTCAAAATTTATCTTAAATCCAGATTTTTCTAAAAATTTTTTTAAATTATCATTTACATCATCAACAGTATTTCCTTTGACCCACTCATTTTGCTTTAAGTATAGTTTTTCCAAAATTTTTAGACCTTGATCAATATTGCATTGAGCTATTTTTGCTGCATTAAAAGCTGCAACATCTAAAGGAAAATGTCTAAATTCTATTTTTGCTAAACCTGTATCTAAATAATCTTTTTTAAGCTTAGGATAAACATCTCTATGAAAGTTTGCACAATGACTACAAGTTAAAGATTCGTAAACGATTATTAAAATTTTTGCATCTAATTTTCCTGATATAATACGATCAGTTTCAGCATTAGCATTTATAATTGAACTAAAAAAAATAAATACAAGTAAATAAATTTTTTTCATTTCTCTTTAAAAACTTTTGTTAACTCTAATAAAGATTTTTTAATATTTTCATTATTAACATCACTAATCTTTTTTTGATATCTATTTTTTGTCACATTATTTTTAATAGATTTCGTATTAGAACTAATTTTTTGCTCCTCTTCAAAACTTAAAAATTTAATTTTTTCAACAATTGTCCTACCAAAGAAAATATTCATTTTATCTATGATTTCTTTTTTTGAGTATTCCAAATCTACTTCATGACCTCTTTTGACCATAATTATTAAAGTACCAACTCCAAATTTATTTGAATTCTTAAATGATTTTGGATAACAAACTTTAAAAAGATTATCACCAACTATTAATTTCCAATTATTCAATGTTTCTGAATAAACCTGACCTCTATTATTAATTACTTTTTTAATATTTTTCGGCAAAGTGTCCTTGAAGGATCTTAAACCTTGAATGGTACCCAATCTCTGCTTAGTATTATTTTTGTATTGCATATGAAAGAAAAGATAATAACAAAAAAAATTCTTAAATGGTATGATTTAAATAAAAGATCTTTACCTTGGAGAAAAAAAGTTTCTTTTCGAAAAAAACAATATTACACATTAATAAGTGAGTTTATGCTACAACAAACTCAAGTTGCTACTGTTATTCCATTTTTTAATAGATTTATACAAAGTGCACCTAACTTAGAAATACTCTCAAAAATTAATGAAAAAAAATTGATAAAACTTTGGGAAGGTCTTGGTTATTATTCTAGAGCAAGAAATTTAAAAAAAACAGCTCAGATGATTATTAAAAATTTTCAAGGAAATATACCTGACAATTTTGAAAACTTAACATTATTACCTGGAATTGGAAATTATACTGCAACTGCTATTTTGGCTATTGCATTTAATAAACCTTTTATACCTTTAGATGGAAATGTTGAAAGAGTTTTAAAAAGATATCTTTATTTGAGAAAAGATTTAGAGACTCAAAAAGACAACCTTGTGCAAAAAAAAACTATATTTGGTATCTCATCAAGATCTAGTGATTATGCTCAAGCGCTAATGGAATTGGGAGCATTAATTTGTAAACCCAATAATCCTTTGTGCAACCAATGTCCCATCTCAAAAAACTGTAAATCTTATAAAAAGAAAGATTTTAATTTAGTGAAAAAAATAAAGATAAATAAAAATAAATATTTTATTTTAAAGGTTTATAAAAAAAATCAAAGATATTTACTTATCAAAAATACAAAATTTAATTTTTTAAAAAATTTAACAATATTTCCTATGATTGAATTATCTAATCCTAAAAATTTTAATGAAAATTTAAATTTTAAGATGTCTAATATGAATATGAATATTAAAATTGAATATTCAAAAGATACTCAAAAATTTCCATTATCATACTGGTTTGATAGAAAAAAATTGAAGAATTACATGTTGCCATCATTTACAAAAAAAGTTGTTCAATATTTAGAGAAAAATAAATGAAAAAAATTGCTATTATTGGTGCTGGTATTTCAGGACTATTTATTGCTAATTTATTTAAAAGAAATTCAAATTATAGAATTACAGTTTATGAAAAAAATTCCATGATTAATTTAGAGGAGGGTTATGGAATTCAATTATCAGTAAACAGTGTAAAGCTTTTAAACAAAATTGGATTTGATAAATTTCAAAATGATAAAAAGTTTAATCCAGATAAAATAAAATTTTACTCAATAAAAAGCTTAAACAAGATTTGTGATTTGAATATTTCTGATTTTAATTTAGAAGATAGTAAGTATACTACATTAAAAAGGTCTGATTTAGTTAAATTTTTAAAAACAGATTTAGAGAAGTTAATTAAAACAAATCACAGTATTTCAAATATATCTCAAGAAAATCAAAAAATTCAACTTACTTTTGAAAATAATGAAAATTTTGAATGCGATTATTTAATTATATCAGATGGAGTTTTTTCAAAAAGTAAAAATCTTATCTCGAATAATCAAAATCAGCCAAAATATAATAACACATTGGCAATTAGAGGAATGATTCCCATTACTACTAATAATATTGATAAAAAAAGTATTTCATTATTTTTAGGTTCTAATTTTCATAACGTAATTTATCCAGTAACTCAAAATGAAGATCTAAATTTTATAGCAATAATGAAATATAACCTTTCTTTTAGCGAACAAAAAAACTATTCATTATTTAATGACGATAATTTTATCAAAAAAATTTTAGATAGTATTCCTCAAGAAAGTAAAAAATTTTTTGATCAAATTAAGGGATTAAAGATATTTCCTGTATTTGTCAGTGATAGTTTTTTTAAAATTAAGAATAACAATATTCATTTAATTGGTGATGCTTTTTTTGCTTTTCCACCATCATTTGCCCAAGGGGCATCTCAATCAATAGAAGGAGCTTATGAACTTTTTGATAACATAAAAAATAATACAGAAAATAAATTTTTTAAAAATAGAGTTAGAAAAACAAAGATGGTTAATAGAAGATCAAAAATTAACCAATTTACTTTTCATCTATCTAATCCTTTATTGAAATTTATCAGGGATATCTCTTTGAAAAGACTATTAAAAAATAAACAGTTTCTAGAGAGCTATATTGGTAAAATTTATAAAAGTTAATTATTAGAAATTAATCTTTGTCTTAAATTATCGATAGGAACCACTGTTCCATTTAAATTGTAGTGCCAAAAAGTCCAACCATTGCAGCTTTCAGCGCCTAAGATGGTTGCTGCCACTTTATGAATTGAGCCCTCAGTTTGATCGTGTTTAATGCTTCCATCAGCCATTATTTTTGCACTAATTTTTTTCTTATTATCAAAAATGGTAGCACCTGGTTTTATTATTCCTAATTCAACCAATGTACCAAAAGGTATTCTTGGTTTAGATCTACCATTCTGTAAAGTATCTAAATAATCATCTTCAATGGGTTTCGTTTTTTTTAATCTTTCTCCAGCAGCTTTAAAATAGTTTTTTTCCTTTTCAATTCCATAATAATTTCTACCTAATTTTTTAGCAACAGTTGCAGTAGTTCCGGTCCCTAAAAAAGGATCTAAAATTAAATCATTTTTATTTGATGATGCTAATAAAATTCTGTGAAGTAAAGCCTCAGGTTTTTGAGTGGAATGGACTTTTTTCCCATTCTTTTTTAGTCTCTCTGAACCATTGCAAATCGGCAATTCCCAGTTAGACCTCATTTGGAGGTCGTCATTCAAACACTTTAAAGATTGATAGTTAAAAGTGTATTTTGATTTTTGAGATTTTGAAGCCCAAATTAGAGTTTCATGAGCGTTTGTAAAACGAGTTCCTCTAAAATTAGGCATGGGATTTTTTTTGTTCCAAATAACATCATTTAAAATCCAAAAACCTAAATTTTGAACTGCTGTTCCTACTCTAAAAATATTGTGATAACTACCAATTACCCAAATAGCTCCGTTTTTTTTTAAAATTCTTTTGCATTCGCTTAACCATGAGTAAGTAAAGTCATCATACTTTTTAAAATTTTCAAATTGATCCCACTTATCGTCTACTGCACTAACTTTTGATCTATCTGGTCTAGTAAGCTCACTTTTAAGTTGTAGGTTGTAAGGAGGGTCTGCAAAAATTAAATCAAAAGTCTCATCAGGAATTTTTTTAAGTTCTTCTAAACTATCTCCGTTAACTATTTTATTTTTTAGGTTAAAATTCATTTTATAAAAACAAATTAGACTCTAAAAAGATTCTTGGGTCAACTTGTGATTGAATTATTTAAATTCAATTTGTGTATTAGTTACTTTTGGTAACAATATATTGTGTTTATACGTGAAACTTATTTAATTTTATTTATTGGTGAAAATGTTTTTCTATGATGAACAGTAATTCCTAACTTTTTAATAGCATTTAAGTGCTGTTTAGTTCCATATCCAAAGTTTTGACACCAAAAATAACCTTTATATTTCCTCCCTAAATTTGAAATCAAGTTATCACGAGTAACTTTAGCTAAAATTGATGCTGCTGAAATTGATGGTATCTTTTCATCGCCCTTCACAACAGAATATAGCTTATAATTTTTTAAATCTGGAAGTTTATTGCCATCTATTAAAACTTTAGTTGGTTTTTTTTTTAATTTTTTAATTGCTCTTTTCATCGCCAATAAACTTGCTTTTAAAATATTTTTTTTTTCAATTTCCACTATTGAAGCTTTACCTATAGCCCATGTAGAATTTTTTTTAATATATTTTGCTAAAATTTCTCTTTTTGATTTTGATAATTTTTTTGAGTCCTTTAAAACTTTTTTATTAATAGACTCATTTAATATTACTGCTGCAGCATAAACTGGACCTATTAAACTCCCTCTACCCACCTCATCAACACCAGCAATAATTTCCATTACATTTTTATATTAAGATCTATAATTTTTCGTTTTATGTTTTTCAAATCTTCCCAAGAATATTTTTTGTATTCTGGAAATCTTATTAAATATGATGGGCTATATGTTATGATAAAAGGGTAGGTTTTATTCTTTAAGATTATCTCTTTCCATTTTCCTCGTTCATTTGAAATTTTATTATTCTCTCCCGTAATAGCCTCCATAGCGGTTGATCCTAATAATACTAAAATTTTTGGGTTAATTATTGAAATATGATGTTTCAAAAATGTTGAGTAGCGTCTTATTTCTTGTGATGTTGGTTTTCTGTCTTGAGGCGTTCTAAAATTTATAGAATAGGATGTGTATATATTTTCTATTTTAATATTAATTGCAATTAACATCTTTTTTAGAAGTGATCCAACTTCACCTTGATAAGGGATACCTGAACGATCTTCATCTTCGCCTGGAGCTTCTCCAATTAACATGATGGGACTATTTGCGTTACCATCGCCCAAAATTAGATTTTTTGAGTTAGTTTTTAAATTACAATTCTCAATTGAATTAATTTGTTTTTTTAATTCTGATAATTTTTCTGCTTTTTTTAATATATTATTTGTCTTATTTCCTTCAATTGTATTAAATCTGTTAACTGGTTTATCAGTGTATATAAAATTTTTTTCAATCGTATTTATAAATTTTTGATAATATTTGGTATTTTGATTTAAAACCTTTTTAATCATAAAATATAATTATGTACAAAAAAATCTATAAAATTATTTTTGTTTTAACATTACTTTATCAGACGCCATTATATTCTAAAAGTAATAGTTCAAATTATTTTGATGTAAAAGATTTCTCAAACTATTTTTCAGGTATAGTTGCATTTGGAAATAAAGATAATTCAGAGGCACTCAAATATTTTAATTTTTCCAAAGATCTACTTGATCAGCATAATTCGTATTTAAAACGTTATATTACAACTTTGGTACTAGAGAAAAAAGTTCCTCAAGCAATTAATATTATTAAAGATATTAAAAATAAAGAAAATGTTAATTTTTTTGATGCTTATTTATTGCTTATCCTAGATAGCCTTAAAAATAACGAAATAGAAAAAGCATATGAACATCTTCAAATCACTTTTAGTTTTGATCAAAAAGATAAATTTAAAATAGCAATTTTAGAAACTTTAAAAGAATTTATCCTTGTTTTTGATAAAAAGAAATTATTGGAAGAAAAAAAAAATTTTGGAAATTTTTCATTCATAGCTGAAACATTTCAGAGATGTTATTTAGATGATTTAAAAACAGCGAATTATTTTGTAAATTTAATTAATAAAAATGAGGCTGATTATTCAAGATACACATATTTTTATTTGACTTATTTAGTAGATAAAAAAAAATTTGATGAGATAGAAAAACTTACATTTGATATAAACTATATAAATTCTACTTTACTTTTATCACAAGCAAAAGACTGGATTGTAAACAAAAATTTTGAAAAATTTAAAAGTGTTTTTTCATGTAAAAATCACACTCATGTTATCAGTGAATTTTTATTCTTAATCTCAAACCTTTATTCTTCGCAGGATAATTTTGAGAGATCTAATTTTTATTTGTACTTATCAAACTTTTTAAATCCAAAATTTGTTTATAATACATCCTTGATGGCTGAAAATTATTATCAAAACGGAGATTATAAAAAATCAAAAAAAGTTTTAAATAATTTTAAAGAGGAAGATAATTTTTATTTTTGGTATCGAATAAGAAAAGAGGCTCAAATCATTTTAAAGCAAAAAGATAGAAAGGCATCTTTAAAATATATTTCATCTGAATTTAAAAAAATTGATAGACCAAATAATAAAATGATTTTTGATTTAGCAAATTATAATAAAAACTCTGGAGATTATGAAACTGCGATAAAATATTATTCACTTGTTATTGAAAATTTGAGTGAAAATACAAATATCAAATCAGATCTTTTATATAGACGAGGTGGAACTTATGAAAGAAAAGGAGACTATGTAAATGCAGATAAAGACTTATTACATTCTTTAGTTATTAATCCAGATGATACCTATGTTTTAAATTATTTAGCGTATTCATGGTTAGAAAGAAATTACAAAATTAAAGAAGCTATAAAAATGTTAGAGACTGCTTATGCTAATAATAGTGATGACCCATATATAATTGACTCGATAGGGTGGGCTTATTATTTAGTTAATGATTATTTAAAAGCAGAAAAATTTTTAAGAAGAGCGGTCGAATTGATGCCGAATGATCCAATAGTCAATGATCATTATGGAGATATTTTGTGGAAATTAGATCAAAAGATCCAGGCTAGGTATTTCTGGAAAAATGTTCTTAAAATGAAAGATGTTGAAGAAAATATTATTGAAAGTATAAAAGAAAAATTAATCTACGGCACTAAAGTTCATAAATCATGAATTTTAATAAAATTAAATCATATGCAAAAATTAACTTGTCTTTAAGTGTAGTAGGTAAATCAAAAAAATTACATAAAATTGAAAGCTTAGTAGCATTCATAGATCTTTATGATTTAATATCGATAAAAAAAATTCAATCAAAGAATCATCGAATTGTTTTTACGGGAAAATTTAAAAAAAAGATAAATTCTAATAATACTGTATCTAAATTATTAAATATCTTAGAAAAAAAAAAAATAATTAATCAAAAATTTTATATAAAGATAGTAAAGAATATTCCGCAAGAATCAGGCTTAGGTGGCGGCTCAATGAATGCTGCAAATATTTTAAGATCATTTATAAAAAAAAAGATAATTAAAATTGACAAAAAAAAAGCTTATGAGATATCAAATGATATTGGTTCAGACGTTATTTTAGGACTCGAGCCAACAAACTCCATTATTACTTCAAAAAATAAGATAGTAAGATTTAAAAAATGTAAAAGATTATTTACCTTAATTGTAAAACCTAACTTTGGCTGTTCTACAAAAAAAATTTATGCTAAGGTCAATAAGTTTGATAAGGTCAAAAATTATAAATATTCAAAAAAAATGTTCAATTTTGAATACTTAAAAAAAATGCAAAACTCTTTAGAGGAAATTGCTTTAAGTAGATATCCGGTTTTAAAAGAGATTAAATCTTACTTATTAAAATTAGAAAATCCAATTTTTGTTAGAATGACAGGCTCAGGTTCTGCTCTGGTTTCTTACTATTATTCAAAAAAACATTGTGATAGAGCCAAAAAACTCTTCAATAAAGAATATAAAAAATATTGGTGCGTCAGTTCAAAAACTATATAAATTTTGTTTTTTTGTGTTATACGATTTAATTATTGGGGCGTAGCCAAGCGGTAAGGCACGGGTTTTTGGTACCTGCATCCTAGGTTCGAATCCTAGCGCCCCAGCCAAATATGATAGATATATTAAATAAATTATTTTCGAGAACTAATAATTTAGACAATATAAGTTTTGAATTAAAAAATTTATCAACAAGAACTCCAGCATCTAAAATTTTTCAGGCAATAAATTCTTTTTCATCTTCATCAGAAGTTAGATATGTCGGTGGGTGTGTAAGAAAAATAATTAATTCAGAAAAAGTCGACGATATAGATCTTGCAACAAATTTAAATCCACGGGAAACCTGTGAAGCATTAAAAAAAAATGAAATAGATTATTATGAAACTGGAATAGAACATGGGACTATAACAGCTTTAATCGAAGACTATAAATTCGAAATTACAAGTTTAAGAGAAGATGTTTCAACAGATGGAAGATTTGCACAAGTAAAATTTTCTAAAGATTGGAAAAAAGATGCTTCGAGAAGAGATTTTACTATAAATGCAATTTATTCTGATAAAGAAGGTAATTTATTTGATCCATATAATGGTAGAGAGGATTTAATAAAGGGAGAAATTAAGTTTATTGGTGATCCAGAAAAAAGAATACAAGAAGACTATTTGAGAATATTAAGATATTTAAGGTTTTTTTTAATTTATTCTAAAAAAGATCACAATATTGAAATTATTAAATCTTTAAAAAGGAATTTAATTGGTATTTCAAAAATATCGAAAGAGAGATTAATCGATGAATTAAAAAAAATTCTTAAACCAAAAATTTTGACTAAATTATCAAAAGATAAAAAAACTTTAGAAATTTTAGAGGCAATATTTCCAGAGTTAAAATATTTTAAAGTTTTTTCAAATCTAAATTCTCATACAAAAAATATAATTCATGAACTTGATTTTATTTTTATTATATCTTTACTTATTATTGATGAAACGGATAACTCTGATTATTTTTTATATAAATTTAATATTTCCAAAAATGATGCAAAGAGATTAAGAAATATTTCTGAATTTTATAAAGAAAAGATAACAACTAATACATTTAGTGAAAAAAATATGAATAAAATTCTATATTATAAAGGTAAAGCAACACTTATTGACATTTTAATTTTTAGAATGTTTAAATTAAAAAAGAGAGTTGATGATCATATAATTGAATTAATTAAAAAGTATGAAAAAAAGCTTATTCCTATAATGCCGATTAAAGCTGAATTTTTGATGTCAAAGTTTAATATTCCTGAGGGTAAGATTCTAGGTGATAAGCTAAGATTAATTGAGAATGAGTGGGTGAGTAATAATTTTCAAATTTCAGATCAAGAAGTTGAAAATATAATTCATAATTAAATATATTTAACATCTTTAATTTCAAAATTTTTAATTCCAGCAGGTGTATTAATTTCCACCAGATCATTTTTATTTTTTCCAATTAAACCTTTACCGATTGGTGATTGAAAATAAATTAATTTATTTTTTAGATCTGCCTCGTCTTTTCCAACAATTTTATAGCTAATTTTTTCACTTGTATCTAAATTTTCTAAAAAAACTGTTGACCCAAAAATTACTTTACCTTCATTATTAATTTTTGTGACATCAATAATGTTAGCTCTTGCTATAATGTCATTTATCTCAGTGATTCTTCCCTCATTATGTGATTGTTCTTCTTTTGCTGCATGATATTCTGCGTTTTCTTTTAGATCTCCATGTGATCTAGCTTCTGCAATGGCCGAAACAATTTGTGGTCTTTTTTTTTCTTTTAAAAAAATTAACTCTTCTTTAAGTTTATTTAATCCGTTTAGAGTAATTGGTTCTTTTTCCATATTATTTCCATTTTGCCAAAGGCGGAAGAGACATTAAAATTCCATCAACGTTACCACCAGTTTGTAATCCAAATTTTGTTCCTCTATCATACAATAAATTAAATTCAACATATCTACCTCTCTTATTATACTGCATTTCTTTATCTTTCTTATTCCATCTTTTTTTTATTTTTTTTTTGATAAATTTTTCAAAAATTGTTTGGAAAGTCACCCCAACATCTCTAACAAACTTAAAGTCCTTCTCAAAATTATTCCTTTTATAATCAAAAAAAATACCTCCAATTCCTCTAGACTCTTTCCTGTGGGGTAAGTAAAAATATTCATCACACCATTTTTTATATCTTGAATAGTAATTTTTGTTATGTCGGTTACAAAGTTTTTTCAAAATTTCATGAAATTCTTTTTTTTCATTTTCATCTTTTTTTGAAGGAGTTACATCAATTCCTCCACCAAACCAATCATAGGTAGTACAAATATACCTTGTATTAAAATGCATAGCTGGAATATTTGGATTTTTCATATGCATTACTACAGAAATTCCTGACGCCCAAAAGTTTGGATTATTTTTTGCTCCAAGTATTTTTTTTTGGAAATTCTTGGGAAACTTTCCATATACTTTAGAAAAATTAACTCCAACTTTATCAAAAACTTTTCCATTTTCTAGAATTTTAAATTCACCACCACCTTCATCCTTTTTATTATTTCTTTTCCATATTTTTGATTTAAATTTAACTTTATTTTTTTCTAAATTACAAATTGCATGACAGATAGATTGTTGAAGCATTTTAAACCAATTACTTGTTAAATCTTTTTTTATTTCTAAGTCCATTTTAAATTAATTTAGTTTGTTTAAGGCTTTCAGCTAATATTATTGCAACAGATGAGGCAATGTTAAGTGAACGCATATTATTTTTCATAGGTATTTTAAGTTTATTTTTTATTATATTATGCACTTCTTCTGGAACCCCAGCACTCTCCCTTCCGAATAATATAGTATCATTTATATTAAATTTGAATTTTGTATAAGATAATTTTGCCTTAGTGGTCATTAGTATGATTCTCTCATTTTTTTTATACTGAAAGAAATCATCTGAGCTTTGATAAAATTTAACATTTTTTGTACTCATGTAATCCATAACCACTCTTTTAAACCTTTTATCGTCTAGCAAAAAGCCACAGGGCTCTATAATCTCTAATTTAGCCCCAAGACAAGCACATGTCCTTATTATTGCAGCAGTATTTTGTGGAATATCTGGTTCAAATAATGCAATTTTAGGCCCATCATTCATTAGATTATGTGTCATTCTTTCAGTAGAAAAATAATACTTTTTTATTATATGTAATCATATATTAACTAGCTAAATCAATATATAGAATTATACAAACATAGAAATGGCGGAAAAGAAAACCAATAGAAGAGATTTTTTATTTACAGCTACTTATGCTGTTGGAGCTGTGGGAGCAGGTGCAGTAGTTTGGCCTATGATAGATCAAATGAATCCAGATGCTTCAGTAAAAGCTTTAGCTAGCACAGAAGTTGATGTTAGCTCTGTGGGTCCCGGAAAAACAATTACAGTGCTTTGGAGGGGAAAACCAGTGTTTATAAGAAGAAGAACAGATAAAGAAATTGAAGAGGCAAGATCAGTTAAATTAGAGGACTTGAAACATCCAGAAAAAGATGAAGATCGTGCTCAAAATCCAGAGTGGCTTGTTATGCTTGGTGTTTGTACTCATTTAGGCTGTGTGCCTCTAGATCAAAAGGGGGATTACAATGGTTGGTTTTGTCCTTGCCATGGATCACATTATGATACATCTGGTAGAATTAGAAAAGGACCAGCGCCAACAAATATGGAAATTCCAAAATATGAATTTGTTAATGCGAATACAATTAAGATTGGGTAGGAAAATTAATAATGAGTGATCACGAATACAATCCTAAATCAAAATTTGGAAAATGGTTTAACGACCGCTTACCACTTCTAACACTTGCTAATCATCTTACAGATTATCCAACACCAAAAAATTTAAATTATTGGTGGACATTTGGTGGAATTTTAACTTTTTGTTTAATTACACAAATTGTTACAGGCTTGGTTTTAGCTATGCATTATATTGCTCATGCAGATATGGCATTTGATAGTGTTGAACATATTATGAGGGATGTAAATTATGGGTGGCTAATTAGATATATTCATGCAAATGGTGCATCAATGTTTTTTTTAGCAGTTTATATTCATATATTTAGATCTTTGTTTTATGGTTCATATAAAGCTCCAAGAGAAATTATATGGATTATAGGTATTATTATTTATCTTTTAATGATGGCAGCGGCATTTATGGGCTATGTTCTTCCGTGGGGTCAAATGAGCTTTTGGGGAGCGACAGTAATTACAAATTTATTTAGCGCAATCCCTTTAGTTGGAGAAGGTATAGTTACTTGGTTGTGGGGTGGTTACTCAGTCGATAATCCAACACTGACAAGATTTTTCACACTTCATTATTTGATACCATTTTTAATATTAGGTTTAGTTGTTCTTCATATTTGGGCATTACATGTACCTGGTAATAATAACCCTGTTGGTATAGATATAAAAAAACCATCAAAAGACACTGTCCCTTTCCACCCGTATATAGTAATAAAAGATGGCTTTGCTTTGTTGATGTTTATGATAGTTTTTGCTTTCTTTGTTTTCTATACACCAAATATTTTAGGCCATGCAGATAACTATATTGAAGCTGATCCATTAGTAACTCCAGCTCATATTGTACCAGAATGGTACTTATTACCTTTTTATGCTATTTTAAGATCAGTACCAGATAAGTTATTAGGTGTTATTGCGATGCTTTCAGCTATTTTTATTTTGGCAGCTCTTCCATGGTTGGATACATCTAAAATCAGATCGGCAGTATTTAGACCTTTATACAGACAGTTTTACTGGATCTTAGTCGCTGATGTTTTAATTCTAGGTTACGTGGGTGCAATGCCAGCAGAAGGATTATATTTATTGATAGCTAGAGTAGCTACTGCATACTATTTTTTACATTTCTTAGTGATATTACCTGTACTTGGGTTTAAAGAAAAAACTTTACCATTACCTATAAGTATTACCGAGCCTGTTCTAGGTGGTTCTCCAAATTTAGCTGCAGCGAAAAATAGAGAAGGTTTAAAGGAATAAGTGAAAAAATTTTCTAGAATAATTTTTTTAATAATTTTAATTACGTGTTTTCAATATAATTCTAATGCTGCTGAAAAAGTAGAGTATTTAAAAACTGACTGGAGTTTTAAAGGTCTTTTTGGAAAGTTTGATCGTGCATCACTTCAAAGAGGCTATCAAGTCTATACAGAGGTGTGCTCATCGTGTCATTCTATGAAGTATTTAAGTTACAGGAATTTAACGGAAAAAGGTGGCCCAGAATTTACAGAGGCAGAAGCAAAAGCAATTGCCGCATCTTTTGAGGTTAAAGATGGACCAAATTCGGATGGTGATATGTTCACAAGACCTGGAAAGTTATCTGATAAATTTGTAATGCCATATGATAATGTTAAAGCTGCACAATCTGCAAATGGTGGAGCTTATCCTCCAGATATGTCAGTACTAGTTAAAGCGAGAGGAGGTGGTGTGGATTATATTTATTCTCTTCTTCAAGGATATGAAGATCCACCTATTGGAATTACTTTAGATGATGGAGTTTATTACAACAAATTTATGTACGGTAATAAAATTAAAATGGCTAACCAATTATCAGATGGTTTAGTAGAGTATTCGGATGGAACAAACGCAACTGTTGAGCAAATGTCCAAAGATGTGACAACATTTTTAATGTGGGCAGCAGAGCCTCATTTAGAGGCAAGGCATAAAATGGGTTTTAAAGCTATTGTTTATCTAATTATTCTTACAACGTTAGTTTATTTCAGCATGAAAAGAATTTGGTCACGTGTTAAAACGGAAGTTTAATACATCCCCATCTTTTATGATATAGTCTTTGCCTTCTAATCTCATTTTTCCGTTTGTCTTAGAGTTTAACCATCCTTCATTAGCAATAAAATCATCATAAGAAACTGTTTCGGCTCTTATAAAACCTTTTTCAAAATCAGTATGAATTTCACCAGCAGCTTTCGGAGCTTTACAATTTTTTTGAATAGTCCATGCTCTTGTCTCTTCAGGACCTGATGTAAAGAAAGTATCTAATTCAAGAATTTTATATCCTTTTTGTATTAAAAGATCTAATCCTGTTTCTTTTAAACCTATCATATCCATATAGTTTTTCTTTTCATCTTTTTCTAATTGATTAATTTGATTTTCTATATCAGCAGAAATAATTAGAGTATTTTCTTCTCCATATTTGTCTATAAAATTTTTTGTGTATATATTTCCTTTTTGAACACTTTGCTCATCCACATTACAAACAAATATTTTTGGTTTTAATGAGAGTAGACCGCTTTGGTTAAGAATTTTTTTATCATACTGAGATCTTAAAATCTCTATATTTTTCTCATTATTGATACAGTCCAAGGCTATCTCTAGTATATTAATTTGATCATCATCTATATTTTTTTTATTATTTTTTTCTAATCTTTTTTGAATAGACTCTAGGTCTGCCAGCATCATTTCTGTTTCAATAATCTCAAGATCTCTTACTGGGTTAACATCTGGATTTACATTCTGAATATCATCCGAGTCAAAACATCTGATTAAGTGAATGATTGCATCAACTTCTCTTATATGAGACAGAAATTTATTACCTAGTCCTTCACCTTTTGAAGCACCTTTAACCAAGCCTGCAATATCGACAAATGAAATAGTTGTGTTTATTATTTTTTTTGAGCTAGATATTTTTGCAAGATTGTCAATTCTGTAATCAGGGACTGCAACAATTCCAACATTCGGATCAATAGTGCAAAAAGGAAAGTTTGCAGCTTGAGCTTTACTAGAGTTTGTCACCGCATTGAATAATGTAGATTTACCAACATTTGGTAAACCAACAATTCCACACTTAAAACTCATTATTTATTATTTACAGTACTTGAAAAAAGATCTAGTTTTTTTTCAACAAGAATTGACATCGACTCTATAATATTTTTTGAAATTTTTTCAATACCTTGTACTTCATCTTCATCAAAGTTTTGTAAGACATAATCAGCAATTTCTATATTGTTTTTAGGTTTACCTATGCCAACCCTTACCCTTGAATAGTCCTTACCAATAAATTTATCAATTGAAGCAATACCATTATGACCAGCGTTTGATCCTCCAAATTTAGCTTTAATTTTTCCAAATTCTAAGTCAAGATCATCATGAAAAACAACTACATCGTTAGCATCAATTTTAAAGTATTCTATTAATTCTCTAATACAAATCCCCGAATTATTCATAAAGGTTAAAGGCTTAATCGCGTAAACTTTTGTATTTCCAATATTACCAGTTGTAAGCAAACCTTTAAATTTTGGTTTTTGTTTTGACAAGCTGAATTCTTTATTAATCTTATCTATAATTTTAAATCCAACATTGTGTCTGTTATTTTCGCTATCAGGTGTTGGATTGCCGAGACCTACAAATAAAAGCATAAGTAATTTAGGATAAATTCAATTCTTTTTGATTATTTTTTTTCTTCAGAGGGCTTTTTATCAGTAGATTTTTTATCATCACCATCTTTTTTTTCACCCTCAGTAGCCGGTTTATCTCCATCAGCTGCAGCTGCCGCCTCTGTACCTTCAGCACCTTCTTCACCCTCAGTGGCTTCTGCTTCTGCAGGTTTTTCTGGTTCTTTCATGACTGTTGGCGCTGCCAAAGTTGCAATTACAAAGTCTCTTCCTTGAATTGTAGGAACTACATCTGCATCTAATTTGATTGATGAAATTTTAAAGCTTTCACCAATATCTACACCATCAAGATTAATAGTTAAATTTTCGGGGATTTTCTCACTTGGACATTTTAATTCAACTTTTCTTCTAACTATATTTAAAACACCACCTCGTTTAAGTCCTGGAGACTTTTCATGATTAATAAAATTAACAGGCACTTCTATTTTAATCTTTACTCCAGGTAAAACCCTTAAAAAATCAACGTGAGTAGGTTCATCACTAATTATATGATATTTTACTTCCCTCGGTAAAACATTCTGATCTTTTCCATCAACTTTTAATGTAATTATGTTTGATAAAAAGTTTTCTTTATCAATTAAAAATTTAAGTAATTTTTTAGAAATTGTTATCTTTTGATTTTCTTCTTTTCCACCATAAATTATTGCAGGAACATCCCCACTTTCTCTAATTTTAGTTAATTGACCTTTTGTGGTGTTATTACGTGTGCTTGCTTCTAAAGAATTCATAAGTCACAGGGTTTTAACCCATGTTGATAAATAATCAAGGTAATTATTTGAATAAATCAGACACCGAAGTCGAGTTTGAGATTCTTTTAATCGCTTCTCCCATAAGACCAGAAATTGGCAAAACTTCTATATTTTTTACATTTTTTGTTCTATTCAAATTATCAATAGTGTCTGTAATTACTAAATTTTTTATAACAGAGCTCTTAATTTTTTTAACTGCCTCACCACTTAAAACGCCATGAGTAATATAAACATAAACCTCTTTAGCTCCTCTTTCTTTTAATGCCTTTGCAGCATTTACTATTGTTCCACCAGAATCAATTATATCATCAACTACAATACATGTTTTACCCTTTACATCTCCAACTACATTCATAACTTGTGATTGTCCTGGTTTTGGTCTTCTTTTATCAACAATTGCAAGACCAACATTCAAAATTTTTCCAAGAGCTCTTGCTCTTTCAGTTCCCCCAACATCTGGAGCTACACAAATCATATTTTTACTTTTAATCTTTTTTTTAATATGTCTTGCGAAGATGGGAGTTGCGAAAAGATTGTCAACTGGAATATCAAAAAAACCTTGAATTTGTCCTGCGTGTAAGTCTACAGTTACTACTCTGTCTGCACCCGCTTTAGTAATAAGATTAGAAACGAGTTTTGCTGAAATTGAAGTTCTTGGAACAACTTTTCTGTCTTGTCTAGCATACCCAAAATAAGGAATAACAGCAGTGATATTTTTTGCCGAAGATCTCTTAAGAGCATCAATACAAAGTAATAATTCCATAAGATTGTCATTTGCAGGTGATGAAATAGATTGAATAATAAATATGCTATTACCTCTAATATTTTCATTTATCTCTATGTAAATTTCACCATCAGAAAATTTTCTGATGCTTGAATTAACAATTTTGGTTTTTAAATATTTAGCAATATTTTTGCTTAAAGCTTTATTGCTATTTCCTGTTAATAATTTCATTGAAAAGTTTAATTAATCATAATTATTGAAATATTTCTACCATAATCATCATGTTTTAGTCTTAAAGATCGTCTAGCACTAAAAAAATTATTCTTATAATCAAAAGTATCTATATTTATGTGGTCTATATTTGAGATTTTGTTAAATTTAAGTTGAGATTTCACGTATTCGGGTAAATTAAAATAAATCTCATTATTTTTTTTTTTAAAGAATATGCTGTTATTTTTACTCTTTTTTATAAATTTTTTAACAAAATCCTCTTTTACATTATAACTTTTTTGAGAGATGCAAGGACCAATTGCAGCATGAAGATTTTTTACTTTACTGCCTTTAAGTAACATAAATTTTATTACTTTATTGATAATACCTTTGTAAGCACCTTTCCAACCTGCATGAATTGCTGCAATGATTTTTGAGACACTATCATAAATCAATATTGGTACACAATCAGCCGTCAAAACACCAATGGGTAGTTTTTTTTGATTAGTAATGATAGCATCAGCTTTAATTCTTCCTTTTTTTATTTTGCTATCTTTATTAATATAAATAAATTTATTACTATGAACTTGATAAACTAAAAAGATATTTTTTGAATTATTACTCAATTTATTTTTAACAATTTTTAAATTTTTTTTTATATCATTTTTCTTGTCTTTTGATCCTTGTCCACAATTTAAGCTTTTATAAATTCCTTTTGATTTGCCACCATTTCTATTAAAAAAACCATGTTTAATGTTTTTGAATTTTTTTAATTTTTTTGACTCAATCATTTTCAAATCCCAAGTTAAATTTATTATCCTTATTTTTAATCAGCATTACTTTAAATAGATTTCCCATTTGATTTTTATCTATAAGTCTTTTTAGTCTGAAAAAAATGTCAGCTTTTTTTAAAAATGAAAGGTTTTTTGAAATAATCTCAGCTCTTTGCTCAATGCCAATTTTGATTAAAAAATTTCTCTGAGTAGTAGTTATACCTTTGAGGTAATTTTTTTTTTCTATAATTCTTTTAAATAAATTAAAATTTATATTATGAGTTATATCAGAATTTCCAATATCACTTAAAATATTAGAATATTTCTGATTAGATATAGCTTGAAGTGTATTGTTCATTTTTTTCTTTAAGGTGCCATAGTCAATTATTAACAAGCCTCCTCGATTTTTTTTTATAATTTTTGATATAATATCTATATAATTAAACCCTAACTTGGAATATTCGATAAAATTTTGATTATTACTAATTTTAAATTTTATTTTTTTTTCAAAACTTTTCATATTAAATTTCTTATCAAAAAAAAAGGACTCTTCATTATTAATACTTACAAATCTTTCAAACCATACATTATCTATTTTAATAAATTGTTTTATTGCAATTGAGTCAAAAAATTCATTTGCTATAAAAAGTGTTGGTTTTTTTTTAATAGTGTTAAAATTAGAAAGCCAAATTATCTTATCTTTTTTGAGTTTTTCTTTTTGAATTTTTTTAAGCTTAGGACTTTTTTCAAATATAAAAATTTTACTTGAATTTAAAAAATTTGGAAAATTTTTAAAACTTTCAAGCATTACCTTCATCATTTCACCATTACCAGCACCAAGTTCAATAAGATTAAAATTTTTTGGTGACCCTAAATTTTGCCAAAAACTTAAAATCCATATCGCTATCATTTCTGAGAATAATCTTGAAATATTTGGCGCTGTAGTAAAGTCTCCCTTTTTTCCAAAAGGGTTTTTTTTCATATAATAACCTTTTTTTTTATCGTATAGAGATAAATTAATAAATCTGTCTAATGGAATATTAATTCTATGTTTTGATTTCATATTTTGTGGTTATTAAGTAAATACCAAAAATAAAAAAGATTAAACTTATAATTTGCCCCATTGTTAGACTCAAAAATAAATAACCCAATTGTTCGTCAGGAATTCTAAAAAATTCAATTACAAATCTGAACAAAGAATAAAAGATTAAAAATATACCTGATATAATCCCTGGAAACTTTAAAAAACCCTTATTTTTAAATTGAATTAAAATTATGAATAATACTAAACCCTCAAAGGTGGCCTCGTATAACTGAGATGGATGTCTATATAAATTATCAACTTTTAAAAATTTGACAGCCCATGGTAAATTACTTTCAGTTCCATATAATTCAGAATTTATAAAATTAGCTATCCTTCCAAAAAATATACCTATTGGTGCTACTATTGAGACAATATCTAAATAAGAATATGGATTGTGGTTATTTTTTTTTGAAAATAAAATTGTCGAAAATATAACTCCTAAAAGTCCTCCATGAAACGACATCCCACCTTGCCAGATTTTAAAAATATCAATTATATTATTTAAATAATAGTCAATATTATAAAATAATACATAACCTAGTCTTCCACCAATAATTATACCTAAAATCAAATATGTTAAATAATCATCAAATTTTTCTTTAATTTCTTGGTTTGTAATAAAAAATTTTTTAGCCATGTACCAACCAATTAATATTCCTGCAATATATGCCAAGGAATACCATCTGATCTCTAAAGTGAAAATCTGTATTGCAACTGGGTCAAAATTATTAGTGAACATTTTTAATAATAATTATAAGCTTAAATTATAAAAAGTAATTAAATAAAATATGAAAAACTCAAAATTTGTTATTGATAAACTTGCAAGACTATTAGAGCAAGGTATTATTTCCTCAAAAGATCTCACAAGTGAATTATTAACCATATTAAGATCGAAAAGGGATGAATTTGTATTTAAATTAAAATTAACTAGTAAAGATGAATTTGATATATTATCTAAAAGAGTTGAAAATTTAGAAAAAAAAATTGAAATATTAAAATCAAAAAAAAAAAAGTCTAAACAGGCAAGAAAATCCTAACCCCGAGTCCATTCATTTTTGATTTTTCTAATTTTATATTACCACCATGTGATCTAATAATGTCAGACGCAATCGATAAACCCAATCCAACACTAGATTTTGCATCTGCGCGTCCTTTATTTATTTTATAGAATGGTTTAAATACGTTTTCATACTCATTTTCTGGTATTCCAGGACCATCATCTTCAATTTTTATAAACAAATTATTGTTACTTTTAGTAAGCTCTATATTTACTTTTTTTCCATATTTTATTGCATTATTTATTAGATTATTTACGCACCTCTTAATCAAATTTTTTCTTCCATTGAAGTAAACTCTAGGCATTAGTTTCGAAGATAGATTGTTATTATTATATTTTTCGCATATTTCATCAATTAATAGGGTTAAATTAAACATTTCATCTTTTTCTTGAAAAGATGATTTTGTGAACTGTAGATACTCATTCAACATTTTTTCCATTTCATCTATATCCTCAGATAGAGTTTTTGATAAATTACTATCCTTAATAAATGCCAGTTGTAATTTCATTCTTGTTAATGGAGTTCGTAAATCATGACTAATTCCAGATAACATTTCAGATCTTTGATTAAGATGTCTAATTATTCTTTTTCTCATTCTATCAAACTCAAAACCTGCTTGACGTATCTCTGATGCACCAGATGGTTTGTATTCATCAATCTCTTCACCTCTACCAAATTTTTCTGCCGCTTTAGCTAGATTCGTTATTGGACGAGTTTGATTTTTAAGAAATATTAAAGAAATCATTATCATGATAATAGCTGGCACAGTTATCCATAAAGCAAATATTCGAGCTGATGAACTTGTGACTCTATCTCTAGGAACAATAAATTTAAAATATCCCTTTTGATACCTGACTCTTAAATCAATTAACTCTTTATAATTTGTAGTGTTTATCCAAAAATTTTCAGTTTTAAATCTTGATTTTAATTCTCTTCTTAATGTTCTGTCAATTGGGCTATACCATCTTTCCTTGTAAGTATAGTCAAAGTTATCATCTTTTATAAATTCTATATTTAAATCCTGATATATAGAGAAAAGATTTGTTATTTCTTTTTTGTCATAGTTTTCATTATTGTATACCTCTATAAAGGTGCTTATTTCATTAACAAGTGCTTTGGTCATTCCTTTATTTGTTTTTATCCAAAGGCTATCAAAGAAAACAATTGTAATTATAAGCTGTAAGAATATAACGGGGACAGCTACAATTAATAAAGCTCTATAAAATAAAGTTTTAGGAAGAATATTTTTAATAATTTTACTCAATCCATAAAACATATCCAGCTCCTCTGATTGTTTGTAAAAATTTAGGATTTTTTGGATTCTCCTCAATTTTTTTTCTTAATCTTGTAATAATTACATCGATTGATCGTTCTTTGTCTAAATCTATTAGATTGCCAATGTATTCTCTCGAAAAAGTTTTTCCTGGATTATTAATCATTTTTTCCAAAATTATTTTTTCAGTATTATTAATTTTATTCTCTAGATCATTCTTGATTATTAAAAGTTTATTGAGATCTATTTTGATGTTTTTGAATTCAATTACTCTTTTTTGATTAATTTTTTTTGTTTTATTAAGAATATTTTTTATTCTAAGAATTAATTCTTTTGGCTCGAATGGTTTAGGCAAATAATCGTCTGCACCTAATTCTAAACCTTCTATTCTTTCATTGGCCTCACCTTTGGCAGTTAAAAGTATTATAGGTGTTTCAATTTTAGTCTTATTTTCTTGAATGAATTCTAGCCCATTTTTTCCTGGCATCATTATATCTAATATAATTAGATCAAATTTTATAAGTTTTATTTTTTCAAAAGCATCTTCTGCATTTTCCGCAGTACTTACAAGAAAGTCATTTTCAATTAAATATTTTTTTACTAAAGATCTAATACCATCATCATCATCAACAACTAATATATGTGCTATCAACTTATCCATTAATAATTTTATTTAATACATTGTCAAAATTAATTACCTCTTCAGAACTAGAATTAAGGAGAGCGTTATAAATTCTTTTTTTTTGAGTATCAAAAATTTCATTTGAAATTTTTTTACCTTTGTCATTAAGATAAACATGCTTTACTCTTGTGTCTTGATCATCTTTTTCAAAAATAATTATTTCTATTTTAATAAGATCTTTAAGAACTCTATTTAAACTTTGTTTTGTAATTTTTAGTTTTTTAAGTAATTCAGAGATTGTTATACCCTCATACATAGATAAAAAATGTATAACTTTCTGATGAGCCACTCCAATAGCATATTTATCTAGGATCTTCTTAGAATCTGAAAATGTTTCTCTGTAACCTATAAATAATTTTTCAATTAAATCTTTTAATTGATCATCTTTTAGATATAAAAGTTCTTTCATTATTGGTAAGTTATATTGACATATTATAGATACAAAGATATTTTTCAGTAATAATTTTAATTTTCATTATGATACCCTACGATAAAAGATCTGGTAAAATATGGTACAATGGTCAATTAGTTGATTGGTCGGATGCTAAAGTACATGTTTTGAGCCATGGATTACATTATGCAAGCTGCGTTTTTGAGGGCGAAAGAGTTTATGATGGGTCAATATTCAAATTAGAGGAACATACTTCAAGATTATTTCATTCAGCTAGGAGAATGGGATTTGAAATACCTTATAGTGAGGATGAAATAAATAATGCAAGTAAAAAAATAATATCGACTCAAAAAGTTGAAAATGGATATGTTAGACCAATTGCATGGAGAGGTAGTGAGATGATGGCTATTTCTGCCCAGCATACAAAAATTCATGTAGCAATAGCTACATGGGAATGGGGTTCATATTTTGATCCTAAACTTAAAATAGAGGGTATAAAATTAAATATTTCTAATTGGAGAAGACCAGCTCCAGATACAATTCCTTGGGATACTAAGGCATCTGGTCTTTATATGATCTGCACTCTTTCAAAACATGAAGCTGAGAAACAAGGATATACAGACTCCCTTATGCTTGACCATGAAGGCAATGTTGCTGAAGCAACTGGAGCAAATATATTTTTTAAGGATGAAAAAGGAGAATTGCACACACCTATACCTGACTCATTTTTAGATGGAATTACCCGGAGAACAGTAATTGAAATAGCAAAATCAAAAAATATCAAAGTTAATGAAAGAAAAATCAAACCTGAAGAACTTCAAAATTTTGTTGGTTGTTTTCTTACTGGAACAGCTGCGGAAGTTACTCCAGTATCCTGTATTGCAAACAATCAATTCAATGTTTGTGAAATGATTATTGATTTAAATGAGAGTTATCAAGCTCTCGTTAAAAAGAAAAAAGCAGCTTAATCTTTATTATCTTCTGATATCGCGTGGTCAATTCCTTTTCGCATATATTCATATCCAGTAAAAAGTGTTAGAGCAGCTGAAAGCCATAACAGAATTATACCTATAGTCTGCGCATTATAATCCTGAAAATTAATAATTTTATTTCCAGTCTCTCCAGAAAGTAAAAGAGCAATCGAAACCATTTGCAAAACTGTTTTTAATTTAGCCAAATTTGAAACTGGTAATTTAATTTTTCCTTTTGCTAAAAACTCTCTTAATCCTGAAATCAAAATCTCTCTTGTTAAAATAATTATTGCTGCAATTACTTCATAGTTTCTAATAGTTCCATCCATAACCAAGAGTATAAGTGCTGTAGCTACAATAATCTTATCTGCTATAGGATCCAACAATTCTCCAAGTTTAGACTCTTCACCTAAAAACCTTGCCAACATACCGTCAAGAAAATCTGTAAATGATGCAACAATAAATAAAATTAAAGCGGTCAAATCTCCGTAGAAGCCCGGCAAGTAAAAGGCTAATACAAAAAATGGTACTATTAAGATCCGACCAATAGTTAATATATTTGGAATTTTTTTAAGCATATCATTTACTCGTGAAAGAAATTATATATTTTTTTTGCAACTTTTTCTTCTACACCCTCAACCGTTTTTATCTCATCAAGACTTGCAGACTCGACTGCTCTTGCAGAGCCAAAATGATTTAATAGAGCTCTTTTTCTAATTGAACCTATTCCATCGATTTGATCAAGCAATGACTTGCTAATTCCTTTTTTTCTTTTGGCCCTATGAGCACTAATAGCAAATCTATGAGACTCGTCTCTTATTCTTTGAAGAAAGAATAGAGTAGGGTCATTTTTTAGAAATTTAAATTCCTTACCATTATGAAAAAAAGTTTCATTACCACTATTTCTTAGTTTCCCTTTAGCTATCGCTACTATTGGTAAATCATGAAGTCCTAGCTCATTCAGCGCCTCTCTTGCAACAGAATATTGACCTTTTCCACCATCGATTAGGATCAAATCAGGAAAAGTAAGATAATTGTCTTTTTCTTGGATGGCTCTTTTAAACCTCCTATTAAGCACTTCTTTCATCATACCATAGTCATCTTGTTCATTTTTTTTCATTTTGATATTAAATTTTCTATATCTTTTCTTTATAAATCCTTCATCACCATACGCAATTAATGCTCCAACACTATTAGTTCCTTGAATATGGCTGTTATCGTAAACTTCTATTAAATTAATATTTGTTTCTAGATTAAATTTTACTGCAACCGCATCGAACAATTCTCTATTATTCTGACTTTCATAAAGCTTTCTATTTAAACTATCTTTTGCATTTTTAATCGCTTGATTAATTACTTTCAGTTTTAACCCTTTTTTAGCTACAGAAATATCAATTTGTTTTTCCTCTTTTTGAGAAAGAGTTTTTTCAATTAAAATTTTTTCTTTTATATCTTCAGATATAATTATTGAAGATGGGACACTTTTATTTTCGTAAAATTGAGAAACAAAAGAATTTAGTATATCGCTTAATTTTTCATCAGGATCATGTTTTGGAAAAAAAGCTTGGTTACCCCAATTTTGCTTTGAACGATAAAAGAAAACTTGGATACAGGTTTTACCAGACTCTTTGTAGCCAGCTATTACATCGGCCTCAATTAAATTTGCTTCATTAATTCTTTGGGATGATTGAATAATGTTTAAAGATTTTATTCTATCTCTCAAAATTACTGCTTTTTCAAAATCTAAATCATCACTAGCTTTTTCCATTTGTTCTGAGAGACTCTTTTGTATTTTCCGTGATTTTCCAGAGACAAATTCAATGGAGTCTTCGACTGTTTTTTTATAATCATTTTCATTTATGTAGCCAACACATGGTCCTGAGCATCTTTTAATTTGATATAAAATACAAGGACGTTGTCTATTCTTAAATACGGTATCATCACAAACTCTTAAGTGAAAAATTTTTTGTATCATTTTAATTGTCCAATTAGCTGAGCCTGCCGAAGCAAAAGGTCCAAAATAAAAACCCTCTTTTGTTTTTTTTCCTCTATGTCTTTTAATCTGTGGCCATTTATCCTTATTACCAATGAAAATGAATGGGAAAGATTTATCATCTCTTAAAAGAATATTAAATTTAGGTTTATGTTTTTTAATTAAATTAGCTTCAAGCAGTAAAGCTTCACTTTCATTTGAAGTTGTGGTTATTTCTAACTTTCTTGTTTGAGACAACATTCTTTCTGTTCTAATAATATGATTTTTTTCAGCAGTGTAGTTTTTAAGTCTGTTGGGTAAATTTTTTGCTTTACCAACGTAAAGGATATCACCTTTCTCATTTAACATTCTATAAACACCAGGTAGTTTGGGTATTAGAGGCAATTCCTTTTTTATTACTTCTTTTCCAATTTCAGAACTTATCATGACTTCTTTTTTTGGTAATTTGAATACCAACCGATGAACATTGTTTTAGAATTTCTAATTTTTCAATTTTAAGCATTATCTTGCCAATTCTTTTATCTTTAAATAATTCATCAAAAACGGCTTCTGCTAAAGTTTCTAAAAAATTATAATGCTTCTTTTTTACAAGCTTTGTTATAAGTTTAACAATTGTTCCATAGTTCACGATAGATTTAATATCTTTATCATCACTCGGCTTTTTATCTTGATAGTCTATTTCAAGACTAAATTTTACTTTTTGAGGTTTTTCTTTTTCAAAATCGTAATAACCAAGTTTTAAGTCTAAAATTAACTCATTTATAAGAATCTTTTTTTCGTAATTAAATAAGCTTTTTGATTTATCAATTTTAACAATTTTAAGATTATTTTTTTTCATTCCTTCCCTTTTGTTATATCTGGTGTCTGCCAATTTAAGCTTTGACCACTATCTATTGCTAAAACTTGACCAGTAATAGAACTGTTTTTTATAAAAAAGTCAACTGCATTGCAAATCTCGTTCACATCAACTTGCTGTTTGAGCGGTGTAGCTAAATATTGACTTTTAAAATGTTTTTCTGACTGTCTTTTATTTTTGACTGTAGGACCGGGAGCTATCCCATTTACTCGAATTTTTGGCGATAAACTCATCGCACTAGTTTTGGTTAAAGTATATAGACCTGTTTTACTTAAAGTATATGAAAAAAAATATGGAGTAAGTTTAAATACTCTCTGGTCAATTATATTTATAATATTATTATTTTTCCCTTTGATATTTTTTGAGAACTCTCTAGATAGAATAGCTGGAGCCCTAAGGTTTGTGGAAATATGATTTTCCCAACTTTTAGAACTAAAATTTTCTAATTTATCATTTTCAAATAATGATGCGTTATTGATTAAACAATCAAAATACTTCAATTTTGATTTAGAAAATTTAATAATTTTATTTATATCTTTTTCTTTACTTAAATCTCCCCTCACTAAATAAATTATTGTTCCTTCATCTTGAAGTTTTTTTTTCAGATTTTCTGCTTTAGACTTAGACTTATAATACTGAATTACAATTTGCTTATTTGGGCCTGATAATTTTTGAGCTATTGCAGCACCAATCCTTGTTGCTCCTCCTGTAATGATTATCCTCTGTGCTTCCATTTTTTATCTTTTTTTTTTGTGACTTTAGTACCAGGCATACCCATTGTCGATCTACCTTTTGGATAAAGTTTATTTTTTACATCATATTGTCTTATTTTAGGATTTAATGTGATTTCTAGTTCTGTGCTTTCTAATTTTCTTATTTCATCTCTTATTTTTGCTGCCTCTTCAAATTCCAAGTTTGATGCAGCTTCTTTCATTTTTTTATCGAGAGCTTTTAAGTGTTTTTTAAGATTACCACCAACATTAGAACCTTCACTAATTTTTACATAATCTTTTTCATAAACACTCTCTAAAATATCATTAATCTCTTTTTTGACTGTCTTGGCATCAATTTTATTTTTTTTATTATAGTCTAATTGAATTTTTCTTCTTCGTTCAGTTTCTTGAATTGCTTTTTTTATACTTTTTGTTTCTTTATCAGCATATAGAATAACTTTTCCGTCAACATTTCTAGCGGCTCTTCCTATCGTTTGTATTAATGAGGTTTCAGATCTTAAGAATCCCTCTTTATCTGCATCTAAAATTCCAACCAAAGCACATTCTGGAATATCTAAACCTTCTCTTAATAAATTAATTCCAACCAGGACATCGAAAACTCCCATTCTTAAATCTCTCATAATTTCTATTCTTTCAAGAGTATCAATGTCTGAATGCAAGTATCTTACTTTAACTCCATTTTCATGAAGATATTCTGTTAAATCTTCAGCCATTTTTTTTGTTAGAGTTGTGACTAAAACTCTATGATTATTTTCAATTACTTTTTTACACTCGTGCATTAAATCATCCACTTGATTTTTTGCAGGTCTTATTTCAACAGGTGGATCAATTAATCCTGTAGGTCTTATCACTTGATCTATGAACTTACCTTTTGTTTGCTCTAATTCCCAAGGTCCAGGAGTTGCAGAAACAAAAACTGTTTGAGTTCTCATTAGATCCCACTCTTCAAATTTTAATGGTCTATTGTCCATACATGAAGGAAGTCTAAAACCATATTCAGCTAAAGTACTTTTTCTTGATCTATCCCCTTTATACATTCCGTTTAATTGTGGAACAGTTACATGACATTCATCAACAAAAATTAATGTATTATCTGGAAAGTATTCAAATAGAGTAGGCGGTGGCTCTCCTGGTTTTCTGCCAGATAAAAATCTTGAATAATTTTCAATACCTGCACAAGAACCAGTTGCCTCAATCATTTCAAGATCAAATTTAGTTCGCTCTTCCAACCTTTGAGCTTCTAGTAATTTATTTTCTGCTCGATGTTTTTTAAGAGTAATTTCTAATTCTTTTTTTATATTTATAACCGCTTGTTCAACAGTTGGTTTTGGAGTTATATAATGGCTATTTGCATAAACTTTAATTAAACTTAATTCTCTTACTTGGTCACCTGTCAATGGATCGAACTCTTCAATTTTTTCAAGTTTATCCCCAAATAAACTTAATCTCCAAGCTCTATCTTCTAAATGGGATGGAAAAATTTCTAAATATTCTCCACGAGCTCTAAAAGTACCTCTGTAAAAATTTTGGTCATTACGCTTATATTGTAAGGCTACTAAGGATTTGATTATTTGTTCTCTGTTATAATCATAATTCTTTTGGAGAGTTAAAGTCATTTTGCTATAAGCTTCAACTGAACCCAAACCGTAAATACAAGATACGCTAGCAACAATTAATACATCATCTCTCTCTAAAAGAGATCTTGTTGCAGAGTGTCTCATCCTGTCTATCTGTTCGTTAATAGATGCTTCTTTTTCAATATATGTATCTGATCTAGGGACGTAGGCTTCAGGTGTATAATAATCATAATAAGATACAAAGTATTCAACTGCATTATCAGGAAAAAATGTTTTCATTTCACCATACAGCTGTGCAGCAAGAGTCTTGTTTGGAGCTAAAATTAATGCTGGTCTGTTTGTTGCTTCAATAACTTTTGCCATCGTAAAAGTTTTTCCCGAACCAGTCACACCTAGCAATACTTGATTGAATTCTTCTTTATTTGCTCCTTTAACTAATTTTTTTATAGCCTCTGGTTGATCACCTGCAGGCTTAAAATCTGATTTTATTTTAAATTTTTTACCACCTTCAAGTTTTCCACTAATTTTAGGATTTTTACTCTGAATATCTGTAATTAAATCTTGATAAGTATTTTCCATATATTAAAGAACGTAGTAGAATTAATTTATATTTCAATGAGCATAATATCAGACAGTTTAAAAAGAATTAAACCATCCCCAACTATTGCAGTTACCCAAAAAGCAAGAGAACTTAGGGCTGCTGGAAAAGATGTTATTGGATTAGGAGCTGGTGAACCAGATTTTGACACTCCAGATAATATTAAGGATGCAGCAATTCAAGCGATAAAAGATGGCGACACAAAATATACTGCTGTTGATGGAACACCTGCTTTAAAAAAAGCAATAGTTGAAAAGTTTAAAAGAGAAAACAATTTAGACTATACAATTGATCAAGTTTCAGTTGGAACAGGCGGTAAACAAGTTCTTTATAATACTTTTATGGCAACTTTAAACAAAGGTGATGAAGTGATAATTCCTGCTCCTTTCTGGGTTTCATATCCTGATATGGTTTTATTAGCTGGTGGGAAACCAAAAATTGTTAAATGTGATGAAAAAGATGGTTTTAAGCTTACTGCAAAAAAACTTGAAAAAGCGATTTCAAAAAAAACAAAATGGCTTATTTTAAATTCTCCATCTAATCCAACTGGAGCAGGTTATACTAAGGACGAAATAGAAAATTTAGCCAAAGTATTAATAAAAAATAAAAAGGTTCACATTTTAAGTGATGATATATATGAACACATTACATATGATAATTTTAACTTTTTTACTATCGCTCAAATATCTAAATTAAAAGACAGAACATTAACAATGAATGGTGTGAGTAAATCATATGCAATGACAGGTTGGAGAATTGGATATGCAGCTGGCCCCAAGGATATCATTAAGGCTATAGGTAAAATTCAATCTCAATCAACTTCAAACCCTTCATCAGTAAGTCAAGCTGCTGCAGTTGAGGCGCTTAACGGTTTACAAGATTTTATTCAAGAGAGATCTAATGCATTTAAAGAAAGAAGAGATTTTGTAGTAAAAAGTTTAAATAATATTAAAGGAATAAGTTGTTTGACTCCCAATGGAGCATTTTATGTATTTCCAAGTTGCAAAGGTTTATTGAATAAAAAAACAAAATTGAAAACTGATAATGATTTTGTTCAAAAGTTACTTGAAAAAAAGAACGTTGCAGTAGTCCAAGGATCAGCTTTTGGGTTAGATGGATATTTTAGGATTTCTTATGCTACATCAATGGAAAATTTGCAAAAAGCAATGGACAGAATCAAATCTTTTTGTGAAAATTTAAGTTAGTGAGACAAAAATTTTTCTGCTTCTAAGGCAGCCATACATCCCATACCAGCTGCAGTAACTGCTTGTCTAAATGTTTTATCTTTAACATCTCCAGCCGCATAAACACCTGGAATATTTGTTTCTGTTGAGTCAGGTTTTGTTATTAGATAACCTTCTTTGTCCATATTTAACTGATCTTTGAATAACTGAGTAGCTGGATCATGACCAATTGCAATAAATAATCCATCTAGTTTCATTTCATTTACTTTTTTAGTTTTAACATTTTTAATTTTAATTCCTTTAACATTTTTTGGTTTTTCATCCCCAATAACATCTTCAACTACTGTGTCCCAAATAATTTCAATCTTTTTATTTTCCATTAACTTCTTTTGAAGCAATTTTTCAGCTCTCAAACTATCTCTTCTGTGAATTAATTTAACCTTAGATGCAAATTTTGTAAGGAACATAGCTTCTTCCACCGCTGCATTACCACCACCAACAACAGCAACCTCTTTGTCTTTAAAAAAAAAGCCATCACATGTAGCACAAGCAGAAACTCCAAAACCTCTAAACTCTTGTTCAGACTTTATATTTAACCACCTTGCTTGAGCACCTGTAGAAATTATAATACTATCTGAAGTATATTTTTGACCACTATCACCAATAGCTTCAAATGGTTTTGATTTTAAATTTACTGAGGCTATATGATCTTGAATCATTTCAGTTCCCACTGCTTTTGCTTGTTCTCTCATTTGATCCATTAACCAAGGTCCTTGAATTACATCTGCAAATCCTGGAAAATTTTCTACATCAGTGGTGGTAGTTAACTGGCCACCTGGTTCTGACCCATAAACTAGTATTGGATTTAGCATTGCTCTTGCAGCATAAACAGCAGCAGTATATCCAGCAGGGCCGGATCCAATTATTAACACTTTTGTGTGTTTAGTTGGATTTTGACTCATATGAAAGCTATATAGTGATTAATGACTAAATTAAAAGGTTTATTATTGACAGAAGGAATGCACGGAATGATCAGCCAAGTCGAGGGACTTGCTAAAGCGCTAGATCTAGATTTTATACACGAGAAAATTGAACTTAATAATTTTTGGAAACTAATTCCACCAAGATTGACTCCAGTACAAAACTTTGTATTTAAGAACAAAATCGATAAAAAATTCGATATAGTTATTTCTTGTGGAAGAAAAAGCGTCATTCCATCAATTTATTTAAAAAATAAATTTAAAAATAAAATTATGAATATTCATATTCAAGACCCAAAAGTTTCATTAAATAACTTTGATTTTATAGTTTCACCAGAGCATGATGATCTCAAGGGCAATAATGTAATACAAAGCAAAGGTGCAATTCATTATTTGAGAGAGGATGAACTCAATAAAGATATCGATTATCTAAAACCCCAAATTAATAAACAAAAAGTAGTCTCATTGATAATCGGTGGTCCAAACAGATATTATGATTTTAATGAAAAAGAAATTAATAGTATTTTTCAGAAAGTTAAAAAAAATTTTATTAATGAGGGATTTCAATTAATTTTGATACCATCAATGAGAACTCCCCAAAATATAATTGAATTATCAAAAAATTTTTTCGATAGTAGTCAGATAATTATTTCAGAGGTTGATAAAAAGGCTTATCTTTCATCACTTAAATTAGCAGATTATATAATTGTGACATGTGATTCTACTTCAATGATATCAGAGGCCGCTATTACTGGAAAACCAATTTATGTAGCACAAATGACTCCAATTAAAAAAAACAAGAGATTTACAAAATTTTTTGAACTCTTTAAATCTTTAAATATCATTAAAGATTTGAGCAATTCAATTGAAAATTGGAATTACAAGAAACTTAATGAAACAGATAGAATATCAATATATATAAAAGATAAAATAAAAAATTATGAGTTTTCTTAATTCTATTTTAAATCAATCAAAAAAACATGAATTTCCATTTGATCATTGGGAGTATAGTAATGCTTTATCTGATGAGCAAATTGAAGAAATAATTAATACTGATATTCCAGATGTGAGTAAACATAATTTATCATATGACGGGACAAGAGCTATTGATGGAGGAGCGGCTGAGTTTAGAGAGGGAATTGCGTCAGGAGGTAAAGCATTAAAGTTTAGGTGTTTTATTACTAGAGACAATGCTTCTCAATTTCCTAATTTAGTAAATTTTGTAAAAGAACTTCAATCAAAAGAAACTTATGAAACTATTTCTAAAATGATTAATAAAGATTTATCAAATTCATATGTTAGAGTTGAAGTAATTTGTGACAGAGAAGGTTTTTGGTTGAAGCCTCATTGTGATATTAAAGAAAAATTAGTTTCAGGTTTGATTTTTGTAAATAAAACAAATGAGTCTGAAGATTTAGGAACTGACTTTTATAACAAAAAATTAGAAAAAGTTAAAACAGTTCCATACAAACATAATTATGGATATATATTTACAAGCGGTCCAGACACATGGCATGGAATGGAAAAAAAGAAAATTGTAAAAGAAAGACGTTGTATTCAAGTTAATTATGTTACATTCCCGACAGACTGGAAAGTTGATTAACTGATAAAATTTGAATTTAAACTGAAGTTATATTTGTTAATAAGCCTAGTATAAATAGCACACCAATCATAAAGCAAATACCAGTGATTGCTTTAAGCTGATCTTTGTTTGAGTCATCATTAATTTTCCAATAATTTTTTGAGTTTGACTCAAGTTTTTTTGAGATATCTATTTTTTTATCTATTGGTGGAAAATCTAAAACTTCTGCATTAAACAAATTCTTCTTTTTTTCTATAGCTGTTTCAATATATTTGTGAAGTTCAGAACTCATAATTTATTTTTATATTTAATAAAAAATAAAGAAACTTAACAATAAAAAAACTAATCATTTTGGGTTCAACCTTGAAGTGAATTATTTTATATCTTGTAAAGAGGATATTTCTAATTTTTTAGTTTTAAGTGATTTAATTGCCTCTAGGCATGCATAAGCCGTTGACATATTTGTGCAGTAAGGAACTTTATTTTTTAAAGTAGCTCTTCTCAAAGCGATTGCATCACTTATTCTAAAGGCTTTATTACCACCACCAGTATTTATAACTAAAGCAATTTTTTTAGCATCCAAAACATCGACAATATGTGGTGAACCACTACTGACTTTGTTAATTATTTTACATTTCATTCCAAATTTTTTTATATAATCAGCTGTTCCTTTTGTTGCACAAAGTTTAAATTTCAGTCTTATAAGCTCTCTTGCTAAAGCAATTCCTTCATCTTTATGAGCATTTTTTAAGGATATAAAAGCTAGCCCCTCTTTTGGCAGTGAATTGGCAGCTGCAATCTGACTTTTAGCAAAAGCCATACCAAAATTTTTGTCAAATCCCATTACTTCTCCAGTAGATTTCATTTCTGGACCTAAAAGTAAATCACTGTTAGGAAATTTGTTAAAAGGAAATACAGCCTCTTTGACTGCAAACATTCCTTTAGATTTATCTCTTAAATCAAATTTTGATAAATTTTCTCCAGCCATTATTCTAGATGCCATTTTTGCAAGAGGTAAACCTTTTGCTTTTGAGACAAAAGGAACTGTTCTGCTTGCTCTTGGATTGACCTCAATTACATAGATTTTATCTTTTTTTATCGCAAATTGAATATTCATAAAACCCTTTACCTTCAAAGCTAATGCCAATTTTTTAGTTTGATTTTCAATTTCTTTAATAAGATATGGTTTGATTGATATTGGTGGCAAGCTGCACGCAGAATCTCCAGAATGTATACCTGCTTCCTCAATGTGTTGCATTATACCAGCAACGAACACTTCTTTTCCATCAGATAAGGCATCAACATCAACTTCCATAGCTTGATTAATAAATTTATCTATTAAAATTGGATTTTTTTCAGCAGCTTTAAAAGCTTCATCTACAAACATTTTTAACTTACTTTTTTCGTAAACAATTTCCATTGCTCTTCCACCTAAAACGTAAGAAGGCCTGACAATTAACGGCAAACCAATTTTTTCGGCTATTTGAATTGCTTGTTTATAATTTTTTGCAATTCCACTCTCTGCTTGTTTTAATTTAAGTTTATTTAAAAGTTTTCTAAATCGGTCTCTATCTTCGGCCAAATCAATAGAAGTATATTGTGTTCCTAAGATTGGAAGCTTGTTCTTATGGAGAAATTTTGCAAGTTTAATTGGCGTTTGACCACCAAATTGCGTTATTATGCCAACAAGATTTCCTGCCTCTTGTTCTTTTTTAATTATATTAAAAACATATTCTTCTTTTAGAGGTTCAAAATATAATCGATCGCTTGTATCATAATCTGTTGATACTGTTTCAGGATTACAATTTACCATTATAGTCTCAAAACCCACATCTTTTAATGCAAAGCTTGCCTGACAACAGCAATAATCAAATTCAATACCTTGCCCAATTCTATTAGGACCACCACCAAGAATAATTATTTTTTTTGTATTAGAAGGCTTTGCTTCACACTCTGAGCTTATTGAAAAATTTCTTTGATATGTTGAATACATGTAAGGGGTGAAAGATTTGAATTCTGCAGCACACGTATCTACTTTTTTGTATACAGGTAACACTTTAAGTGCAGATCTTTTTCTTCTAACAATTTCTTCAGATAAATTTGATAATTCTGATAATTTTTTATCAGAAAAACCTATTGATTTTATTCTATTAAATTCATTGAAATTCTTGGGCAAACCATTCCTTTTAATTTTAATTTCATTGTTTACTATTTCTTCAATTTGCTCTAAAAACCACGGATCAATTTTGGATAAGTTAAATATTCTTTTTAAATTAATTTTTTTTCTAATCGCTTCTGCAACAAGTAATAGTTTATTCGGAATATTTTCTTTCAGCTTTTTCTCAATTTGCTTTTTATCTAAATCAAATATTCTATCTAATCCTGAAAAACCAGTTTCAAGAGACACTAATGCTTTCTGAAGAGACTCTTTGAAATTTCTTCCTATAGCCATTGCTTCACCAACTGATTTCATAGATGTTCCTAGAGTTGCTGAAGATGTTGAAAATTTTTCAAAAGTAAATCGTGGAATTTTTGTTACTACATAATCAATACTTGGTTCAAATGAGGCAGGTGTCACTTTGGTGATTTCATTCTTTAATTCATCCAAAGTGTAACCAACTGCAAGTTTTGCAGCAACCTTTGCAATCGGAAATCCAGTAGCTTTTGATGCAAGTGCCGATGATCTTGATACTCTTGGGTTCATTTCAATTACAACCATTCGGCCATTTTTAGGATTTATAGCAAATTGAACATTTGATCCACCTGTCTCTACTCCAATTTTTCTTAAACACGCAATAGAAGCATTTCTCATTACTTGGTATTCTTTATCAGTTAATGTAAGTGCTGGAGCAACAGTTACAGAGTCACCAGTATGTATTCCCATTGGATCAACATTTTCAATTGAGCAGATTATGATGCAGTTGTCTTTTTTATCTCTTACAACCTCCATTTCAAACTCTTTCCACCCTTCTAAACATTCTTCAACCAAGACCTGGCTAACTGGAGACTCGTGAAGCCCATTTTTAATTATTTTAAGATAGTCTTTTTTATTTTTAGCTATACCACCACCAAGACCTCCAAGTGTAAATGCTGGTCTTATAATTGCAGGAAGACCGATTTTTTTTAAAACTTTAGATGCTTGGTTGATATTGTTTACAATCTCAGATTTAGGTAAATCTAAACCAATATCAATCATATTTTTTCTGAACTTTTTTCTATCCTCTGCATTAGCAATTGCCTTAGAGTTTGCCCCTATGAGTTCAATTTTATATTTTTTTAAAATCCCCTTTTTCTCAGCTTCCATTGCAAGATTAAGTGCAGTCTGACCACCCATAGTTGGTAGAATTGCATCTGGTTTTTCCTTTCTAAGAATTTTTTCTAAAACTTCTAATGTTATAGGTTCTATATAAGTTTTATCTGCAACATCAGGATCAGTCATAATAGTTGCAGGATTTGAGTTAATTAAAATTACTTTGTAACCCTCATCTTTTAATGCCTTACAAGCTTGTGTGCCTGAATAATCAAACTCACATGCTTGACCAATGATAATGGGTCCAGCACCTACAACCAATATTCTTTTAATATCTTTTCTTTTTGGCATTTTTTTTTATGTTATTAATAAATTCTTGAAATAAGTAGACACTATCCTGTGGCCCAGGGTTTGACTCAGGATGATATTGTACTGAAAATATTGGTCTATTTTTAAGTCTTATCCCTTCAATAGTATTATCAAAAAGAGATTTATGAGTTACTTCAACTTTTTTTGGTAAAGTTTCTTCAACAACTACAAAACCATGATTTTGACTGGTGATTTCAACTTTATCATGAATTAAATTTTTTACTGGATGATTTGCACCTCTATGTCCTAACTTCATTTTTTTAGTTTTTCCACCTAAGGCCAATGCTAAAATTTGATGACCTAAACAAATCCCAAATATAGGTAAATTTTTTTTAATTAATTTATTAAGAATTCCTATTGCATATTTTCCTGTTGCCGCAGGATCACCAGGACCATTGGATAAAAATATTCCATCTGGTTTAAGTTTTATTATTTTTTCTGCAGAAGTTTTACAAGATACGACTGTTACTTTACATTTAAAGTCTGAAAAATATCTTAAAATATTTTTCTTTATTCCATAATCAATTGCAACCACATGAAAGAAATTTTTTGTATTTTTTTTATATCCAATTTCTTTCTTCCAAGTTTTAAGGCCTTTCCAAATATAGTTTTTTGAAGTAGTTACAGTTTCTGCGAGATCAAAATTTTTTAATCCACTCCATTTAATGGTTGAGTTTGTTAACTTGCTAATATTAAATTTTCCACTTTTTGAATAAGAAATTGTTCCCTTGGGCGCTCCTTTATCTCTAATAAAGTTTGTTAAACTTCTAGTGTCTAGTCCTGTGATTCCAACAATTTTGTTTTTTTTAAGCCAGGTATCTAAATCCAAAAATGCTCTATAATTAGATGGAGACGTTATTTCAGAATTTAAGATTACGCCTCTAGTCCATATTTTATCAGACTCAATATCCTCTTTGTTAGTTCCAACATTTCCAATATGTGGAAATGTAAAGTTAATAATCTGACCCGCATAGGAAGGATCAGAAATAATTTCTTGGTAACCAGTTAAAGAAGTATTAAAGCAAACTTCTCCTGTAGCCTCTCCTTGATAACCAATTCCAATTCCCTTAAAAATCCTCTTATTTTCAAGAACTAAAATGCCTGTGTTAATTTGTGAATTTTTTGAGTTAATTTTTTTTACTTTTTTGATCAATTACAACTCATAAGTTAAAGGTTAATACAATAATTGGTTTATTATCGCAACAGAGATGTATTATAAAATTGTAAAAAAACAATTTTTCTTTTGAACATTTTTTTCTTTGAAGTAGATTAAAAAATTATGGCACTTAAAGAAACAATCGAAACTGAATATAAAAATGCTTTAAAATCAAAAGATAAAAGCAAAATATCAACTTATAGGTTAATTTTATCCTCAATTAAGGATTTGGATATATCAAATAGATCTGGCCCAAATAAAAAGGAAACAGACGATGATGATATTAAAAAACTTCTAAAAAAAATGGTAAAACAAAGAGCCGAATCAATTGATATTTACAAAAAAAATAACAGAACAGATCTTCTGGAAATTGAACAGAATGAATATGATATTTTAACTGGTTTTTTACCAAAACAGCTTGGTGAGGAAGAAACTAAAAAAATTTGTGCAGAACTGATTTCAAAACTTGGTGCAAATTCAGTTAAAGACATGGGAAAAGTAATGGGTGAATTAAAAAAACTGCATTCAGATGAAATTGATTTTGCAAAAGCAGGTTCTTTAATAAAAGAATTATTAAACAAGTGATGAAGTATCCTAAAGAATATCTTGATGAAATTAAAACAAGATTAAAAGTTTCAACAGTTGTATCAAAATCTGTTGCTCTAAAGAAAAGGGGAAAAGAATTTGTTGGTTTATCACCATTTAAAAATGAGAAGACCCCATCTTTTACAGTTAATGATGAAAAAGAATTTTATCATTGTTTTGCAACATCAGAGCATGGAAACATTTTTGATTTTGTAATGAAAATTCAAAATCTTAAATTTGGTGAGGCAGTAAAACATTTAGCCCAATTAGCTGGGATGCAACCTTATATGTTCTCAAAACAAGATGAGGAAAGAGAAAAAAAGTGGAAAGAATACCAATCAATCTTTAGTCAATATGTAGATTTTTATCATAACGAATTGTTAAAAAATGAGAGTTGTTCTGTTGCTAGAGATTATTTAAAAAATAGATCTATAACTAAAGAAGAGGTTAAAAAATTTAAAATTGGATATATACAAAAAAATCCAAATTTCTATGAAAAATTAAAAGATAATTATAGTGAGCAAACTTTAACTGAAACTGGTTTGTTTTATTTGGATGAAAAAAAGAAAATATATGTTGAAAGATTTAGAGGGAGATTAATTTTTCCAATCAATAACATTTCAGGTCAACCTATAGCACTAGGTGGAAGAATAATTGAAAATCTAGACTATTTAGCTAAATATATAAACTCACCTGAAACGAATTTTTTTAAAAAAGGATCCAATTTATATAATTTAGATGTAGCTAGAAAACTTTCTAACAAAATAGATCACATTTATTTAGTCGAGGGTTATATGGATGTAGTTGGTTTAAGTAAAAATGGTCTCGAAAATGCAGTTGCAAATCTTGGAACTTCTTTAACAGATAAACAAATTTTAACTCTTAACCAATTTTTTGATGATATCATTATTTGCTTTGATGGTGATGAAAGTGGTTATAAAGCAGCATTAAGAGCAGCAGAGAATTCTATTAAAGAATTAAAACCCGAAAAACAAATTTCTTTTTTATTTTTACCAAACAAGGAAGATCCTGATAGCTATGTGAATAAAAATGGTAAAGCTAATTTTATTGAATTTACTAAACAAAGCAAGTTATCTATTCATAAATTTATTTTTAATCATTATAAAAAACAAACAGAAAACAATCCTTCCTCGTTAGCAATTTTTGAAAAAAAATTGAGAAGTATTGCAAACACAATTAAAGACAATTTTATAAAAAAATATGTATTAGAATATTTCTTAGAAAAAATCGCAGAATTAACACCTCATTCTAATCAAAATAAGAAAAAGTTTTTTGTTAAAAGAGCAAAATCACTAGATACTACCAAGAAGCATTTTAATGATAGTCAATCACTGACTGGTGTAGAGCTTAAAGAATTCTCTTTATTATATTTAGCAATGAATAATTTAAATTTATTACAAGCAAATATACATTTAATTGAAAATATTAAATTATTTACTGAAGTTAATAAAAAGATATTTGAACTAATAATTGAGAAGCTGAAAACTGGAGAGCAAATTACAATTGAAGATTTAAAGTTAGATAGTCAATTGTTAGAAAAAATAAACAAATTTGCACCCATCAAACATATTCTTAAAAATCAAGCTGATGATGATCAAAAAACTATTGAGTTATTAGACGATATCTCAAGAGATCTGATGAATTATGATCTTGAGTTCAGAATCCAAGAATTAGAATCGAGGTTTTCAGTTGACATGAGCGAGACCACATTTAATGAGCTAAAAGAGCTTAAAAAAAAGCAAAATATCAATTAAACGTTGCAAATAATTAATGGATTTTTAAAAATTTGATATTATATAAGTCTTTTAATTCAAATTACTGTGGAAAGAATAATTACAAAATCGTTTGCTAGACTTATGGGTCGTGGAACCCATAGAGGTTTTATCACACACGAAGAATTGAGTAAATCTCTAGGAAAGAGAAATTTATCTGATGAGAATTTAGCACAGGCTTTTATTCATATCTTGGACGAAAATATAAGTTTAGTTGAAAAAAAATCTGATTTTAAAGTTTTGAGAAAAAAAGAAAACTCTTCAAAAGAGGAGGGAAAAACAATTGAGAAAAGCGATGATCCTATAAGAATGTATTTACGAGAAATGGGAGGTGTTGAATTACTTTCTAGAGAAGGAGAAATAGCAATTGCAAAAAGGATAGAGGCAGGAAAAGATGTAATGTTAATTGCGTTGTCGCAAAGTCCAATTACAGCTCAACAATTTTTTGAGTGGAATGATAAACTTCAAAAAGATGAAATTTTAGTTAGAGAGATTATAGATATAGATACAAATTATATGGAAGATGAAACTACGGGCCCAAGTGCAAAACAAAAAAACTCTGCAGATTTAGAAAAGGATGAAGAAAATTCAGGTGATGAGGATGATGATTTTAATCCTACATTAGCTGCAATGGAATCTGAAATAAAACCAAAAGTTTTAAAAACTGTAAATCACTTAACAAAAGAATATAATAAGCTTATAAAATATCAAAAAGATAAATTAAACTGTATTTTAAATTCACAAATTTTTTCCCCAGCAAAGGAAAAAACTTATGAAAAACTCGTTAATGATATATTGGAAAATATAAAATCTCTACAGTTATCTCCATCAGTTTTAGAGGAGTTGGTGCAAAAGCATTATGTAGAAAATAAAAAAGTAATTTCATTAGAAGGTAATCTTTTAAGGCTAGCGATAGACCACAAAATTCCAAGAAATGAGTTTATTAAATTTTATGTTGGTAATGAGATTAATCCTAATCTAAAAAAATTTTTGGACACCAACACTTTATGGAAGCAATTTTTTGCAAAAAATAAAGAGCAATTTAAAAATATCAAAGAAAGATTAATTGAGATTAGTCATAAACTTGGAATTTCAGTAACTGATTATAAAAAAATTGTAAGTAGAATTCAAAAAGGTGAAAAAGAGTCAAGAATTGCAAAAAAAGAGATGGTTGAAGCTAACTTAAGGTTAGTAATATCAATTGCAAAAAAATATACTAATAGAGGTCTTCAGTTTCTTGATTTGATTCAAGAGGGTAATATTGGTTTAATGAAAGCAGTAGATAAATTTGAGTATAGAAGAGGCTACAAATTTTCAACTTATGCAACATGGTGGATTAGACAAGCAATAACTAGATCTATCGCTGATCAAGCAAGAACAATTAGAATCCCTGTACACATGATTGAGACAATAAATAAAATAGTAAGAACTCAAAGGTTAATACTTAGTGAATTTGGAAGGGAGGCAACACCTGAGGAACTGGCAAAGAAATTAAGAATGCCTTTAGATAAAGTAAGAAAAGTTTTAAAAATTTCTAAAGAGCCTGTTTCTTTAGAGAAACCAGTTGGGGATGAAGAAGATAGTAGTTTAGGAGATTTTATAGAAGATACTAAAGCTTTGGCTCCTTTAGAGCAAGCGATAAAATCTAATTTAGGAGAGGCAACCACAAAAATTCTATCGACCTTAACTCCTAGAGAGGAGAGAGTGTTGAGAATGAGATTTGGGGTTGGGATGAATACTGACCATACCCTAGAAGAAGTTGGATTACAATTTTCGGTTACAAGAGAAAGAATAAGACAAATTGAAGCTAAAGCTTTAAGAAAATTAAAACACCCTAGCAGATCAAAACAATTAAAAAGTTTCTTAGAAAGTTAATAGAAAATCTTATTAGGGCCGTTAGCTCAATAGTAGAGTACTGCATTGACATTGCAGGGGTAGTTGGAGCGTAACCAACACGGCCCACCAACTATTGAACTAATTTATAATCCATTGAATTATTATTTATTAAAAGCTATAAATATTTGAGATGTCTTTGCAAAGCTTTTTTGAAAAAAAATTTAAAAAAAATAGAGATTTAGTGAAAAAGATTAAAACCTTTACAATGAAATTTGGTTTTAATCTTGAATATTGGCATAGACACGTATCTTATAAAAATATTAAAGAGGATATTGGTTTCTTGGATTTTAAAAATCTAGACGTTCTAGAAATTTCCGCAGGTGAGTATTGGAAAAATAATTTTAAATTTAAAACTTACAATACGATGAATTTTCCCGAATATGATATTTGTAAAGAAATTAATATTGAAAAAAAATATGATTTAATAATTGCTGATAATGTATGGGAACATTTAAAATATCCCTATCGAGCAACAAAAAATGTAATTAAAATGTTAAAAGATAACGGTTATTTTTTAATTATTACCCCTTTTCTCGTGCGTGTGCATAATGTTCCTATAGACTGTAGTAGATGGACAGAGGATGGTCTTAAATATCTTTTAAACGAATGCGGATTTTCTTTAGAAAATATAAAAACAAATTCTTGGGGTAATAAAAAATGTGTAACTGCTGATTTAAGATTAGACGGCTCTTATACTAGATATGGTTTTTTCAGAGATAACAAAAATAACAAATTATTTCCAATGCAAGTTTGGGCTATTGCTAAACTAAATTAGATATATATTTTTGATAAGACAAATTAAAAAAAAATCAGAATTAATAATATTTTCTCCAAACATTGATCAAGGAGGAGTTGAAAAAAATCTATTTTTATTGACAAATTATTTTTCATCACATTTGAAAAATGTTAGCGTTGTGACTGCAAATTTAGAAGACAAAAAATACTTCAATAAGAAAGTAAAAATTTATGCCTCTAGGAATATTTTTTTTAAAAGTAGATTAATTAAAAATTTAATTTGCATTTTTATTTTGATAAAATTGATTTTAAGAAAAAAAAATTTACTAATTATTTCGTTTAACTCAAATCTATTTGCAACATTTGTATCAAAAATTTTCAATGTAAAAATTATAGTAAGGATTAATGCTTCATCATATGGATGGGCTGGAAATATTTTTAAACAATCAATATTTAAATATTTATTAAAATATCCTAGAGAAATAATTGTGAATAGTTTAGAACTTAAAAAAGAAATTGACAAAAAATTTGACGTTAAAACACATTGTATTTATGCACCTTTTAATAAAAGATCAATTTCAGGAAGTATTAAAACAAGTAAAAGATATTTTAACTCTGCTAAAAAAATTTTAAAAATTGTTTTTATAGGTAGATTGGTGGACCAAAAAAATCCCTTTATGTTTTTAGATTCTTTAGATTTAATTAAGGATAAATTTAAATTTCAAGCATATATTATTGGAAGTGGATACATGAAACCAAATATAAAAAATTATATATACGAAAAATCTTTAGAAAATAGAGTTTCTTTGATCGAGTATACTAAAAAAGCTATGCAGTATCTTAATCAAAGTGATTTATTGGTATTAACTTCAAAATTTGAAGGTTTACCAAACGTCTTGATTGAAGCTCAATATTTAAAAAAATACATTATTTCTACAAATTGCCCAACTGGTCCTAAAGAAATCCTTTTAGGAGGAAAAGCGGGTGATTTAATTAAAATGGATGATGCAAATGAATTATCAAAAAAGATAACTCTATTCTATTTTAATAAAGATAAAAGCAGTATAAAAAAAAAAATTTCAATAGGTTTAAAAAATTTAAACAGGTTTGATTTTAAAAAAAATTCAAAAAAATATTTAGATTTAATAATGAGATCTTTATAAAATGAAAAATCTAAGCGATTTAAAAGTTGTTTTTGCAGGGTGTGCTAAAAACTGTGAAAAATATTTACCTAAAGTTTTAGAAAATATTAATGATTATAAAAAATTGTTTAAATCATCTTATACTTTAATTGTTGAGAATGGTTCAAAAGATAAGTCAAAAGAAATATTATCCACTTACAAAAGTGAAACCAATCTAATTTTTTTTAAAGATGAATTTGAAGATCAACCTTGTAGAGGAAAAAGATTAGAATTAGCTAGAAATTTAATTATAGAAAAAATAAGAAATCTTAATTATTTATCTACTTGCGATCTTCTTATAATTCTTGATTTTGATAATCGAAGCCTTTTTAAAATTGATGATATTAACATATTTAAAGCTGTAAATTTTTTGCTATCGGATAAAAAAATTGCAGGTGTTTTCTCTAACCAACCTGGAAATTATTATGATATGTGGGGACTATTAGATAATAACTATTGTAAAAATGATTTCTGGGTAGAAGCTCTCAACTTTGCGACTAAAAAAATGAGTTCAAAACAAAAAATAGACAATCGTATTTTAAATGATTTAAAATTGAATTTTCTTAATAAAAAAAAATTTCAATTTCCTTTAAACTCAGATCCTTATGAAGTTAGATCTGCTTACGGGGGTTTTGGTATCTATAAAATTAGTCATGTTCTTCAAAATAGAAACAAATATTTAGGAACACAAAATATTACTGTAAAATTTAAAGATATTTCATTTGAAAAAATTGAGTATCAAAAAAACGAAATAG
>CACFZB010000002.1 GCA_902570715.1 uncultured Pelagibacteraceae bacterium
AAAATATAGATTTAATGAATCTTGCTGGCTTTTGTAGAAACTGTTTATCAAAATGGTACAGAGAAGAAGCTGAAAAAAAAGGAATTACTATTTCAGACCCTGATGCAAGAGAACATGTTTATGGAATGCCTTACTCTGAATGGAAAGATAAATACCAAAAATAATTATTTTTCTTTTAATCTTGGAAATAATTCAATAAAATTACAAGGTTTATGATTAACATCTAACTGATGTTTTAAAATTCCATCCCAAGCATCTGTAACACCACCTGATGAACCTGGTAAAGCAAAAACATATTTTCCATTAGCTAAAACTGCACAAGCTCTAGATTGAATGGCTGATGTGCCAACTGTTTTTAAACTTATATTTCTAAATACTTCCCCAAACCCTGGAATATGTTTATCTGCAATTTCATCTAAGGCCTCTGGAGTTATATCTCTTCCAGTTAAGCCCGTTCCACCGGTTGTGATGATTGCATCAATTTTTTCATTTTTTAACCATTCTTTTAAAATTAAAACTATCTCATCTTTATTATCTTTACATATTTTTCTATCTATCAAATTATGATTAGCTTCTTTAATTTTATTTACTAAAATACCTCCAGATTTATCATTATCAATTGTTCTTGTATCTGTTACAGTTAATAGTGCTATATTTACTTTCATAAAAAAAATTTTTGTATGATTATATTATCAATATTATTTTTTATAACAGCAATTTTATATTCAAGTGTTGGTTTTGGTGGAGGATCTACCTACTTGGCTCTTTTACTTATATGGGATATTCCTTACTTCATTTTTCCAATAATTGCGCTTTTGTGTAATATTATAGTAGTTTCAGGTAATTCTTTTAATTATATACGTGCTGGAAATCATAACTTTAAATTACTACTTCCTTTTTTGATAGGATCAGTTCCATTAGCTTTTTTTGGTGGAACATTAAAAATTGAGAAAGATATTTTCGAATATCTATTATTTTTTGTTCTTTCTGTTGCAGGTATTTTGTTATTAATTAACAATAAATCTTACTCGAAAGATAATTTAACAATTAAAAAATTAAATTTCTTAATTTCTTTAGTTATTGGTTCGGTTCTAGGATTAATTTCTGGTATTGTGGGTATTGGGGGTGGAATATTCCTCAGTCCAATTCTTTTTTTACTTAAAGCAGAAAAGCCAAAGATAATTGTTACAACTGCTTCTTTATTTATATTGGTTAATTCTATTTCAGGGGTATTTGGACAACTTACAAAGGAAAATATTATAACTGAAATATCAAATTATATACCTTTATTCATGTGCGTTTTTCTGGGAGGACTTTTAGGCAATTATTTAAACCTAAAAATTTTTACTAGTAGAGTTCTTGCTGTAATAACTGCTCTGTTAGTAATGTTTGTATCAATACGAATGGGAATTAGAGTTTTTTTATAAATTATATTTGATTAATTCATAAATATTAAATATAGTTTAATAGCCGATTTGATCCTATTGCGGGCATAACAGCTAAAATGGAAATCCCATAATAATCAATCTGTAGGCTTTTGAACTATATTGTACGCCTAGCATAAAGCTGAAGTACTAAAAAGGTTAGGTTATTATGGATATTAATTTTTTTAAAAAAACAAGAATTTTAGATGGTGGAATGGGTCAAGAACTTCTTGCAAGAGGTATGGAGCCTAATGGAACTTTATGGAGTGCAAATGCATTACTGCAAGATAAATATCATCAACTTTTATTAGATACACATGTAGACTTTATAAAAGCTGGTGCTGAGGTGATTGTGACAACTACATTTACTACCAGAAAGACAAGATTGAGAGACAATAATGTAGAAGATAAATTTGAATATTTAAATAATAAAGCTGGAGAAATTGCTCAAAAAGTAAAAAAGCTATATCCTGAAATACTAATTGCTGGTGGATTGCCACCTCAGTATTTAACCTATGAAGCTGACACAAGATCAAAAAATGAAATAAGAGATGATTTTTACAGTCAGGCACAAATACTCAATCCTTATATAGATTTTTTTTATTTTGATGTTTTAAGTAGTGTAAGAGAATTTAAAATTGCTATTGAATGTATTAAAGAATTTAATAAACCATATCTAATTGGAGCTCATATTTCTGAAGGAACAAAATTACCAAGTGGTGAGAGGATTTCTGAAATTATTACAAAGATTAATCATGATAAATTACTTGGGATAATCTTATCTTGTATTTCCCCAGAAAATTATGATTTAAATCTTAAAGAAATAAAAAATTTAAATATTCCATTTGGATTCAAATTAAATGGTTTTATAAAAACTAATCCAAAACCAAATTACACTGGAGCCTATAAAAAAAGTAAAACAGGAAATCCAAATGAATTTTTAGGTCAACGTAAAGACTTAACACCAGATAAGATGGCTGAATTTGCAAAAAAATTTCATGATGCGGGTGCAACTATTCTTGGTGGGTGTTGCGAAACAAGACCTTCACATATTAAAGCTTTTTCAAAACTTAAATAATTTTTTGATAATCTGCTTTTCTTACAAAATAAATACCAACACAAACTGCTATTAATGAAATTAATACTTTTATAGTAATTAGCTCTTTTAAGAAAATATAACTTAATATTGTACCAAAAATTGGTATTAAATAAGAAACTTGTGACTGAAAAATTAATCCATTATTAACTAAAATTCTAAATCTCAACAACCAAGCAATTCCTGTTGAAACTAATCCAAGATAGATTACTGAAACAGTTGAGTCTAATCTAGGATTTATTTCCCATGGTTGCTCAATTAAACTTACTAGAGGAATTAAAATAATTGTAGCCCAAATTAAAATTGATCCTGTAACATTCTCATTTTTTTTCTTACTAATCTTAAGGGTCAAAACACCTCCAATAACATAGCATGTAGAACCTAATAAAATTAATAATGCAGATGTAAAATTATTTTCATCAATCAACAGATTGTCAGAAAATAAAAATATAATTCCTGAAAATCCAATTAATATTCCAATTGTTTTAATAAAATTAAATTTTTCATTTTTAGTGTAGAAATGTGCTAGCACCGTTGAGCTTAAAGGTGTTGTGGACATTAATATTGCTGCCAAATTACTTTGAACTGATTTTACTCCATAAGCAATTAAAAAAAATGGAGCTACTAAATTAATAAAACCTATCATTGCAAACCAATGCCAATCTTTTGAAAATGCTTCAATTTTAATTTTCTTATAATAACAAAGAAGTAAAACAGGAATTGCTCCAAAAAAAACTCTTAAAAAAGCTATAGTAACAGGTCCATATGAGTAAGTTGCAATCTTAATGTTGAAAAATGCAGAAGCCCAAATTAATGCTAATATTGTAAGTAATAAATAATCAAATAGTTTAGGTTGTCTCATTCGGAAATTTCCTTAATTAACCCATTTGTAATTTTTTGCAAATCCTCAAAATTAATCTTAAATACACAATTAGGATGTCCAGCGGCTGCATATAAATTTTCAAATCTTTCTAACGAATTATCAATATAAACATCAATCTTATTTAAATGGCCCACTGGTGAAACACCTCCAATTGTAAATCCTGTTATATTTTTAACCTCATCAGCAGAAGCCATTGAGGCATCTTTAATATTTAAAGTTTTTTTAATCTTATTTAATGACGCTTTTTTATCTCCAGCAATTAAACATAACGTGAATGTATTTTCAGTTTTGAAAAGTAAACTTTTAACTATTGCTCCAACTTCGCATTTTAATGAGGAAGCTGCCTCCAAGGCTGTTCTAGCTGAAGTATCAAGTAAAATAATATCAAATTTAGGATCAAAATTTTTTAGAAATTTTTCAACTCTTTTAACTGGCTCTTTATCTAATGTAGACATAGTTCAACTTAAAATTGTTGTTTATTTATATTGTAAAATACACACATATGTAAAAATTGCATAGGTGTTATTAATTAAAAGAGCATTCTTTATCAGTCTTTATTTGGTATCACAATACCCGAGATTTATATAGGAGAGAATATGAGTGCTAGCGATGTTTTAAAATTTATTAAAGAAAAAGAAGCTGAATTTGTGGATTTAAGATTTACAGATCCAAGAGGTAAACTTCAACATTTAACAATGGACTCTACAGCAGTTGATGATGGGATGTTGAATGATGGTGTATTTTTTGATGGCTCTTCTATAGCTGGTTGGAAAGCAATTAATGAATCTGATATGATTTTAAAACCAGATTTATCTAGATTTTTCTTAGATCCGTTTACATCACATAACACTGTCGTTCTTTTTTGCGATATTTTAGATGCGATAAAAAAAACTCCTTATGAAAGAGATCCAAGAGGTGTTGCCAAAAAAGCTGAGGAATATTTAAAATCAACAGGGATTGGTGATAAAGCTTTTTTTGGACCAGAGCCAGAATTTTTCGTTTTTGATGACGTAAGAATAAAAAATGATATGAATGAATGTGGATTTAAAATTGATAGCAAAGAAGGTCCATACAATTCGGGTAAAGAATATGAAAATGGAAATATGGGTCATAGACCTCCGATTAAAGGTGGTTATTTTCCAGTTCCCCCAGTTGATAGTGAACAAGATATGCGTGGGGAGTATTTAAAGAATTTAAAGGAAGTTGGAATTAAAGTTGAAAAACATCATCATGAAGTTGCACCAAGTCAACATGAACTTGGAATGTATTTTGGTACTTTAGTTAATCAAGCTGATAATGTTCAACTATACAAATATGTTGTTCAAATGGTGACACATTCATTTGGCAAAACAGCTACATTTATGCCTAAACCAGTTGCAGGGGATAATGGATCTGGAATGCACATTCATCAGTCTATATGGAAAGGTGATACTCCAGTATTTTCTGGAGAAGCTTACGCTGGATTATCTGAAACTGCTTTGCATTATATTGGTGGAATTTTAAAACACGCAAAAGCAATTAATGCATTTGCTAACTCAACAACAAATAGTTATAAAAGATTAATTCCAGGATTTGAAGCACCAGTACTACTTGCCTATTCTGCAAGAAACAGATCAGCATCTTGTCGAATTCCAATTACTTTAAGCAAAAAAGGTGCAAGATGTGAAATTAGATTTCCTGATGCAGCTGGAAATCCTTATTTAACTTTCGCAGCAATGTTAATGGCTGGTTTAGATGGGATTAAGAATAAAATTCACCCAGGAGAATCTTTTGATAAAGATTTGTATGAATTGCCACCTGAGGAAGTTAAATCTATACCAACTGTTTGTGGATCTTTAAGAGAAGCTATGGAAAGTTTAGATAAAGATAGAGAGTTTTTAACTCAAGGTGGTGTGTTTACTGATGATCAAATTGATGCATATATTGCATTAAAGTTTGAAGAAATTCACAAGTTTGAACATGCACCTCATCCTGTTGAGTTCGAGATGTATTACAGTAGTTAATCTAAATTACTGTTTAGTTGTAGCAATAGTGTCTTTGTTAATACCTTTTTTAACAACGTAATCTTGAGTGCCATTTGCACCAGTTTCAACTTCTTTACGTAAGTCTTTAAAAAAAGTTTTTTCTTTTAAAGAATCTTTAAGGCCTTTAACAAGATTTTTAAATTCAAACTTATTCATAAGAATCTTATACACTAGATATGCATTTTTAGCAATACTGGTATGCAACTTACGGGATACTAAAATTAACCTATTTTGAAAGACTCTCCGCAACCACAACGCTCTGTTTCGTTAGGATTATTAAATACAAAAGTAGAGGAAAAATCCTCTTTTTTATAGTCCATTTCTGTGCCTAATAAATACATAACAGCAGCAGAGTCTATAAATACTTTTACTCCTTTATCCTCAATTACTTCATCATTAGGATTTAGTTTTTTTGAATACTCCATAACATAAGACATACCAGCACATCCACCAGATTTTACAGAAACTCTTACACCTAAAGCATCTTTTTCTGCACTAGACATTATTTCTTTAATTCTGTTAGCCGCATTATCACTTAATTTAATTATTGGGTTCATTATAAATTTAACTCCAATTTTGCTGCATCTGACATCATATCTTTTGTCCATGGTGGGTCCCAAACCAATTGAAGATCAACATCATCGATTTCTTCTACTTGTAATGCACCCTCTTTCACTTCTTTAGGTAAACTTTCTGCAACAGGGCAATTAGGTGTAGTTAATGTCATTTTAATCTGAGCCTTTCTACCTTTAACTTGAATATCATAAATCAAACCAAGTTCATAAATATTCACAGGCAACTCTGGATCGTAAATTTTTCTTATTTCCTCAATAATTTTATTTTTGACTTCCATAATTATCAATCCTCTGTACTTACTTGTTTACCTTCATTTTCCATAGCTGAAACTAAAGTATGCCAAGATAAAGTAGCACATTTAACTCTCATTGGATATTGTTTAACTCCTGAAAGACACATTAATTTTGTTTTATCATCTTCTTTTAAAATATTATTTTTAAGTTCTGGATTTTCTTTTATCATTCCTAAAAAGTCTTCAATAATTTCTTTAGCTTCATTATCACTTTTACCTTTTATCAAATCTGTCATTATTGAAGCTGAAGCCATAGATATTGCACATCCGCTGCCCTCAAAAGAAATATCCTCTACTTTTCTTTGTTCATTTAATTTTAGATAAACATGAACATTGTCACCACATAAAGGATTATTTCCTTTGGCATCTTTATTAAAATTTTCTGCCTTACCTAAATTTCTAGGATTTTTTCCATGCTCTAAAATTATTTCTTGATATAGTTCTTTTAAATTCATTTTAAATCAAAAATTTTTTTACAATTATTAATTCCTTCATTTAATCTATCTAAATCATCTTTAGTATTATAAACTCCTAATGAGGCTCTCGCACTTGCTGGAATACCTAATTTGTCATGCAGAATTTGACAACAATGATGACCTGCCCTGATTGCAACTCCTGTTTCATCTAAAATAGTTGCAATATCATGTGGATGTACACCTTCAATGGTAAAAGATAATACACCACCTCTATCTTTAGGATTTCCAATTAATTTAACAGAATTATTTTTTTGTAAAATTTCTTGACCATATTCAATTAGTTCTTTTTCATGATTAATTATATTTTCAATTCCAATACTCTCAAGAAATTTTATTGATTGATCAAAAGCAATTACTTGCGCTGTTGCCATTGTCCCTGCTTCATATTTGTTTGGAAGCTCGCCATATGAAATTCTATCTTTTTTAACCTCATTAATCATTCCTCCACCACCTTGATAAGGAGGAAGTTGTTCAAGCCATTTCTTTTTTCCATACAAAACACCAAGTCCTGTTGGTCCATACATTTTGTGACATGATATTGCATAGAAATCACAATCTAGATCTTGCATGTCTAATTTTAAATGTGGTCCACCTTGACAACCATCAACTACTACTATTATTCCTTTTGAATGAGCCAACTGAGTAATTTCTTTAATAGGTAAGACAGCGCCAGTGACATTTGAGAGATGAGTTATTGCTATTACTTTAGTTTTATCTGTTATTTCTTTTTCTATGTTTTCTATGGGAATATCGCCATCATCATTTATTTCAGCAAACTTTATTTTAACATTCTTAGATTTCCTCAAAAAATGCCAGGGCACATAATTTGAGTGATGTTCCAATTCAGTTATCAAAATTTCATCATTTGGCTCAATAATAGTTTGACCAAGAGTATTTGCTACTAAATTTAAAGCCTCTGTTGCACCTTTAGTAAAAACAATTTCATTTTTATCTTTAGCATTAATATATTTTTGAACTGAGGATCTTGTATTTTCATATAAATTTGTCGCTGCTACGGCTAAATAATGTAAACTCCTACCAACATTAGAAAATTGTTTAGAATAAAAGTCATTTATTCTATCTAAAACAATCTTTGGTTTTTGTGATGAATTAGCACTATCTAAATAAACTAGATCATTATTCTGAATTTTTTCATCAAAAATTGGAAATTCTTTTTTAATCTTATCTATATTCATTCTTTTAATCCAATCATGTTCTTAATTAAATTTTTAATTTCTGAGTCAGTAATTTTTTCAACCACATCTAATAAAAAGCCATTAATCAAAAGTTCTTTTGATTGCTGATAGTTTAAACCTCGTGACATCAAATAAAAAATTGAATTTTCATTTAAACTTCCTGATGCTGATCCATGAGAACATTTTACATCATCTGCGTATATTTCTAATTCTGGTTTCGCATTAAACTCTGATGTTTCATCCAATAAAATTGCTTTACTTAACTGATAACCATCAGTCTTTTGTGCTTTAGAATTAACAAATATTTTTCCCTGATATGCAGCTTTTGATAGTTTTCCTAAAACACTTTTAATTAATTGATAACTTTTAGTATTTTCTACCAAATGATTAATTGTAGTTCTAATTTCATGTTGTTGATTTTCTTTTAATGAAAAAATACCGTTAACAAAAGCTGAAGAGTATTTACCTTTGAGATTACAATTAATTTCATTTTTAAAATAATTAGACCCAGCAGATAAAATAAATGTTTCTGAAACACTATTGGTATCTTGCTCCATATTGTTGAATGAATATTTTAAATTATCATTTTTAAATTTATCAATTTTATAATTTTTAAGAATTGAGTCTTTTTTCAAATTAAAGTTGTATAGAATATTAATAAAATTTTTATCTGCACTATCAGCAAAAAAATCAATTAGTTTTAATGAGCTATTTTGTTCTAGATCAAAATCTAATCTTAAATTAATACTTTTTGATTTTATTTTTTGATTAGTTGTATGATAAATTATAAGAGGTTTATTTAATGTATAATTTTCTTTAATTGAAATTTTGAATGTCTTATTTGTAAATGCATTATTTAAATAAATTAATGAATTTTCACTTTCAATTAAATCTTTTTTTTCTATTTCATCATTTATTTCAATCTTATTCTTATCTTCGTAATTAAAATCAATTTTTTCTATTCTTCCATTTATAAAAATTATTTTATTATGTTCTAAACCATCAACAAAAATAGATGTGTCAATTTCATTTGGTAATGAATAATCATTAAAAAAACTTAAATCACCAATATTTTTTTTTATAATTTGATTTATGTCTATAAATTTCCAATTTTCCTGTTTTCTATTTGGAAAACCTTTTTCTATAAATTTTTTCAAACACTTCTTTTTAAATTCTTTATCTTTGTCAGAAATATCTAGTGATTTATTTATTTTATCAAAATCTATTTGTATCTTTTCAGTCATTTAATTGAAACTTTCATATCCTTTTTTTTCCAACTCGAGTGCAAGTTCTGGTCCACCAGACTTTATTATTTTTCCATTCATCAAAACATGCACGAAATCAGGTTTAATATAATCCAGTAATCTTTGATAATGAGTAATTATTAAAAAAGAGTTATCTTTATTTCTAAGTGTGTTAACACCATCAGCAACAATTTTTAAGGCATCAATGTCTAGTCCTGAGTCTGTTTCATCTAAAATAGATAATTTAGGTGACAACATTGACATTTGTAAAATTTCATTTTTTTTCTTTTCACCACCAGAAAAACCAACATTTAACTGTCTATTTAATTTTTCTTCATCAAATTTAAGTTCTTTTGCTTTTTCTTTAACAAGTTTTAAAAATTCAATAGCATCTAGCTCCTTTTCACCTCGAGCTTTTCTGACTGCATTTAAAGATGTTTTTAAAAAAATATTTGTATTCACTCCTGGAATTTCTAAAGGATATTGAAAAGCTAAAAATATACCTTTATGAGCCCTTTCCTCTGTTTCAAGATCAAATAGATTTTTATTTTCATATAAAACTTCGCCTGAAACTTCATAACCCTTCTTGCCAGACAAAATATTAGATAGTGTACTTTTACCTGATCCATTAGGACCCATAATTGCGTGGACTTCGCCAGGGTTTATATTTAAAGAAAAGCCCTTCAAAATTGACTTATTTTCAACACTTGCATTTAAATTATTAATTTTAAGCATTAACCTACGCTTCCTTCAAGGCTGATTCCTACTAATTTCTGAGCTTCAACTGCAAACTCCATTGGTAATTGCTGAAGGACTTCTTTACAAAATCCATTAACAATCAATCCCACGGCTTCTTCTGCGTTCAAACCTCTTTGTTGACAATAATGTAATTGCTCCTCACTTATTTTAGAAGTTGTAGCCTCATGAGCTATGTTCGAGTCAAAATTTTTATTTTTGATATAAGGAACTGTATGTGCTCCACATTTATTACCCATTAAAAGTGAGTCACACTGCGTATAGTTGCTCGAGTTTTTAGCTTTTGAATTAATGTCAACTAAACCTCTATAAGTCATATCTGAAAAACCAGCACTAATTCCTTTAGAAATTATTTTACTTTTAGTGTTTTTTCCTAAATGAATCATTTTTGTTCCAGTGTCAGCTTTTTGATGATTGTTAGTTATGGCTATTGAATAAAATTCGCCAATTGAGTTATCACCTTTTAAAATACAACTTGGATATTTCCAGGTAATAGCAGAACCTGTTTCAACTTGAGTCCATGAAATTTTTGAATTTCTACCTTTGCATAAACCCCTTTTAGTAACAAAATTATATATACCACCTTTTCCATTTTCATCACCTGGATACCAATTTTGAACTGTTGAGTATTTAATTTCTGCATCATCAAGAGCGATCAACTCTACATTTGCTGCATGTAACTGATTCTCATCTCTCATTGGAGCTGTACAACCTTCTAGATAACTTACATAACTCCCCTCATCAGCTATTATCAATGTTCTCTCAAATTGACCTGTCTCAGAAGCATTTATCCTAAAATAAGTTGATAGTTCCATCGGACATCTAATACCTTTTGGTATGTAAACAAATGATCCATCTGTAAATACAGCTGAGTTTAAAGTAGCAAAGAAATGGTCAGTTGTCGGTATTACAGTGCCAAGATATTTTTTTACTAAATCTGGATGCTTTTGTATGGCTTCAGACATAGAGCAGAAAATAATTCCTTGTTTTGTTAATTCTTCCTTAAAAGTTGTTGCTACTGAAACTGAGTCAAATACTGCATCGACTGCTATACCATTCAATCTTGCTTGTTCTTGCAAAGGGATTCCAAGTTTTTTGTAAGTTTCTAAAAGTTTAGGGTCAAGTTCATCTAAACTCTTAGGTTTATCTTTCATACTTTTTGGTGCAGAATAATAGTATAAATCTTGATAATCTATTTTTGGATATTTTGGTTTTTGCCAATTAGGTTCTTTTAATTTTTTAAATCTTTCAAAAGCCTTTAATCTAAAATCTAACATCCATTTTGGTTCTTTTTTTATTTCTGAAATAAAATTAATCACATTTTCATTTAAACCTTTTGGTGCTCTAATATTTTCAATATCAGTTGAAAATCCATATTTATAATCTTTTAAATTTTCTATATCTTTTTCTCTGGTATCCATTTTATATTCTTCTTTCAGAGTTATCTTTAACTAAATCCTCTAAGCTTTTTTCCTCAAAAAAATTATTTATATGATTTTCGAGTTCATCCCAAAGATTATGAGTTAGACATTTTGTAGACTTACCATTACACCCTTTTTTTGACTCCTTTTTACATTGAACAGTTTTTACTTTTTCATCAACAGCATCAAAAATATTAGTAAGTTTAATTTCTTTAGCTTTTCTTTTTAGAATGTATCCGCCCTGAGTACCTCTTATACTTTGAACAATTTCTTTTTTTCTTAATTTTGAAAAAATTTGTTCTAAGTAATCTAAGGAAATGCCTTGTCTTAGCGAAATATCTCTTAGAGAAACTGGATTGATATTATCAAACCTAGCTAAGTCTACTAAAGCCATTACAGCATATCTGCCTTTTGATGTTAATTTCATAAATCCGCAATTTACAAGGGTATATATAAACCTGAGTAAAATAGTCAAGTATATAGAAAAAAAAAAAACTAACAATTTGTCACGTAGTTGTGATATGTCTAATTTTTTTTTGAGAATAATAATCAATACTAATTATGGATAATAAAATTTTAGAAATTTTTATTCCAGGTCCTGCAGGAAGACTAGAAGCAAAATATTTCAAAAGTAAAAAAAATACTTCTCCAATTGCGCTAGTTCTGCAACCTCACCCGCAATATGGTGGAACAATGAATAATAAGATAGTTGTTGAAACCTTTAATACTTTTATGGAAAATGATTTCTCTGTTTGTAGGGTAAATTTTAGAGGAGTTGGTAAGAGTGATGGTGAATTTGATAATGGACAAGGAGAACTTGCTGATGCTGCAGCAGCTTTAGATTGGTTAGAAAGAGAAAATTTTGATAATTCACAATGTTGGGTTTCTGGTTTTTCATTTGGATCTCTTATTGCAATGCAATTACTTATGCGAAGACCTGAAATAAATAGATTTATTTCAATTTCTCCACAACCAAACGTTTATGACTTTTCTTTTTTATCCCCATGTCCAACTTCAGGTTTAATTGTTTATGGAAAAAAGGATGAATTAGTTCCATTGGAATTCATATCAGATTTAGATAAAAGATTAAGCTTACAAAAAGGAATAAAAGTAGAATTCCAAGCTGTGCCTGAAGCTAATCATTTTTTTTCAAAGAGTGAATTGAATTTATCAAAATGCTTAGATAAATATATCAAAAAAGAAACCGCTCTCTATTAGAACTAAAAATTTTTTATAACTATTCCTCCACTTGAAATTTTTTTACATCCAGTTGTTTCTGGAAAGGAAATAGGTAAATTTAAAATAGATCTGATTGCAAGGTAGCCAAATGCTTGGGATTCTATAAAGTCTCCATCTAAACCAAGATCATCAACAAAATAAATATTTTGATATTCCTTTTTTAAAATTTCAACTAAAAATTTGTTTTTTCTACCTCCTCCACATAAATATATATTAATTTCTTTTTTAGAATTCGTAATCGACTTAATAATATCTTTAATTATTTGTGAAGATAAAGCTACAAGTGTTGCCGCTCCATCTTCAAATGACAATCCCTTAATAAATGAAATATTAAAGTCTTTTATATCATAAGAGAGATTAGTATCTTTTAAATCTTTATTTTCATTTAAATAGTCGCTATTATAAAAAAAATTATCTAATGCTTGATTGAGGACTAGTTTATTTACTTTACCTGATTTTGCTATCTCACCATTTAAATCAAATTTTTTTTTAGTATTTTTTCTAATCCATTCATCAATCAAACACATACCGGGTCCGTGATCGGAAGCTATTAACTTATCTTTATCAGAAATATATGTGCTATTTATTATTCCACCAATATTTACAAATAAAACTTCTTTTAAATCAAATTTCTTTTGCAACATCTTATGAAAAATTGGAGTTAAAGGAGCTCCTTGTCCATCATTCTCTAAATCTTTTTTTCTAAAATCATAAACTATCTTTTTTTTCGTTAATTGAGACAAAAGAGGTCCATCTCCCAATTGTTTTGATATTTTTTTAGAAGCATCATGATAAATAGTTTGCCCATGAAAACCAATTAAATCTAAATCTAAATTTACTTTCTTAATTATCTTATTGACTATATGAGCTTGAAAAATTGTGATTTTTCTCTCCAATTCAGCAAGTTCTTTTTCAAATTTAATTAGATCTTTTTGATTATTAATTTGATCTCTAATTTGAATTAAATCTCTATACAAATGGCCATCATATTCTGTATAATCATTTAAAACTGTAGTAAAATTATCATATCCATCTGACTTTATGATAGACAAATCAATACCATCCATAGAAGTGCCACTCATTAAACCCAAAACTGTGAATATCTTTTTTTTCATTAATATTATTTTTATAAAATTTGTATATTGTAGAACTATAGGCTTATGAATAAATTTTTAAAAGAATTTAAAGAGAGGGGTTTTTTCTATCAATGCACTAATGAAAATGAATTATCTACTCAATTAGATAAAAAAATAGTAAGGGCTTATATTGGTTTTGATTGTACAGCTGAAAGTTTGCATGTTGGTAGTCTTTTACAAATAATGTGCTTAAGATTATTGCAAAAACATGGACATCAACCAATAGTTCTTCTCGGAGGAGGAACGACTAGAATTGGAGATCCATCAGGTAAAGATAAAACTAGAAAAATTTTATCAGAAAGAGAAATTGAGAAAAATACCAAAAATATTGAAAAAATCTTAAAGAAATTTCTCAATACAGATAATAAAAAAATTAAACCATTATTTGTAAATAATTATTCGTGGCTTAAAAATTTAAATTATATCTCTTTTTTAAGAGATATAGGAAAACACTTCACTATTAACAAAATGCTTACTTTTGATAGTGTCAAAAATAGATTAGATAGAGAGCAATCGCTAAGTTACATGGAGTTTAATTACATGATTTTGCAATCTTATGATTTTTTAGAATTATCACAAAAAAAGAATTGTTTATTACAAATTGGCGGTTCCGATCAATGGGGGAATATTGTAAATGGAGTCGATCTCATAAAAAGATACTCAAACAAACAGGTTTATGGTTTAACAACACCTCTGATCACACTAGCTACAGGAGCAAAAATGGGCAAAACAGAAAATGGTGCAATTTGGTTAGATAAAAAATTTTTATCCCCATATGAGTATTGGCAATTTTGGAGAAATACAGATGATAGAGATGTAATAAAATTCCTTAAATTTTTTACAGATATCAATGTCGACGAAATTGAAAAATTACAAAATAAAGATATAAACCATTTAAAAGAAATTCTCGCAAATGAAACTACGGCTATGCTTCACGGTAAAAAAGAGGCGAAATCTTGTGAAGATATAGCTAAAGAAGCTTTTTCCCAAAATTCATCTGGATCGAATCTACCTAGTGTTAAAATTGATAAAAAATATTTTATAAAAGAAATGAATATTGTTGATTTAGTAATCCTTACAAAGCTAGAAAAATCAAAAAGTGAAATTAGAAGATTAATTAAGGGAAATGCAATTAAAATAAACAATGAGACTATAAATGATGAGAAATTTTTAATTAAAAAAGAATTGTATGATAAAGCTTTTATTAAACTCTCAATAGGAAAAAAAAGACATCTGAAAATTGAAATTAATTAACTTTTTTTATTTTCTCTAAAGTTCTTGTAATAAAACGTGGTGTTAATGTTTTTATAGGATTTACTGAAGTTTCTAATTTTTTTGGTGGACCTTTAATTTTAAAACTCACTCCAAAAACACCTTCTCCTGTTTTAGATCCTACTAGTATTTTTCCTAAAACTGGAATTGATCCAATAGCTTTATTAATAGTTGTAGCAGGAACTAATGTACCTCTTAAACTTATGAGTTTATTTTTTTCGATATAACCATTCATCAATATAGAGATTGCAGGCCCAATTGCATATATTTCATTAATATTGATTAAATTACCTTTGTTATCAAAATTCATCTCTAATTCATTGAATCTTATTCCCTCTCCTGAAAGAATATCAGCAATACCTTGAAGTGATGCTAAAGTTAATATTTTTGTTAAAGTTGGTAATTCTTTTAATTTAAAATCATATATCTTTAAAGTGGATTTAGATATTTCACCAGTTTTTGAGCTATAAAAATCTAAAATACCTTTTTCAAATCCTTTTACAAATTTATATCTTTTAACAATTGGTTTAGCATGTTCTATAAAAAAAGTAGTAATTTTAGTATTTCCATCAGTATTCACAGTAAAATTCATTTTTTTACTATCAGAAAATTCTCCAGTTAAATTTCCATTAAACAATTTTTGATTTTTAAAATTTAAATTTCCCTTAAGGTTTGCTAATTGGTGCTCATTATCTAAACGTACTTTGTTAAGATTTAGATTAATATCAAAATTATTACTAAAATAACTGCTATTATTTTCCTCAAATAGCAAGTTGTCTATCAAAGAATCTGCGTTAAAGTATTCTCCATTTAGCATATAATTGCTTTTGTTCCTCTTAATTTTTATTACATTTCTTTGATTATAATTATCTAAGTAATCAAGATTTATTTCATTGAAATTGATTATTTTGTATTTTGAGTCCAGCTTAATATTTTCAACTTCAATTTTATTATTTTCTTCATGCAAAGATATGGAATTAAAAAAAATATTACTTTTATCGTCCTTAAAACCGTTTATCTCGACAATAGTGTCTGATTTTATATTTTTCTCATAATTTAAATACTCTATTCTAAAAGGATTTTCTTTTATCTTAAGTAATTTTTTAAATTTTAATCTTTCTTTATTTTTTTCCACATCATAAGTTATTAGATCATTGGTTTTTTGAATCAAAATATTGCCTTTTCCATTAATCGAAAAAAGATTTTTCTTATAATTGAGATTAATTTTGTTATCTTTTAAAATTATTTCTTTTTTAATATTAGGGAATATTTTTTTTAAATTTAAACTATTTAAAATTTGAGCTTCTTTAAGTTGAATATTTGAAATTAATTTTAAATTTTTTATTTTAAATCTATCATCAATATTAAAAGTAAAATTGTTACTTGAAGAAAATTTTATCTTTTTTAAATCAAAATTGGGGATAATATTCTTAAAAAAATTTATATCTTTTTCATTTAAATCAATGATATCATTTTTTAAAATGCCATTTACTAAATAGTGATTATCAACTTTTTTTGTCGATATCTTTTTTGAAAATAAATTATATTTATTATATTCCAATTCAATATCTTCAAAAACAAAATTGTCCTTTGAAATATCAAAAATAAAATTTAGTTTATCTATTTTGTTATTTTCAAATATATTAAGTTTAGCATCTTTAATAAATCCACTTAGTCTATAATTATTTTTAAGATTACCAGCTAAGTCGAACTCGAGATTTATGTTTGCAATTAAATATCCTTTAATTCTAAAAAAATTTTCTAAAACTATTAATTCTGGAGCTTTATAAATTGATTTTGCGAAAGAAATTAAATTTCCTATTGGTATAGATCTAGTTGATAACTCAATTTGTTCAATTAAAAATTGATCGCTTAATAACGATTTTACAGAAATATTCATTTTTATACTTTCCAGCTCAATAGATTGATTTTTTAAAGTCATTTTTGGACCAATTGTCTTGATGCTGAAATTGTATCTAAGCGGGTTTAAAGTTAATTTAACTTCTTTTAATTCTACAGATAAATCTTTATTAGTTTCCTCAACCTTATTTTGAATTTGTTTATTAAACTTTGATGTTTCGATTCCAAAAGTACTTAGATAAGCTACTAATAAGAAAAACAAAATGAAAATTAAAAAAATTGTTTTAAAAATTAATCTCATCTAATTTGATATAAGGATTGTTCTAAGAAATCATCTATTTCACCATCTAAAACTTTGTCTGGATTTGTACTTTCAAAATTTGTTCTATTATCTTTTACCAATCTATATGGTTGTAAAACATAAGATCTTATTTGATGTCCCCAGCCAATATCAGATTTAGAGGATTCTAAATTTTTATTTTCTTTTTCTTTTTTTTTAATTTCAAAATCATATAATCTAGCTCTTAACATATTCATACAAGTCTCTTTATTTTTGTGTTGAGACCTTTCATTTTGACATTGCACCACAATTTTTGAGGGTGTATGAGTAATTCTTACTGCACTATCTGTAGTATTCACATGTTGTCCACCTGCTCCACTTGAGCGATACGTGTCTATTCTCAAATCTTTTTCTAATATTTCGATATTTATGTTTTCGTCTAATACCGGATAAACCCAAACACTTGCAAAACTAGTGTGTCTTCTTGCACCAGAGTCAAAGGGAGAAATTCTAACTAACCTATGTATACCAGACTCCTTTTTTAACCATCCAAAAACATAATTGCCTTCAATTTTAATTGTAGAAGACTTAATTCCCGCCTCCTCACCTTTGTGTTCACTAATTAAATTTGATTTAAAATTTTTATCATCTGACCATTTAAGATACATTCTTCTCAACATATCTGCCCAATCTTGACTTTCAGTTCCTCCTGCTCCTGCGTGTATTTCTATATAACAATCAAATGAGTCTGTTTCATTGGATAAAAAACATTTAATTTCGTTTTTTTTAACTGATTGTCTTAGAATTTTAAGATTATTTAATATTTCACTTTGAATTGTAGAATTATTTTCTTCAATTGCTAGTTCATTTAATTCAATTAGATCTCTTAAATTTTTTATTGAATTTTCATATGAAGATATAAGTTCTTCGAATAATTTTTTTTCTTTGATAACTTTTTGAGAATTCAATTTATCATCCCAAAAATTAGACTCTAGCATCTTTTTATTAAGCTCTTCTAATTTTTGATAAATTTCAGTTTTTTCAAAGATACTCCTTAACTCTTTGATTTATTTTTTCAATTTCTTTTTTTAAATCTAAATATTTATGATCCATTAATAAAACCTTAGTATATTTGTTGTATCTAATCTATTATTATTTGAATACAATATTTTTCCATCAACAACATTCTTGCTCTTATAAGCTTCAATAATTGTATCTCTAGATGTAAATTTCGCCTTTTGACCAGTTAAGGGATCTATAACCATCATAGTAATACCATCGGCCACTTTAAAAGGTCTGGCATCAGATTTTTTAATAGCTTTTTCAACAAAATTTTTAAATATTGGTAAAGCTGTTTTTGAACCAGTTTCAAATTTTCCTAATGGTGTAGGATTATCCATTCCAACAAATACACCTACTACTAAGTTTGAGGTAAATCCTATGAACCAGGCATCTGTATTTTCATTTGTCGTACCAGTTTTACCAGCAAGATTAAGATTCAATTTTTTTAACTTTTTTCCTGTTCCTCTCTTAACTACACCCTCTAATAAAGATGTCATTTGATAAGCTGTTTGAGTAGAGAATACTTTTTTATAGTTATCGCTAATATTTGGATATTTTTCTCCTAAATATGAAATTTGATTACAATTATTACAGGCTCTTTTATCATTATTAATTATAGTGTTTCCCTCACTATCCTGAATTCTATCTATAATTATTGGTGATACTAACTTTCCTCCATTTACAAAAGTTGAATATGCAGAAGTCAATTTAATTAGTGTAGTTTCTGCAGACCCAAGGGATATTGATAAAAGTTTGTCTGGATTATCATAAATGCCTAATTCTTTAGAAAATTTTACAACTTTATCTATACCAACTTTTTGAGCTATCCTGACCGTCATTAGATTTCTAGATTTTTCAATACCAGTCCTTAGAGTAGAAGGACCATAAAATTTTTTTCCATAATTTTCTGGTTTCCACAACTTAAGATCAGAACCTTGGTCTAGAACTAAAGGTGCATCTAAAACTAAAGAAGATGGTGTATAATCATTTTCTAAAGCTAATGCATAAATAAATGGTTTAAATGCTGAACCAGGCTGTCTTAATGCTTGAGTGGCTCTATTGAATTCTGAATTTTTAAAACTAAATCCACCACTCAATGCCAAAACCCTCCCTGTATATGGGTTCATAACAACAATACCTCCATTGATTTTTGGAATTTGTTTTAAGCTAAATTTGTTATCACTAACTTTGTTTACATAAATTATATCACCAACCTTCAGCACTTCATCAAACTCTTTTTTTGTCCATGAAATGTCTGCATATTCTATAATTCCTTTAAATTTATTTTTTGTTTCTATCTCGGCATTAAATTGATTAACTTTTTTTACAATTGCAATATCCCAATTTATAGATTTTTCTAAATTGTATTTTTCTAAATTTTTAAACCAATTTTGGTTATAAATTTTATTTGTTAACGGTCCACGCCAACCTTTTCTCTTATCATATTCTATCAAACCTTTTCTGAGAGAATCCGTTGCAATTTTTTGTAATTCAAGATTAATTGGAGTGTTTATATTAAAACCTTGGTTATAAACTTTCTTATAAGTTAAAAGTTCAATTATATTTTTTCTTACATCTTCTATATAATATTGAGAATCCTCCAAAAAAATTCTTTTTGTTTTTTTTAATTTTATTTTTTCTTCTTTCAGTTTTTTATAATTTTTATAATCAATAAAATTATTATCTAACAAATTTTTTAATACTAAATCTCTTCTAAATTTTGCCAATTCAATATTTCTGTATGGATTATATTTGCTTGGTGCTTTGGGTAAAGCTGCTAATAATGCGGCTTCAGCATAGTCCAATTCTTTTATTGATTTATCAAAATATTCTAAACTGGCTGCTGCAACTCCATAAGCCCCGCTACCTAGGTAAATTTGATTTAGATATAGTTCTAAAATTCTCTCTTTAGAGAGGGCTCTCTCGATTCTAAAAGCCAATATGGCTTCTTTAATTTTACGATTTAAGCTTACTTCATTTGACAATAAGAAATTTTTTGCAACTTGTTGGGTAATTGTAGATGCACCCTCTAATCTCCTAGAGCTCATGATGTTCTTAATATTATTGATGGTAGCTCTAATTACTCCTTTTGCATCAACTCCTGGATGAGAGAAAAAATTCTTATCCTCTGCAGATAAAAACGAATTGATCACATTTTCGGGAATTGAACTAAATGGAACAAAAATTCTTTTTTCTTTAGAAAAGTCTGCTACGAGCTCTCCATTTCCAGAATAAACCTTGCTAGATACAGGAGGTTTGTAACTCTTTAAAAATTTATAATCAGGTATATTATTTGAAAAATTCCAAAGAATTATCAAAATCAAAATTGAAAAAAACAGTAAAAAACTAAGAAATATAATAGTAATATTTTTAAAAATCTTGTTCATTTTGATATCATTATACTAAGGAATTTGTTAAAGATATGGCAAAGGATTAAAACAAAATTTAATAAAATTTTTAAATGAAACAATCAAAAAACAATTTATGGATAAAAATTTATACATTGATGCTTCGCATCCAAACGAAACTAGAGTTGTGCTTAAGTCTGATGATAAAATTGAAGACTACGAGTATGAAGGTTTAAATAACAATCTCATCAAAAATAATATCTATTTAGGTAAAGTAAGTAGGATTGAGCCTTCTCTTCAAGCTGCATTTGTTGATTTTGGTAGAGAGAGACATGGATTTTTATCATTTAACGATATTCAATCAGACTATTATCAAATACCACAAAGTGATTTGGAAATTATTAAACAAGAGGAAGAAAAAGCTAGAGAAGAATTATCAAAAGAAGTTGAGGCAAAAGAAGAGGAAAATCTTGCAGAAGGAAAATTAGAAATCGAAGATCCAATTGAAAAAAAAGAACCTTTAGATAAAGATAGTTCTGATAACGAAACTCAAAATAAAAGTGAAAAAAAGTTTAAATTTAAAAAATATAAAATTCAAGAAGTTATAAAACCAAATCAAGTTATTCTTGTACAAGTTATTAAAGATGAACGGGGACAAAAAGGAGCGGCACTAAGTACTTTTATATCTATTGCTGGTAAGTACATCGTTTTAATGCCCAACACACCAAAAGGTGGTGGTATATCAAGAAAAATTTTTAATCCAGCTGATAGAAAAAAAATTAGATCAATATTGAACGAAATTGAAATACCAAAAGAAATGGGGTTGATAGTGAGAACTGCTGGAAGCAACAAAACGAAGAATGAGATAAATCATGATTTGAATACTCTTATTAATATCTGGAATAAAATTAAGGACAACGCTCTAAATTCTATAGCTCCATCACTCATACATCAAGAAAGTGAAATTATTAAAAGGACTCTAAGGGATATGTATGATGAAAATACAAAAAATATAATTGTTGAAGGTAACGAAGGTTATAAAAAAGCACAAAATTTCATGAAAATGATAATGCCTTCGCACGTAAAAAAAATAAAAAAATATAGAGGAAAGATTCCTTTATTTATAGAAGAAAATATTGAACAAAAATTAAATCAAATATTTGATTCGGAAATTAAATTAGCATCCGGTGGATATTTGGTAATTAATCCAACTGAAGCTTTAGTTTCTATTGATATAAATTCAGGAAGTTCAATAAAACAGAAAAATGTTGAGAGCACTGCACTTGATACTAATCTTGAAGCCGCTGATGAAATATCTAGACAAATTAAAATCAGAGATTTATCAGGATTAATTATTATAGATTTTATTGATATGCTTAGTTACGGAAACAGAAAGCAAGTTGAAAGACGACTAAAAGAAAAATGTAGATCCGATAGAGCAAGAATTCAAATTGGTAGAATAAGTAATTTTGGTTTATTAGAAATGTCAAGACAAAGGCTTAGAGAAAGTGCAGTCAAATGGAAAATAAATCTTACTGACGAGTCATTTGCTCTAAAATTACTCAAATTAGTTGAATTAAAAACTGTTTTAAATAAAGCTAAATTTGTTGATATAAGAGTATGTGAAAAAATATCTGATTATCTAAAAGAAAATTTTATTGAAAATCTATCATATTTTGAAAAAAAAAATAAAACGAAAATTGATATAACAACTGACAATAATTTGATAATTCCAGAATATATAATTGATTTAAAAAATAGAACAAAAAAAACAATAGAGCTTATTGAAAATTTTAAAGAACTTAAAAATCCAGCATTAGATAACAAAAAAAATAATATTATTGAACTCAGCGATAAAAAAAAATTCAAAAAAAAACCTTTTAGAAAAAAAAGGTATTACAAAAAAGCTAAATAATTCCTTTACTTGGAGATGAAGGTTTTCCCATTAAGGTTTTTTCAATTCTACCTGAAAGAAAAGATTGTCTACCAGCAACGACTGCATTTTTAAAAGCGAGTGCCATTACAAAAGGTTTTTTTGCTTTTGCAATAGCAGTATTTACTAAAACTCCATCGCAACCTAATTCCATTGCAATAGTTGCGTCTGACGCTTGTCCAAGACCAGCGTCAATTATCAACGGAAGTTTTGTTTGTTTTCTAATTATTCCAATATTTACCTTATTCAAAATTCCAAGACCTGAACCAATAGGAGCTGCAAGTGGCATGATTGCACATGCACCTGCGTTTTCTAATCTTTTTGCCATAAGTGGATCGTCATTACAATAAACCATTACCTTAAATCCCTCTTTTGACAAAATTTCAGTAGATTTTAAAGTTTCTATCATCTCAGGAAATAAATTTTTTTTGTCCCCTAAAACTTCAAGTTTTACCAGTTTCCAGCCACCAATTTCTCTTGCTAATCGTAAAGTCCTTAGAGCTTCTTTTGAGTTAAAACACCCAGCCGTATTTGGTAAATAAGTTATTTTTTTTGGATCAATGTAATCCATTAGAAGTGGTTTATTTTTATTTATTATATTAACCCTTCTAACTGCAACAGTTACGATATCTGCACCTGACAAATCTATAGCTTTTGCACATTCACTCATACTCTTATATTTTCCAGTGCCTACAATTAGTCTTGAATTGAATTTCTTATTAGCAATTATTAAATTATCTTTTTTCAGTTCACCCTCCCCCAATAAAATGAACTATTTCAATTTTATCGTTTTTTCTTATCATTTTTTTGTTTAATTTTTTTTTATCCATTATTTCGTGATTTAACTCAATAGCTACTTTTTTTACTGGAATTTTTAAAATCTTTATTAGCTTTAAAAGACTTATATTTTCCTCTATTAACCTTTCTTTTCCATTTAATTTAATTTTTATTTTTTTTATTTTTTTCATCGTATATAAAAGCTGAATGAATAATAAAATAATTATTATTAATGGTCCAAATCTTAATCTATTAGGTGAGAGAGAACAATCACAATATGGGAGTGTGACTTTTGATGAATTAAAAGATATTTGTCTTAAAAAATCTAAAGAATTGGGTTTAGAAGTTAATTTCTCACAATCAAATATTGAGGGTGAATTAGTTAATATAATTCAAGAGTCTAGAAATAAATTTGATGGAATTATTATTAATGCAGCTGCATTTACACATACCTCTGTAGCAATAAGAGATGCACTAGATATTTTTAAAAAACCTATCATAGAATTACACATTTCAAACATATACAAAAGAGAGGAATTTAGACAAAAATCTTTGATAAGTGATATAGTTACTGGGGGAATTTTTGGTTTAGGTTCAGATGGTTATATTTTAGCCATAATTTCTATGCAAAAGCTTTTAAAAAAATGAAAATTGATAAAAAAATAATAAAAGAATTAACAGATTGTTTAGAAGAATTTAAACTTACTGAATTAGAATATACCGAAAAAGATACCAAAATTAAAGTTTCTAAAAATAATGTTTCTATTAATAATCAATCAATTTCTAATCCTGACAATCAATCTCCGGTTCAAGAATTAAAAGCTCAAAAAACTGCTAGTTCAGGAGTAGAAGTTACGTCTCCTATAATTGGAACTGCTTATCATGCGCCAGAACCTGGAGCTAAAAAATTTGTAGAGGTGGGAAAAAAAATTAAAAAAGGTGATACAATAATGATTGTTGAAGCTATGAAAACAATGAATCACGTACCATCAACCTCAGATGGTTTAGTAAAAGAAATACTTGTTGCCGATGGACAACCAGTAGAATTCGGGCAAGCATTAATTATCTTAGAATAATGTTTAAAAAAATCTTAATCGCAAACCGTGGGGAAATTGCAGTTAGAGTAATTAGAGCATGTAAAGAATGGGGAATTTCAACAGTAGCTGTTCATTCAGATGTCGATAGAAATAGCATGCATGTTCGATTAGCAGATGAAAGTGTGTGTATAGGTTCTCATCAACCTGCTAATAGTTATTTGAATATACCTGCTCTTTTATCCGCTATAGATTTAACAGGTGCTGAGGCTGTTCATCCTGGATATGGTTTTTTATCAGAAAATGCTAACTTTGCAAAAATTCTAGAGGAAAATAAAATTAAATTTATTGGTGCATCTTCAAAACATATTGAAATGATGGGTGATAAAATTCAAGCAAAAAAAATTGCAAAGGAAAATGGTCTGCCAGTCATTGAAGGTTCTGATGGTGGTATTAAAGATATTAATGAGGCAAAAAAAATTTGTAAAAAAATAGGATATCCTGTTTTAATAAAAGCATCAGGTGGAGGTGGTGGTAAAGGTATGAAGATTGTTAATAAAGAAGAAGATTTTGAGACACTTTTTTTGACAGCAAAATCTGAAGCGAAAAAATATTTTGGAAACGATGAAGTATATATTGAAAAGTTTTTTCAAAATCCTCGACATATTGAAGTTCAGATTTTAGCAGGGAAAAATAGAACAGTTCATTTGCACGAAAGAGATTGCTCTGTTCAAAGAAGACACCAAAAGTTAATTGAAGAAACTCCAAGCCCAGTACTAAACGACGAAATTAGAAAAGACCTTTTTGAAAAAACAGTAAATATGGTTAGTAAAATTGGTTATGAAGGAGCTGGAACTGTAGAATTTATTTATGAAGAGGGGAAATTTTATTTTTTAGAAATGAATACAAGAGTACAAGTTGAACACCCAGTTTCAGAAATGGTAACAGGTATAGATATTATAAAAGAACAAATAAATATTGCTTTTACAGGGGAAACAGCCCTAAGACAATCTGATATAAAGCCAAGAGGACATGCGATTGAATGTAGGATAAACGCTGAAGATCCTGCTAAGAATTTTCAACCATCCCCAGGCACTATAGTGATGTGTCACCAACCTTCGGGCTTTAGAACAAGAGTAGATGGAGCTATTTTTCAAGGATATAAAGTAACACCTTATTATGACAGTATGATATGTAAACTAATATGCCATGGTAGAAATAGAATTGAAGCTATTCAAAGAATGAACAGATCTTTGGATGAATTTGTAATTGAAGGAATTACCACAACAATACCACTCCATAAAAAACTTTTAAATCATAAAAAATTCATTAATTCTGATTTTAATGTAAGTTGGTTAGACAAAGAAAAAATTATTCAATAACAACTAACCAACCATATATCATAAACTGGATGATCAAAAGGTGCTATTGATGGACTTGATGAAAACATCCATCCATTGAAAACGAAAACTTCATTATTATTTTTTTTTGTTAAATCTTTGACTTGAATATAAGCAGTAATTTCAGGGTTATCATCAAACTCTGAGTTTTTACATTTCAAACTTTTGATCAATAAATCTTTATATTTTTTCTCTTCACCATTTTTAAGCTTAATTAATACATTTTTAGAGCTAATTTTATCTAAAACTTTTATGTCGGTGTAAGATCCTTCTAAATCATCTTCGGAATCAACATTAGATGAAAAAATTAAAAAGAGACTAAAGATTATAAAAATTGAATAAATTTTAATTTTTCCAAGTTTTATATTTTTTTTCGATTGCATCTTTATTCTTGTTTGGATAGTAAGCTGATTTTGTGCCTGTCAAATTTGGTTGATGAGGTTTTTGCCAATTGTATTTTTTTAATTCATGAGATTTTTCTATCTTATTTGGTGTAAAATGCATCCAAGAATACCACTCAACTGGAATTTTTGATGCATCTATTTCCCCAGAATATATCACCCACCTTTTTCCTTTTTTATCTTCGTAATATTTGTTTCCAAAAGAATCCTTTCCTACAAATTTTCCAAAAAATATAGTTTTGATACTTGTTCCAAATGTATCACGATTCCACCAAGTGAAAACTTTTCTTAAAATTGTCAACATAAAAATCAGTTTTATTTCAATTCAAAATTGTATAAATAAAATTAGACTAAAATTAGATTATGTATATAAATTAATTGAATCATAATTCAAACTAAATTTAAAAATTGGGGTCAAATGGCAAAATTTTTAGTCGAAACTTATTACACATGCACTTTTAAAGTAAATCATTATCTAGATGATATTAATGAAGTAGAATTAAAAAATTTAGAAAAAAGGGACGATGGTAAATTTGAGGTAATCGACGTTAAATTAGATAACAGAAAAACAAAAAGCTTGGATTCTAAAAACAACAAAATAGTTGAAAATAATATAAAAATAAAAACTGAGCCAAATAAATCTACTTATATTGATAAAGAAAATATTGTCACAAATTTAAATATGAGAAATGAAAGAGGTGGTAAAAGATTTGGTATGCCTGATAGAAGAAAAGGTTATATTCAAAAAGCGACAATAGGTGACCATAAAGTTTATCTTCATACTGGTGAATATGAGGATGGTAAAATTGGGGAAATATTTATTGATACAAGTAAAGAAGGTGAGCTAGTAAAAGCTTTAATGAATAATTTTGCAATTGCAATTTCACTTGGACTTCAATATGGCGTTCCATTAGATGAATTTATAAATGCATTCGTAGGCACAAAATTTGAACCTTCAGGTAAAGTATTGGGTAATGATAGAATTTTAAGTGCTACATCTATTTTAGACTATATATTTAGAGAACTAGCTATTTCTTATCAAAATAGAGAAGATCTTGCTCACACCCCTGCAATTGGTGGAAACGATAGTGCTAATACTGATGAGCAGAACTCAGATAGTCAAAATCAGTTACTAAAGATTGTGAAAGATATAACAAGTAAGGGATTTGTAAGAAGTAACTATAAAAAAAATCTTGTTGATCTTTCAGATGTAAAAATAAACTTAAAAGGAAAAAAATAAAAAATTTATTTTTTAGTTTTTAAGTAAATGTTTAATTCCTTTAATTGATCTTGATTAACTTCTGACGGTGCATTCATCATAAGATCTTGCGCATTTTGATTCATTGGAAACATAGTAACCTCTCTTATATTTTTTTCATTTGCTAATAACATTACAATTCGATCAATACCTGGTGCGATTCCTCCATGTGGTGGCGCTCCATAACTAAGAGCATTAATCATTCCACTAAATTTTTCATCTACCTGTTGTTTGTCATATCCTGCAATTGAAAAAAGTTTATACATAAGATCAGGCTTATGATTTCTAATTGCACCAGATGAGAGCTCAATTCCATTACAGACGATATCATATTGATAAGCTAATATACCTAAAGGATCTTTTAAATCTTTTGGATTTAAATCACTTTGTGGCATAGAAAATGGGTTATGACTAAATTTAATCTTTTTGGTAACATCATCTCTTTCAAACATTGGATAATCTACTATCCAACAAAATGCAAAAGTATTTTCATCAATTAAATTTAAATCTTTAGCAATTTTATCTCTAGCTAATGAGGTAATTTTTTCTAATTCATGTTGTTTTCCACAAGCCATAAAAATACTGTCTCCTACTTTAGAATTTGTTTTGTTCATGATTTCTTGTAATGCCTCATGAGAAAAAAATTTGCCAATTGGACCTTTAGCAGAAATATTCTTATCTTTTTCAAATGTAAAATAGGCTAAACCTGATGCACCTTCATCTTTTGCCCATTTATCAATATTGTCAAAAAAACTTCTTGGTTTATCTTTGGTATTTTTTGCAACAATACATCTTACTTTTGAACCAGATTTTACTAATTTTTTAAATATTTCAAAAGAAACATCTTCTCTATTAAATATTTCAGTTATGTCATTGATAATAAGTGGATTTCTTAAATCAGGTTTATCACTACCATACTTAATCATGGCTTCTGCATAAGGAATTTTTGGAAATTTATCATATAATAATTTTTTATTTGAAAAATTTTTAAAAGTTTTAACGAGCAATTTCTCCACAACATTAAAAACGTCTTCTTGTTGAACAAAGGACATCTCTAAATCTAATTGATAAAATTCACCTGGGCTTCTATCTGCTCTAGCATCTTCATCTCTAAAACATGGTGCAATTTGAAAATATTTATCAAACCCCGAAACCATAATGAGTTGTTTAAATTGTTGTGGAGCTTGTGGTAAAGCATAAAATTTTCCAGGGTTTAAGCGACTAGGAACTAAAAAATCTCTCGCACCCTCAGGGCTAGACGAAGTTAAGATTGGCGTCTGAAACTCTAAAAAACCTAATTTTGTCATCTCATTTCTTATAAATGAAATTACCTTAGATCTTAAAATAATATTTTCGTGAATTTTTTTTCTTCTTAAATCAAGAAATCGATATTTTAATCTTATTTCCTCTGCATACTCTTGATCACTAAACACAGGTAAAGGTAACTCTTTACAGGTCCCTAAAATTTCAAAATTTTCAATTACTACTTCTATTTCACCAGTATCTATGTCTTGGTTTATTGTTTCTTTAGATCGATTTACAACTTTGCCATCAATTTTTATAACTGTTTCTAATTGAATTTTTTCTAAATCAGAAAAATTTTTGTTCTCTTTATCAATTATACATTGTGTTATTCCATAATTATCTCTCAAATCAATAAATAATAAATTACCATGATCTCTTTTCTTGTTAATCCACCCTGCTAAAAATATGTTGCTTCCAACATCTTTTTTTTTAAGCTCATTACAATTGTGAGTTCTATACTTATTCAATTATTCTCCTAAGACTTCTTTTATCATTTGTAAATTAATTGATTTTTTCTTTTTTAAACTCATTTCATCAATTTTATATATTAATTCAAATATTTTGCCATATGATCTATCAATTCTTTTAATAATATAATCAATTAATTTTTTATCTAATGAAATTTGACGATCTGATAAATTTTTAAGTAAAATTGCAAAAATCAATTCATCATCTGGTTTTTCTATTTTGTATAACAAGAAATTACTAGTTCTAGATTTCAAATCTTTTAAATTAAAGTCTATTTCAACAATAGATTTTTTAGATGTCACTATTAAATACTTGTTGTCACTTTCAATAATATTTAGAAGTGTATAAAACAGTTTTTCATCAATATTATGATCTAAATTTTCTAAAATTATATTTTCATGTAATTTTATTTCTTTTAAAAAACTGTCATTGATCAATTGAGCTTCTATCTTTATCCCTTTAAATTTTTTTAGAAAAATATTTGTTAGATGTGTTTTGCCTGAATATTTTTCTCCACTTATGTTTAAGAAATTCTTTTCCCATTTAGGCCATTTATCAAAAATATTAATAATATGATTGTTGCTCTTTGAAATATAATAATCTTCATTTTTATAATTTTGTTCATAATTAAATTTTATAATTTGTTGATCTATATCTTTCATTTTAATAACCAAATTTTATTATCTTTATCAAAATTATGACCTCTTTTATTCATTTTTTGTAAAAAAACACTAGGAGTACCGTTAAAGATAATTTGATAATAAGTAAATTTATTATCAAATTTTGTTATAAAAAAATCATAGATTAAATCAAAGTCATTTAAAACATTTTCAAAATCTACAATCTTTAACTCATTATCATTATTTACTTTCACATTGAAAATTAGTTTAATTGAAGTATTAATTTCATTTAACTTTTTCCAATAATCTTCATATATCAATTTTAGTTCTCTTTTTAAAATTTCAAATTGCTGATCATCATTAATATCAAAATTAGGAAAAGATTGATTCTTTAAAGAAACATTTTGGTTATTATTGATTCTAGACAAAATTCTTATCTCTTTTTGATTTTTAAAAATTAATGCAACAACAGAATTGTTAAGATTATATTTAGAAATAATATTTTTAAAGTCATATTCCTCAATTAAATTAAAATTATTTTTAATTTCTTTTAAATCTTCTAGATCCTCAGTTGGTAAAATATATTCAATTAATTCTTTATCATTTTGATCGTTATTCCATTTTTTGAAAAAAATATTTTTATCAAAAATTAATAAATCTTTTTGACTTTCATCAATAATTATTGGGATGAATAAAAATTTAACTTTATTTGGAGCTGATGGGAAAATATTTTTTTTTTCTAAATAATTAAAAACTTTTTTTTTATTAAATGATACACCTAACTTAACATAATAAATTTCTTTGATAAATTTCTCCTCTTTAATTGAAAATGATTCAACCATTCCTTTAATTTCATTTAACCTTATTTTTTTAATTTTTATCTGATCTTTTGAATTTAAAATAAGAGTAGTTAACTCAGAAAAAGCTTTTTTAAAGCCTTCATCAATTACATTATTTTTGTCAAAATTTATTTCAAAGGGTCTAGATATTTCTATATCTTTAATATCAAAAGACTTTGCTTGAATTTTTCCTGTGGAAAAAAAAAATAAAAATAGAGATTGAAATATAAAAAAAATATATAAGATTTTTAAATATTTATTTAAATAATTAAATTTCATAATTCATAATAATGAATAAAAAACTATTTACATATAAAAAAAGTGGTGTGAACATTAAAGCAGCTGATAATTTTGTAAAATTTATATCTAATATTACATCAAAAAAAAGAGGCAAAAAAAAGTTTAACAATATTGGAGGGTTTGGATCTATTAATGATATTCCTAAAAATATAAAAAATCCAAAAATTGTGACTTGTACAGATGGTGTTGGAACCAAAATAGAGATCGCAAACATACTAAGGAAATATGATACAATCGGTATCGACCTTGTTGCGATGAGTGTTAATGATCTAATTGTTCAAGGCGCAAAGCCACTTTTTTTTTTAGATTACATTTCAATAAATAAAATTGATCTTATTAAACTTAAATCAATTATCAAAGGAATTTTAAAAGGATGTAAAATTTCAAATTGTGAATTAGTAGGTGGAGAAACTGCTGAAATGCCCGGAACTTATGAAAAAGGGAAATTTGATATTGCGGGATTTGCAGTAGGACTTGTAAGTAAAAAAAAAATTTTAAATAAATCTATGATAAAAGAAGATAATCTTATTTTAGCTGTTCCATCTAATGGATTGCATTCTAATGGTTTTTCATTAATCAGAAATTTAATAGAAAAAAAAAGAATAGATATTAAGAAAAATAGATTTTTAAAAAAAGAATTGATCAGACCTACAAAAATTTATGTAAATGAAATTTTACAATTAATGAATAAAAATCTATTAAATAGTTGTGCAAATATAACAGGTGGAGGTTTAAAAGATAATATTAAAAGAATTATGCCTAATAATCTTTGTGCAAAAATTGATTTAAAAAAGATTGTTCCTTTAGAAATATTCAAATGGTTAAAAAAAAATAATATTAGTGATAATGAGATGTTGAAAACTTTTAATTGTGGTGTGGGCTTTTGTTTAATTGTAAAAGCCTCTAACTTTAAAAAAATAACCAAATTTTTTCCAAAAAAATATAAACCATATTTAATAGGAAAAATTATTCAAGGATCTAGTAAAGTTGAATTAGATGATAAAATCAATTGGTCCTAAAAAGTTAAAAACATCAGTTTTTATTTCAGGCAATGGAAGTAATCTTAAAAGTTTAATAAGATTTTCTAAAACAAAAGGTTCTCCAATAAATATCATTTTTGTTATATCAAATAATAAAAAAGCAAAAGGATTATTTTTTTCTAAGAAAAAGAATATAGAGACGAAAACTTATTCATTTAAAAAAAGTAATATTGCAGAGATTAGAATATTAAAAGATTTACGTAAAAGAAGGGTTAACTTAATTTGTCTTGCTGGTTTCATGAAAATTTTATCAAAAAATTTCATAAAAAGATTTAAAGGTAAAATTATTAATATTCACCCCTCTTTATTACCAAAATATAAGGGTTTAAATACTCATGAAAGAGTAATTTATAATAAAGAAAAATATTCAGGTTGCACAGTTCATTTAGTAAATTCAAAACTTGATTCTGGAAAAATAATTATGCAAAAAAAGGTGAAACTTAGAAAAAATGAAAATTCCAAAAAATTAGCTAAAAGAATATTAAAAGAGGAACATATTCTTTACCCCAAAGCTATTAGAAAATTAGTGTCTAATCTTTAAAAAAAAATTCGATTTCAATTTTTGCATTTTCATTACTATCTGACCCATGCACAGAATTTTTATCAATAGAAATTCCGTATTTCTTTCTTATAGTACCATCTTTTGCATCTTTAGGATTTGTTGCACCCATCAGTTCTCTATTAGCCAATACAGCATTTTCTTTCTCAAGTATCATAACAACTATTGGTCCAGAGGATAAATATGAACATAAATCATTATAAAATGGTTTTGTTTCATGAACTTTATAAAATTTTTCAGCCTCAGATTTTTCAATTTTGATTTTTTTTTCTTTTAATATTTGAAAACCGTTGCTTTTAAACATTTCTTTTATTTCATTATCTAGATTTCTCTCTACTGCATCAGGTTTAATAATTGATAAAGTTTGCTCTATTTTACTCATAATAATCCTCAATTAGTTTATTTAATAATCTCACTCCAAACCCTGTGGCACCCCAAGAGTTTAGTGCGCCCCCATATTTAGAAAATGCCATACCAGCTATATCTAAATGAGCCCATGGTGTTTTTTTTAAAATAAATCTTTGTAAAAATTGAGCTGCAGTAGTTGAGCCTGCACCACCAATATAATTTATGTTTTGCATATCAGCATTTTTTGAGTCTATAAGTTTGTCATAATTTTTATGAAGGGGCATCCGCCATACTTTCTCCTCAACTTTTAAACCTGAGTCATAAATTTGTTTTGATAAATTATCATTATTAGAAAACAAACCAGCATATTCAGATCCTAACGAAACAATTATAGCTCCAGTTAAAGTTGCTAAATCAACAATTATACGAGGATTAAATTTTTTTTCTGTAAATGATAATGCGTCAGCTAAAACTAATCTTCCTTCAGCATCTGTATTCAAAATTTCAATTGTTTTTCCACTATAAGATTTAACTATATCACCAGGTCTTTGTGCATTTCCACCTGGCATATTTTCAACGAGCCCTACTACACCTATTGCATTAATTTTTGCTTTTCTTAAAGCTAAACTTTTCATTAGACCAACTACAACAGCAGAACCTGCCATGTCATAAGTCATATCTTCCATAAATTTTGCAGGCTTTAAGGAAATACCACCCGTATCAAAACAAACACCTTTACCAACAAATGCAAGAGGTTTATCTTTTGACTTAGCACCTTTCCATTCTAATGTTACTAAATATGAACCTCTAATACTACCTTGCCCAACTCCTAATAAAGCATTCATACCTAATTTTTTAAGTCTATCCTTGCTATACACAACCACTTTAAGACCAAATTTATTTAATTGTTTTAATCTTTTTGCGTATTCATCAGGATGTAATATATTTCCAGGTTCAGAGACTAAATCTTTAGTTAAGTTTATTCCTGAAATTAATGAACTAAATCTTTTTGATTTTTGAAAGTTTAAAGATTTATTGTCTTTTGAAATAACTAAATTAAAAATTTCTTTATTGTTTTTTGTCTTATATTTTCTAAAATCATAGGATTTTAATTCTGTACCGTGTATGAATTCGTCTAAAAAATTGATATTCTTTTGAGAGGTAGCTTTTATATTATCATTGAATAAAGAAAGATTAAAAATTGATTTATCTTTTATAAAACTAAAAAATTTAGCTCCAATTTTTTCATTATCAACAGATGAATAATTTTTTTTTATCTTAATTAGAATAATTTTTTGAGATGAATTAATATTAAACATCAAAAAATCCTTTTTATCTGATTTATCATTGCTAATTAATTTATTTATGTCTAAAGATTGACTTTTTATAGCTAGACTGTTTAGACCATTGATTTTGAAACTTTCATTACAAAAAAGAACAAAGTTTTTGACTACTTTGGGGCTAATATTGTTTTTAAAGCTTATTTTTATTGACATTTTTAAATAATATGTACTTTAGGTTGTATTTAAATTGTAAACTAATAGTTGAAAATATATAAGTGCTATTTTGCTAGATTTCAATGAAAAAAATTTTATTTAGAAAATTATTATTAGACTGCCTAATCTTTTTTTTTATCACTCTTTTTAGTGCAAGTATCATTATATGGGTATTTCAAGCAGTAAATTTTTTAGATATCATGATAGAAGATGGTAGAGATTACCTGGTATATCTAAATTACTCAGCTTTAAACTTTCCAAAAATAATAACTCGAGTATTACCATTTGTTTTCTTTTTTAGTTTTTTTTACGTTTTAACAAAATACGAACTAAATAACGAATTATTAATTCTTTGGAATTTTGGAATAAACAAACTTCAAGTAATTCACTTTTTTTTCAAATTTTCAATTATATTGGTAATTTTTCAAATTTTTCTTGGTTCGTTAGTTGTACCAAAAACTCAAGATTTAGCGAGATCATTTCTTTTAACTTCAGAAATTAATTTTTTTGAAAGTTTTATCAAACCAAGAAAATTTAACGATACAATCAAGGGATTAACAATTTATAGTGACTCAAAAGATCAAAATGGGAATTTAAATAATATCTTTTTAAAAAAACAAACTGAATCTAATATTTTTCAAATTACTTATGCAAAAAAAGGTCTTTTTAAAAAAATTGGTAACTCGACTTATCTAGAATTATCAAATGGAGAAACAATAAGTGTAAATAATGAGAATATAACTAACTTCAAATTTTCAAAATCAGATTTTAATCTTCAGAATTTAAAAACAAATAAAAATTTAGTAATTAAAACTCAACAAATTCCAACATTAAATCATATTAAATGTTATCTACTGCTTAATAATATTAAGATTATAGATACTACAGGTGTCCAAATAGGAGATCAAAACTGTATAAAAAGTAACCAAAATAATATTATCAAAGAATTATACAAAAGAATTGTTGTGCCATTTTATATTCCTGTGCTCATGTTTATTGTTCTTTTATTAATTATTAAATCTAAAGAGAATGTGAATTACTTTAAATATAGAATATTTATATTTTTATTAGGTTTAGCAACTATTATAAGCTCTGAAATGTCATTAAGATTTGTTAATGAAAATTTAGAAAATAACATTGAAATTATTTTCATTCCATTATTAATGGTAATTATATTTTACTTTTTCTTCTTCATTCAATTTAATCAAAAAATAAAAACAAAATGAAAACATATATAAAATTTTTAACAAAAATATATCTTAGTTCTTTTTTCTACGTGTTTTTAATAATGTTTAGTTTAGTTTTTATATTAAATTTATTGAGTGAATTAGATTTTTTTAAAGACGTTAATGTTCATAGTCTCTTTCCTTTATATCTCTCTTTTCTTAATACACCTACTTTGATTTTTGAAATGTTTCCATTTATCTTTTTGATTGCTACTCAATTATTTTTTATAAATTTGTTTAATAATAATGAAATAAATATTTTTAAATATTCTGGTTTAAGAAATTCATCAATCTTAATGATAATTAGTGCTACCGCTTTTGTTTTAGGTTTATTAATAATAATCATTTTTTACAACTTTTCATCAAATCTTAAAAATTTTTATCTAGAAATGAAGTCAGGCTATACAGATGATGGAAAATATCTTGCTGTTATTAATAAAAACGGACTTTGGATTAAAGATAAAAAGGATGAAAATATAATTATCATTAATGCCTCTAAAATTGAAAAAAATTTAGTCCTTAACGCCTTTATTTCCGAATTTGATGAAAACTATGAAATTATCAGAAATATAAAAAGCCCAAAAATTGATATCAAAAAAAAAAATTGGATAATTTATGATGCTGAAATTTTTAAAGATAATCAAAAAGAAAATTTTGATCTTATTGAAATAAATACAAATTTTAATAGTGAAATAATACAAAATTTGTTTTCAAATTTATCATCACTATCTTTAATTGAATTATATGAGCTGAGAAATAATTATAAAAAACTTAATTATTCTCTAACAGATGTAAACCTCCATATACTTAAGCTAGTTTCCTACCCTATTTATTTTATTCTAATGACAATATTTTCAGCAATAATTATGTTAAATACCCTCAAATTTAAAAATTCAATTTTAAAAGTATCGATAGGTCTGTTTTTTTCAGTAATAATCTATTATTTAAACAATTTTTTTAATGTATTGGGTAATACAGAAAAAATGAATTTGATAGCTTCAGTTTTAATCCCTCTAGCAATTTTATCTTTAATAAATATTACAATGTTAAAAAACTATAATGCAAAATAATTTTATAAAATTTATTATTATCTTAACAATTAACTTTTTTATCTTTCAAAATGTTACAGCTAATGAACAATTCAATTTTGAAATATCTGAAATAGAGATTTTAGAAAATGGAAATAAAATTCAAGGTATCAGAAGAGGAAAAATCATCACTAACGATGGAATATCAATTGAATCTGATAAATTTATATATGATAAAATTCAAAATATTTTAAAAGCTAAAGGAAATATTATAATTACAGATGAAATTAATGATTATAAAATTTTTTCTGACGAAATAATTTATGAAAAAAATGATGAAACCCTTGTCTTAAATTCAAATGTAAAGGCAGATATCTACTCTAGATATAATCTTACCTCCGAAAACATTATTTTTTTAAGAGATGAGATGTCACTTAATTCTAATGATAAAACAACTGTAATAGATAAAATAAATAATAGACTTTATAATTTTGGTAAATTTGTTTTTTTAATAAATGAAGAAATTTTAAAAGGGGAAAATATTTTAGTTAACACAGATTATAATGAACCTTTTAATGAAAAATTATATTTAAGTAGCGGTATATTTGATTTAAAAAATCAAAGTCACGTAGCGAAAGATGTAGAAATTTACTTAAAAAAAAATGTTTTTGGTATTAAAGAAAATGACCCGAGACTTAAGGGTGTTTCATCTTCAAGTGAAAAAGATATGTTAAAAATTACTAAAGGTGTTTTTACAAGTTGTAAAAAAAGTGACAAATGTCCTCCGTGGGCAATAAAAGCTGAAGAAATTAAACATGATAAAAATAAAAAACAAATAATTTATAAGAATGCTTTTCTCGAAATTTATGATGTTCCTATACTTTATTTTCCAAAATTTTTTCATCCAGATCCGTCCGTTTCGAGGCAATCTGGATTGTTAAAACCAGCAATTAATAACTCTAATATTCTTGGTTCATCTTTAAGAATTCCTTATTTTAAAGTTTTAGCTGATAATAAAGATTTTACTTTTACACCAACGATATTTGATAATGATTTAAAGATGTTTCAAAATGAGTATAGACAAGTAAATGAAAATTCCAGCTTCATAGCCGATATAGCTTTTGTTGATGGTTATCAATCATCAATTGCGTCTAAAAAAAATAGTCTTGGACATTTTTTTGCTGATTATGAAAAAGATTTAGAAATTAATGATTATATTAATGGTAAAATTAATTTTTCTATAGAAAAAACTAACAATGATACTTATCTAAAAATTTTTGATAGTAATCTATTAAAGAATAATACAACACCTGATGATTATGATATTTTAAGCTCTGAACTAAAACTTACTTTAAATAATGAAAATTTTAATTTTGCATCAGGATTTCAGTCTTACGAAGATTTAAGTCTCATAAATAGTGATAGATATCAATTTGTTCTTCCTTATTATGAATTTGATAAACAGATTTTTCAACAATTTAAAAATGGTATCATTAGCTTTTCATCTTCAGGAAGAAACGATTTAAAAGATACTAATAATTTAAGATCAAGAGTTATTAATGATATAAATTTTCAAAGCTTAGACTTATTCACTGAAAACGGATTTAAAAACAATTTAAATATTTACCTAAAAAATTCTAATACAGTTGGAAAAAATGACAGTATTTATAAATCTAGTCCCCAAATTGAATTAATGAGTTTAATTGAATTAAACTCTAGTTATCCTTTGATAAAACAGGTTAGTGATAAATTCATAAATACAATTATTCCAAAAATTTCATTTAGGTTAAATCCTGGAGATATGAAAAATAATTCAGACGAAAAAAAATCTTTAAATGTTAACAATATTTTTGATATTAATAGATTAGGTTTGGAGGACTCATTTGAACAAGGAGAATCTTTAACTTTAGGTTTAGATTTTAAAAAAGATAGTATTTCAGACATAAATAAATATTTTGAACTTAAACTTGCTTCTGTGATGAGAAACAAAACTGAAGACTTTATTCCCAAAACAACAACATTAAACAATAAAAGCTCAAACCTATTTGGATCAGTGACTACTAGTTTGAATAAAAATGTTAAATTTGATTACAATTTTTCATTAGACAATAGTTTAGACACTTTTGATTACAATTCATTTGATCTGGATCTAAAATTTGGAAACTTGTCAACCAAGCTTAATTTTATTGAAGAAACAAATTTATTTGGAAATACAAATGTAATTGAAAATACCACAGAATATAAATTTGGAGAAAAAAATTATTTATCATTTAATACAAGAAGAAATAGAAAAATTAATTTAACAGAATATTATAATTTTGCTTACGAATATAAATATGATTGTTTAGTAGCAGGTATTAAATACAATAAGACTTATTACGAAGATAGAGACTTAAAACCTTCTGAAAATTTACTTTTTAGTATTACTTTATATCCTCTTACAACAATTGAACAAAAATTAGATCAATAATATAATTTAAATATGTATAGATTATTTTTATGTTTTTTTTTAATTATTTTAGTAATTTTTGGAAAAGCTTATGGAATTGAAAATAAAATACTTTTTAAAATTGACAACAAAATAATTACTTCAATTGATATATCTAATGAAATTAATTATCTAACTTCATTAAATAAAAATATTTTAGAATTAGAAAATGAAAAAATTTTTGAAATTGCTAAAAATTCATTAATTAAAGAAAAAATGAAAGAAATTGAATTGCTCAAAGTGGTAAAAGAAATTGATATAAATGAAACTGATTTTAATAATTTAATATTACCGTTATATATTAAAAATGGAATTAATTCTATTGATGAGTTAAAGCAATATTTTATTTTAAATACAATAGATATTAAAGTTGTAAAAAGAAAAATTGCCATTAATGCTATTTGGAACCAAATGATTTATCAAAAATTTTCACAAAATTTAAATATAAATAGAGAAGAAATTCGAAAAGATCTTTTACAAAATGATAAACAAAAAGAATTTCTATTATCTGAAATTTTATTTGAGTTAAAAGAAAATGAGAAAGTAAGTGAAAAATTTGAATTAATTAAAAATACTATTTATGAAAAAGGATTTATTGATGCTGCAATGATTTACAGTATATCTGATACTTCAAAAACTGGAGGTGAATTAGGATGGGTAAAAGAAAAATCTATTAATCCAAAGATAATGAAAAAAGTTTTGTCTTTAAATGAAGGTGAGTTTTCTAACCCAATAACTTTACCAGGTGGTTTCTTAATATTAAAAGTTAATCAAATAAGAGAATCTTCAATTGAATTAGATATTGAAAATGAAATTGAAAAAGTTGTAAAAGGTAAAATTAACGCACAATTAAATCAATTTTCAAATATCTATTTAAATAAGATTAGAAAAGATATAGTTATAAATGAATTATAAGCCAATTTTGCTAATTGCTGGAGAGCCTAACAGTATTTTTTTAGAAATTTTTTTTAAGTTATATAAATTTAAAAAATATAAGTCTCCATTAATTTTAATTGGATCTTTTAACCTTTTAAAACTTCAAATGAAAAAATTGAAATTCAAGAAAAAAATAAGAATTTTAAATGTTGAAAACTTAAGTAATTATAAACTAAATAATAAAACAATAAATTTAATTGACATTAATTATAAGACTTACACAGCGTTTGAAAAACCTTCAAAAAAGTCAAATAAATATATTGAAAATTGTTTCAAAATTGCAATTAAGTTAATTAATTCTAATTATTCTAATAAATTGATCAATGGTCCAATAATTAAAGAAAATTTCTTAAATAAAAAATTTTTAGGAATAACTGAATATATATCAAGAAATTTTAAAACAAAAAAAACAGCAATGTTAATTTTTAATAAAGAGCTTTCTGTATGTCCAATTACAACTCATTTGCCAATAAATATGGTTGCAAAAAAAATTAAAAAAAAATTGATAATTGAAAAAGTTAACATAATTGATAAATTTTATAAAAATAAGATTGGTTTTAAGCCTAAAATAGCTGTTACTGGTCTCAACCCTCACTGTGAAAGTATTAATAAACTAAATGAGGATGTTAGAATTATTAAACCTGCGATAAAAGATTTAAAAGAAAAAGGTTTTAACATATCTGGTCCATATTCTGCTGATACAATATTTTTAAAAAAAAATAGATCTAAATTTAATGTAATTTTAGGTATGTATCATGATCAAGTACTAACCCCTTTTAAAACATTGTTTGAGTATGATGCGATAAATATAACTGCAGGCTTGCCTTTCGTAAGAGTATCACCAGATCATGGACCCAATGTTAGTATGTTAGGGAAAAATAGATCAAATCCTTTAAGTCTATTAAAAGCATTAATATTTTTGGATAAGTTAAAGTGATCAAACCTAAAAAAAGTTTAGGTCAAAATTTTTTAATTGATAATAATATTTTAAATAAGATAGTTAATATAACAAAAATTGAAAATCAAAATATCTTCGAAATTGGTCCCGGTACAGGTAATCTTACATCTTTAATTAAAGAAAAAAATCCAAAAAAATTATATGTAATTGAAAAAGATAATGAACTTGTTTCAGTTCTCAATGAAAAATTTAAAGATAGTATAACTATAATAAATGAAGATATTTTAAAATTTAACGAAAAAAAACTAACAAAAGATAAATTAATTGTTTTTGGAAATCTTCCATATAATATTTCAACAGAAATTTTATGTAAATGGATATTAAACTTAGATAATAAAAATTTTTGGTTTGAAAGTTTGATTTTAATGTTTCAGAAAGAAGTTGCTGATAGAATATTAGCAAAGTTTAACACTTCCTCATATGGTAGGTTGTCAATTTTAGCAAATTGGAAATTAGATATTGTCAAAATATGTGATATAAATCAAAATTGTTTTTTTCCAAAACCAAAAGTGGAAAGTTCATTGTTATTTTTTAAACCGAAATTAAAATTTTTTAAACTCAAAAAAGCAAAAAATTTAGAGAAAATCACTAGAATTTTTTTTAATCACAGACGAAAAATGATTAAAAAACCGTATAATCAAATATTTAATAACAATAATGAAATAAAAAATAAATTAAAAATAGATTTAAATTTAAGACCACAAAATTTAAATTTAGAAACCTATTATAAATTAACTAAGGAATATGAACAGTTAAGAGGTTAATTTTTCAACATGACTTCTTATAAATTCAATATCGTAATCTTTCGAACCGTTAGTTAATTCAGCTTTTATTAAATTCGAGATTTTAGAATAACATGTTTCTAGATTATCATTAATAACAACATAATCATAATTAATCCAATGCAAAACATCACGACTAAATTGATGCATTCTTTCTTCTACAATTACTTTATCTTGCATATCTCTATTAGATAATCTTTCAAATAATACTTTTTTGCTTGGTGGCAAAATAAAAAAAGTAATTAATTTATAATCTAGTTTTTTATTCTTTATTTGATCTGCTCCTTGCCAATCAATATCAAATAAAACATTTTTTCCCTTATTTAAATTGTCTATTACAGGCGTTCTGGTCGTTCCATAAAGATTATTGAAAACTTTTGCATACTCAAGAAATTCTTCGTTCTTGATTAATCTTTTAAATTCTTCTTCCTTAACAAAATAATAGTCTTTGTTAGGTACCTCATTCTCTCTAGGCTTTCTTGTTGTATGAGAAATAGAAATCTCAAAATTATCTAATTTTGATAATAATTTGACTAAGGTTGTTTTACCTGCTCCAGAAGGAGAAGATAAGATTATCATTATCCCATCATTGGTAGTGGGCATTAAAAAATTTAGTTAGCTTTACCTTCAATAAATTTAACAGCGTCACCAACCGTTAAAATTTTTTCAGCTTCACTATCAGAAATTTCTGAACCAAATTCCTCTTCAAAAGCCATAACCAATTCTACAGTATCTAAACTGTCAGCACCTAAATCATCTATAAAACTAGACTCCTCTGTTACTTTTGACTCATCTATACCTAAGTGATCTGCTACTATTTTTTTAACTTTGCTCGAAACATCTTCTGACATATTGATCCTTTATTGTTTTAAATTCTTATTAGTTTAAAAACTTGTTTTGTCAAGCCATATACATGCCTCCGTTAACATGTAGTGTTTCTCCATTAATATAATTCGATTGATTAGAGGCTAAAAAACAGACTGCATTTGCAACATCATCGGGTTCTCCCAATCGAGCAGAAGGTATTTTGGCTATAATACTTTCTTTAAATTTTTCATCGATTTTATCGGTCATCGCTGTTTTTATAAAACCTGGAGAAATACAATTAATATTAATATTTTTTTTTGCATACTCTAAAGCTAAACTTTTTGACATTGCAACTATTCCAGCTTTTGAAGCTGTATAATTCGCCTGTCCCACGTTACCAGTGTGTCCTACTATTGAAGTTATATTTATAATTTTTCCTGACTTATTCTTTAACATTTTTTTTATTGCAAATTTACTCAATAAAAAAGTCGAGGTTAAATTTATATCTATAACTCTTTTCCAATCATCTAAATTCATCCTAATAGATAAATTATCTTTTGTTATACCAGCATTATTAATAATACAATCTAAATTTTCCCCAAGCATATTAGATGCATTTTCTACGAATTCCTCTATTTTGTCAGTTTGTGAAATGTCAAACTGTAAAATTTTAATTCTATTAAAATTAGTCTTTAATTCCTCTAGTTTTTCAACTCTAGTACCAGAGGCTAAAATATTTGCTCCGCTTTCATTTAATTTTTTTACTATTGAATTTCCTATTCCACCTGAGGCACCAGTTACTATTATATTTTTGTTCTTTAAATCATTCATAAATCTTTAAATCTTTTATATCACTCTCTGAGTTAATTGTATTAATTTTTACATCTTTATTAATTCTTTTTACCAATCCAGATAAGACTTTTCCAGGTCCTATTTCTATAAAATGATTTACTCCTTTATTAATCATATTTATAATACTCTCTCTCCACCTTACTCTATTTTCAATCTGATCTATTAATAATTTCTTCAATTCATCTTTATTAGAAATTTCTTCTGCTGTTACATTGGAAATAAGAATATTTTTTCCATCCTTAAAATTTGCTTTTTGAATTTTATCCCTCATTATATGAGTCGCTTTATTCATTAGTTTACAGTGAAACGGTGCACTAACTGGCAATCTCAGATTTTTAATTGAATTCGATTTTAAAACTTTTGCTAACTCATCTAAATCTTTATTTCTTCCACTTAATACGATTTGACCATTTGAATTGTCATTGGCTATTTGGGCTGTGAAATTATTTCTGTTATCATCTAAAATTTTATCAATTACATTTACTTCTGTGCCTAAAACTGCTGTCATTCCTCCTTCACCTTTTGGAACTGAATTTTGCATTGCTTCACCTCTAGCTCTCAAAAGCTTTAAGGTTTCAGAAAAGTCCAAATAATCTGCAGATGATAGAGCAGAATATTCACCTAAAGAATGGCCAGCAAAATATTTTGCCTTATTCAAATCAATATTAAATTCTTTTTTAACGACACTGAATATAGAAAAACTTATCAAGAATATTGCTGGTTGAGTGTTAGCAGTTAAATCTAATTCTTCTTTTGGACCTTCCAAAATAATTTTAGATAAAGAAAAATTTAATGTGTCATCTGCTTTTTGAAACAAATCTTTAACTATTGGATATTTATCAAAAAATTCTTTGCCCATACCAATAACTTGAGAGCCTTGACCTGGGAAAATTACTGAAAACATAAAAAAAAACCTTTTATTTATCTTTTTTGCTATTGATATTGAAGATTTATAATAGTATATCCACACTTTTTATTAAAGAACTTAAATGAATTTATACGAACACACAATTATAGCTAGACAAGACACTTCACCAAGTGAGCTTAAGCAATTAATAGATAAATATTCTAAAATTGTGGAAAAAAATAATGGTGAGGTTGTAAAAACTGAAAATTGGGGTCTTCTTAACCTATCATATTTAATTAAAAAAAATAAAAAAGGAAGTTACATCCATTTCAAAATTAAAGGTAAAGGAAACGTAATAGAGGAATTAGAAAAAAATGAATCAATTGATAAAAAATTATTAAGATATCTAACGATAAAAGTAAAAGAATTTGACCTTGAAACTAATTATTTTTCTAAAAAAGATGATAGTGAAAAGAAAGAAGCTACTAAAAATTAATTATGCCTAAAAGACAAAGTGGAAATAAAAAAAATAAACAAAGTAATTTTTCAAAATTAAGTATTTTTCAACCCAATAAATACAAATTTAAAAAAAGTTGCCCCCTATCAGTGAAAGGAGCTCCTAAAGTTGATTATAAAAATATTAAATTACTTAAAAAATATGTAACTGAAAATGGTAAAATATTACCATCCAGAATAAGTAATGTTAGTCAAAAGAAGCAACGAGAATTATCATTGTCAATTAAAAGAGCTAGAAATTTAGCGCTGCTATAAAATGAAAGTTATATTATTAGAGAATTTAAAAAAAATAGGATCTATTGGTGAAACAATAGATGTTAAAAGAGGTTTTGCTAGAAATTTTTTGATTGCAAATAAAAAAGCTTTATACGCCTCAAAAGAAAATATAAATCAAGTAGAAAAAATTAAAGCTGAACTTTCAAAAAAAGACAATGAAAAAAAACAAGATGCTAAAATTATAGCTGAGAAAATTAATAAAAAACAATATAACATAAAAAAACTAAGCACAGAAAATAAAGAATTATATGGCTCAGTAAAACCAACAGAAATTTCAAAGCTAATTAAAGAAACAGACAATTTAGATGTAAAGCCCTCATTAATTCAACCTATTAAAGAAATTAAATCCCTAGGAAAATTTCAGGTAAAAATTTCTTTACACTCCGAAGTTGATGCGGATATCATTATCCAAGTTGAGTCAGCTGAAGTTATTCAGTAATTATACAATTTTTTCCCCAACTATTTTTTTAAATTTTAAAAACAATTTAATAATGTAGTTTGTTTTAATGGAAAATAATCTGAGTGTCGTTAGAGATAAATTCAAAGAGTTACCAAATAATATTGAAGCTGAACAAGCAGTAATAGGGTCGATACTAGTTTCAAATGAAATTTTCGATGAAATAAATATTATAATTTCAAATAATAATTTTTATGATCCCATGCATCAAAAGATTTTTAGTGCAATAGAAAACCTTATATATAAAGGTATGCTTGCAAATCCTATTACTCTAAAGAATTATTTTGAAGATGAGAAGGATGATTTAAATGTACCAGAATATTTAGTCAAAATTACAAAATTTTCTACTTCAGTTAGACAGGCAATTGAGTATTCAAAAATAATATATGATATGTTTGTACGAAGAGAATTAATTAAAATTTCAGAACAGACAATTGATGATGCTAAATTAGGTGATTTAAATAACTCAGGACAGACAATAATTGAAAATTCTGAGAAAGAATTATTTAAATTAGCAGAGAGAGGATCATTTAGTTCTACATTTATCAAATTTGATAAAGCTTTAAGAGATACAATTGATATGGCATCTGCAGCTTATAAAAATGAAGAAGGAATTGTTGGAGTTCCAACTGGACTAAGAGATTTGGATGACAGGTTAGGTGGTCTTCACAAGTCAGATTTAATAATAATTGCTGGAAGACCAGGAATGGGTAAAACTGCCTTAGCTACTAATATTGCATTTAATGCTTCAAAAAAATTACAAGAGAGTGGACGAAAATCCTCAATAGCCTTTTTTTCTCTAGAAATGTCATCAGAACAATTATCAACTAGAATTTTAGCTGAACAATCAAGAATAAAATCTAATGACATTAGGAGAGGAAAAATTTCTGACGAACAGTTTGATAAGTTTATAGAAACTTCAAAAGACATTGCTGAACTCCCATTGTTTATAGATGAAACACCAGCAATAACAATTGCTGCAATGAGTAATAGAGCAAGAAGAATTAAAAGAATTGAAGGGCTTGATTTAATAATTGTTGATTACATTCAATTGATGAGAGGAACTTCGAATTACAAAGATGGTCGTGTTCAGGAAGTATCTGAAATTACACAAGGTTTAAAATCTATTGCTAAAGAATTATCAGTTCCAGTAGTTGCTTTGTCACAATTATCAAGACAAGTCGAGCAAAGAGATAATAAGAAACCTCAATTGTCTGATTTGAGAGAGTCTGGCTCAATTGAACAAGATGCTGATGTAGTGATGTTTGTCTATAGAGAATCTTACTACTTAGAAAATAAAGAACCTAAGCCTGCAACTGTAGAACACGCAGAATGGCAAGCTAAAATGAATGAAGTTTCTAATTTAGCTGAATTAATCATTGGGAAACAAAGACATGGCCCTACAGGAAATGTATTTTTAGAGTTTGAGGCAATGTTTACCAAATTTAAAGATACTCAAAATAGTTAATTTCAAATATAAAAGGGTTAAATGATTGCCCCATTTTATCATAATATCGTTCTTAAAAATCCAAAATCGATATTCATTATTTTGATAATTGCATTATTAAGTTTTGGCTATTTCTCTAAAGATTTTAGACTAGATGCTTCTTCAGAGACATTGCTTATAGATGGAGATCCAGATCTTAAATATTTGAATGAAATTTCTGATAGATATGGCTCAAAAGAATTTCTAATTTTAACCTATACACCAAAAGATGGAATGGTAACGAGTAGTTCTATAAACAATCTTTTAAGTCTTAAATACAAAATTCAAAGTTTAGACTGGGTGCATAATGTAGTTACTTTACTAGATGTTCCTTTACTAGATAATTCTGATGCCCCATTACAAGAAAGACTCGAGAACTTTAAAACACTTAAAGATGAAGATGTAAATAAAGATAGAGGTTTTCAAGAAATCATCAGTAGTCCTGTTTTTAGAAATTTTGTAATAAGTGAAGATGGCAAGACTAGTGGAATTATAGTTTATATTAAAAAAAATGATCTTTTAAATGATATAAAAAATAAATCGAAAAAAGAGATTGAAAAATTAAAAGATCAAATAAAAAAACAAAATCATAAAAATATTATAGAAATTAGAGAAGTGATAAAAAGCTATGAAGATATTGGTAAAATTCATTTAGGTGGAATACCAATGATTGCTGATGATATGATGACGTTTATCAAAAGTGATATAATTGTTTTTGGGTTAGGAGTTCTTTTATTCATCATTTTTACTCTTTGGTATATTTTTAGAAAAATAATTTGGATTTTAGTTCCTATAAGTAGTTGTTTTTTTTCAGTCATAATTATGACTGGTATACTGGGTTTGTTAGGTTGGAAAGTAACAGTTATTTCCTCTAATTTTATTGCTCTAATGTTGATTTTAACAATGGCTATGAATATTCACATGAGTACACGTTTTTTACAACTTAGAGAAAAATTTTCAGACAAAAATATTTTAGATATAGTTATTATGACAACCAGTAAAATGTTTTGGCCAATTTTGTATACTGTATTAACAACAATTATTGCTTTTCTCTCTTTAATTTTTAGTGAAATAAAACCAATTATTGATTTTGGTTGGATGATGACAATGGGATTGATAACCTCATTTATAATTACGTTTACATTACTCCCTACTCTAATTAATTTCGTACCTAAAGATAATATTTCATTAAAAAAATATGAAGATTCTAAAATTACTTCTTTTTTTTCAAAAATTTCACAAAATTATCAAAAACCAATTTTTATTGTCACTATTATAATAATTTTTTTAAGTTTGATTGGTATTAGTCGTCTTGAAGTAGAAAATAGTTTTATAAATTATTTTAGTAAAAAAACTGAAATTTATAAAGGTATGAAACTTATCGACGAAAAATTAGGTGGAACTACACCATTAGAAGTAATTTTAAAATTTCCAAAAAAAGAAAAGGTAGTAAAAGATGATAATGATGATTTTGAGGATTGGGGGGATAAAGACGATAATGAAAAATATTGGTTTACAAAAGATAAAGTAGATAAAATTTCCTTAGTACATAATTATTTAGACAATTTACCAGAGGTAGGAAAAGTTTTATCTTTTTCATCAATTATTGATGTAGCAACATTACTAAATAATAATAAACCACTTGGAACTTTGGAAATGGGTGTACTTTATTCCAAGATACCTGAAAGTATTAGAACAGAAATTATTGACCCTTATATTTCTATCAAAGATAATGAAGCGAGAATTAGTTTAAGAATAATAGACTCTCAAGAAAATCTAAGAAGAAATGATTTAATTAAAAAAATTGATTATGATCTTAAAAATAAATTAATGTTAAATAAAGATGAATTTAAACTAGGAGGGGTACTTATTTTATTTAATAATTTACTCCAAAGTTTATTTAAATCACAAATATTAACCTTAGGTCTAGTTATGATTGGCATTTTTGCTATGTTTATGATCCTTTTTAAAAATGTTAAATTATCTTTAATTGGAGTTGTACCTAATTTTATTGCAGCTTTCTTTATTTTAGGAATTATAGGTTTGCTTGAAATTCCATTAGATATGATGACAATTACTATCGCTGCTATAACAATTGGAATAGCCGTAGATAATAGCATTCACTATATTTATAGATTTAAAGAAGAATTCAATAACTCTGGAGACTATAATGAAACTATCAATATATGTCACTCAACAGTAGGAAAAGCAATTTTAAATACTTCAATTACGATCGTATTTGGATTTTCAATTTTAGTTCTATCAAAATTTATACCTACAATTTATTTTGGAATTTTTACAGGTATAGCGATGTTACTGGCGATGATATCAGTGTTAACTTTACTTCCATCTTTGATTTTATTGATCAAGCCTTTTAATAAATTTTAATGATTAATAATCTAATAGAATTTTATAATCAAACATCAACTATAGATTTAATTTACTTAATAATCACAATTATGTCTTTAATTAAATGTTATAGTAAAGGATTTATTCTGAGTATATTGGCAATGATTAAATGGTTATTAGCCTATATATTAACATTAATCATCTTTCCAAAAGTAAAACCTCATGTAAAAAATTTGATTGATAATGAATATATTTTAGATGTTGTCCTTGGCGTAAGTATTTTTATCATATTAATATTCCTAATCTTACTTGTAAGTAAAGGAATTAGTAAAACTGTGAAATATACTGGTCTCGGAAGTTTAGATACAATTTTTGGATTTTTTTTTGGATTCGTTAGATCATATGTTATCGCCGTTTGTGTATTTTCTGGTGTGCATATCATTTATAATCACGATAAATGGCCAATAAATTCAGATAAATCATACATCTTTCCATATTTGGTAAAAGGTAGTAATTATTTGTTGAAAGAATTTCCTGATGAAAAAACATACCAAGACTCAAAAGAAAAAATTGAAGAACTTTAATCCAAAGTTAAAAGAAGAATGTGGCATATTTGGGATTAGTAACGCCAAAGATGCATCTGCTCTGACAGCTCTAGGTCTACACGCACTTCAACATAGAGGTCAAGAAGGTTGTGGTATAGTAACCTTTGATGGAAATCATTATTTTTCTGAAAAGAGATTTGGTTTAGTTGGAGATAATTTTAACAAAGAAAAAGTTCTAAAAAAATTACAAGGAAACTACGCTATAGGTCACAACAGATACAGCACCACTGGAGAAAATGCTCTAAGAAATATCCAGCCCTTTTTTGCCGATACCAATGCTGGAGGTATTGGTGTCGCCCATAATGGTAACTTAACTAACTCCATTTCATTAAGAAACAAATTAGTTGATGAAGGAGCTATTTTTTATACAACTTCAGACACTGAAACAATTGTACAATTAATTGCTAAGTCAAAAAGAAAAAAAACTATAGACAAAATTGTTGATGCTATTTTTCAAATTCAAGGTGGATATGCACTTGTCATGTTAACTCAAACTTCTTTAATTGGTGTAAGAGATCCTTATGGAATAAGACCTTTAGTTATAGGAAAATTAAATAATAGTTATGTTTTCGCCTCAGAGACATGTGCTTTAGATATTATTGGTGCAAAATTTATAAGAGAAGTTGAAAATGGAGAAATTGTTTTTATTGAAAATGATGAATTGAAAAGTATAAAACCTTTTCCTCCCCAAAAATTAAGACCTTGTGTCTTTGAATATATTTATTTTTCAAGACCAGATAGTATTTTAAATGGTAAAAGTGCATATGAACATCGTAAAAATTTGGGTATTGAGCTTGCAAAAGAAAATAATTTAGATGCTGATATAGTCGTTCCTGTTCCAGACTCTGGAAATGCAGCGGCTCTTGGTTTTGCTCAACATCTTAAAATGAAGTTTGAATTAGGTCTTATTAGAAATCATTATGTAGGAAGAACTTTTATAGAACCGAGTCAAAAAATAAGAAGTTTAGGAGTGAAACTTAAACTAAATGCAAATCAGTCAACAATTAAAGGAAAAAAAATAATACTTATAGATGACTCACTTGTTAGAGGAACTACATCTCATAAAATAATCAAAATGTTATATGATGCAGGAGCTAAAGAAGTTCATGTAAAGATTGCATGCCCTGAAATAAGATTTCCAGATTTTTATGGCGTGGATACACCTACTAAAAAAGAGTTGTTAGCTGCAAATAAAACAAATAATGAAATTTGTGAGTATATAGGTGCTAAATCTTTAAACTTTCTAAGCTTAAGCGGTTTGTATAAGGCTATAGGGTTTAATAAAAGAGACGACAATTATCCTCAACTGACAGACCACTATTTTACTGGAGATTATCCAGTTAAACCACTTGATGGACTTGGAGATAATAAAGTTGCTCAATTATCTCTTCTCAGCACAGGATCTAATAATTAAATGAAAACTGTTAATTTTACTGAAATGAAAAATGGGACTAAAGATGAATATCTGTTATTGGATGAATATGAGCAAGATTATATTAAAGGAACGGCAGATAGGATTTTAAAATTCATGAGAGGGCTCACGCAAACTTTAGAAGGATACAAAATTACAAGATTAGAACACTCTCTTCAAACTGCAACTAGAGCTTATAATGATAAAGCTGATGAGGAAATGGTAGTTGCGGCTTTATTACATGATATAGGTGATGAATTAGCACCCTTGAATCATTCAGAGTATGCTGCTGCAGTACTGAAACCTTATGTAAGTAAAAAAACTCATTGGATAGTTCAAAAACATGGTGAGTTTCAAATGTATTATTATGCTCATCATTTAGGTAAAAATAAAAATCAGAGAGATAAATATAAAGATCATGAATATTATAATGATGCAGTAAAATTTTGTGAAAAATGGGATCAAGCTTCATTTGATCCAAATTTTAAAAGTATGACTTTGGAAGACTTTGCTCCGATGGTTAAAAAGATATTTTCTAGAAAACCATATTCTTTACTTTAAATTCATAAATATAGTACTATTTAAGATCTTATGATTAATACAAAAGATATAGTTATTGATTACTTTAAATCTGGCATAAAAAGTAAAAAAGATTTCAAAATTGGTGTTGAACATGAAAAGTTTTTATTTAATAACCAAAATAATAAAAGAGTTGATTATCAAAAAATAAAAGAAATGTTTTCAGCCTTGTTAGAATTTGGCTGGAATCCAATTTTAGAAAAAGAAAATGTAATTGGATTAAATAAAGGGGGAAAAAATATTACTTTAGAACCTGGTAATCAAATTGAATTATCCGGAGATAAACTAAATCATATTCATGAAGCTTGTGCCGAGTCCCATGATTATTTATTTGAATTAAAACAAGTCACAAAAAAACTTAATATTAGTATTGTAAGTGCTGGATTTGATCCAATATCAAAACTTCAAGATATTCCAAACAATCCTAAACAAAGATATAAGCTTATGACTAAAGATATGCCCCCCAGGGGTGAGTTGAGTTTAGATATGATGTATCGAACTTGCGGTACACAATTGAATATTGATTACAATTCTGAAACTGATTTTATGAAAAAATTTAGAATCGTAAATTCAATTGTTCCTATTTCGATAGCTTTATTTGCAAACTCTTCAATTGTAGAAAAAAAGAAAAGTAATTATTTATCTTATCGTTCAAGAGTTTGGCAAAATACTGCTCGAGGAGGATTGCCTAAATTATTTTTAGAAAATTTAGATTTTGAAAAATATTCGGACTTTATTATTGATTTTCCGATTTTATTTATTCATCACAAAGAAAAATATTTATCAGGAAAAAAATATAAGTTTAAACATTTCATGGATGGTAAAATAAATGAAATTAATAATCGCCTACCAAATGAAAATGATTTAGCCACACATTTAAGCACAATTTTTACTGAAAACAGATTAAAAAAATATATTGAATTAAGATCAATGGATACTTGCGGCTGGGATTGCTTATGTTCAGGTCCAGCATTTTATATTGGAATGTTATATGGAAACCTAGATGAAGTTTATGAAATAATATCCAAATGGGATAAAAACAAAATAATAAATGCATATCTTGAAGCTCCTCAAAAAGGTTTTAATACCCAATTAATGGGAAAAGACCTTCTTTATTGGTCATCAACTTTATTAGATATATCTAGAAAAGGATTAGAAAATAGAGATGTTCTGAATAAAAGTGGCAAAAATGAATCTTTATTTTTAAATCATTTACAAAAAGTAATTGATAATAAAACAACTAATGCAGATCAAATGATTAGTAAATTTTCTAAAAATAAAGATTTAACTGAATTATATGACAAATAAGATTGTTGCAATTCAAGGTAACCATCCATCAAAACTAAATCCTATAACAGATACAAGTATTTTTTTAGCGAATGAAATTCAAAAAAAAAATTATAAAATTTTTTATTATGAACCTAAAAATCTATCTATTTTAAATTCTCAAGTTTTTGCGAATGGTTTTTTTATAAAATTTGATTATAGTAAAAAAAAATTTTTTAAAATATTAAAAAAAAGAAAATTAAATCTTAAAGAATGTAAATTTATTTTAATACGACAAGACCCACCTTTTAATTTGGAATACATTTCCTCAACTTATATTCTTGACTCAATAAAAGATAAAGTAAGAATTATTAATGATCCTACCTCAATAAGAAATATTTCAGAAAAACTTTACTCTAGTAGGTATCAATATTTTATGCCCAGCACAATTTTTACGCAAGATATTTATGAAATTAAAAAATTTTTACAAAAATACAATAAGGTAATTATCAAACCTATTCATGGTTTTAGTGGAAACAATATACATTTACTTACCAAATTTGATTCAAAATTTATTACCAAATTTATTCAAAAACATAATTTCATAATGTGTCAAAAATACTTACCAAAAATTTACAAAGGAGATAAACGTGTGTTTTTAATTAATGGTAAAATTAGTGGAGCCATTTCAAGAATTCCCAAAAAAGGATCATTTTTAAGCAATCTGAGTAAGGGCGCTACAGCGGTGAAAATTAAATTAACCAAGAAAGAAATTAAAATTTCTAAATTAATTGCAAAACAATTAAAAAAAGAAAAAATATTCTTTGCAGGTATTGATTTTATTGATCAAAAACTCAATGGAGATATTAATGTTACTTCCCCTACTGGATTAAAAACTCTATATGATCTATCAAAAATAAATTTGGCAATAACTTTTTGGAAAGAACTCAAAGCATGAAAGACTTAACTGATCAACAAAAAGGTTCTTTGATGGCTTTTGTGGCTGTAATGTTTATTACACCAGACTCTTTATTTATAAGACTTTCAAATGTTGATACATGGGGGTTAGTTTTTTACAGAGGAATAATTCCTTTCATAACAGTTTTTTTAGGAATGTTATTAATTTATAAATTAAATTTTTTTAAAATTCTCTTTAATAGTGGTTATCATGGGATTCTTTATATTTTTACATTTAGTTTAACAAATATTACTTTTGTAGTTTCAATTCAAAATACTAACGTAGCTAACACACTAGTTATGATTGCAACTGCCCCTATGTTGTCAGCAATACTTGGTGCTATATTTTTAAGAGAACCACCTGATAAAAAAACATGGATTTCAATAATAGTAACATTTTTTGCTATATTATATATTTTTTTTGACTCCTTAAAATTAGGTAATTTTTTTGGAGATATTCTTGGATTTATAACTGCACTGGGTCTTGCAGTGGGTGCAGTAACTATTCGTTCTGCTAAATCAAAAAATTTAGTACCAGCTGCAGTTGTTGGTAAATTATTTGTTGCTACTTTTGCTCTATTTTTTATTGAAAGTTTTTTACTATTCGAAAAAGATCTAATTATTGTGCCATTAATGTGTATCCTCTGCGTAGCTATTCCTTTTGTCTTAGTAACTATAGCTCCAAGATTTATACCCGCAGCTGAAGTCAACTTATTTTTCTTGTTAGAGACTATTATTGGTCCAATTTGGGTATGGCTAATTATTAAAGAACAGCCAAGTTTAGAAACACTTCAAGGAGGGGTAATAATAATAATGACTATCGCAATCCACTCATTTTTAAAGCTAAGAAATTCTTAAGCTTGTCACAATTAAGACTTGATTTAATAATACATCGCAAATAATTACATCAATTTTATGAATAAAATTTTAAAAAATTCGTGGGCATTGTTTTTAGGAATGGGCTTTATAATGATGGCCTATGGTTTTCAAGGTTCATTGCTGGGAGTAAGGGCTGTTCAAGAAGAATTCAGTTTAACATCTACGGGGTTCATGATGTCTGGATATTTTGTAGGATATTTCATTGGTGCAGCGACAATTCCAAATATTATTTCAAGGGTTGGTCACATTAGAGTTTTTGCTGCTTTCGCTTCTTTAGCTTCTTTGGTTATATTGGTACATTCAATTATTATTAATCCTTTTGTTTGGTTTTTGTTAAGAGTTTTAACTGGAATAAGCATGGTTTGCATCTACACTGTCGCTGAAAGTTGGTTGAATGACAGATCAAGTAATAAAAACAGAGGAAGTGTTTTATCTATATATATGGTCATTCTATATGGGACAATGGGGTTTGGTATGTTTTTATTAAATTTTAGTTCACCAACAAATTTTCAGCCTTTTATTCTAGTTTCTGTAATAACTTCAGCTGCTCTGATACCTATTTTATTAACGAAAAAAAAACCACCTACATTTAAAAGAATTCAAGCAATGTCCATGAAAAATTTATATGAAGCTTCACCTTTAGGCTTTGTGAGTTCTTTTTTTTATGGCACTATTCAATCTGCTTTATTTACACTATTAGCTGTTTATGCGAGCTCAATGAATTTTACAATATTAGAAATTTCAATAGTAACCTTTTTATTGGCAGTTTCTGGTGCAATTGCTCAATTTCCTATAGGTAAATTATCTGATATATATGATAGAAGAAAGGTTTTAGTAGTATCTACTTTTGGTGCAGCTATCTTTGCAATAATATCTATTCTAGTTTCAAGACAAATGTACCTGCCTGAAGGTCTTGCAACTAGCAAAACTTGGTTTTATATATTTTTTATTCTTTTTTCATTTTGTAGTTTACCGATGTTTTCATTAATACTGGCTCACACAAATGATAATATTTCTAAAGAAAAATTTGTTGCTGCTGGAGCTGGTCTTCAATTTTTATTTGGATTAGGGGCAATGAGTGGACCTTTTTTATGCTCTATAATAATGGATTTAATTGGTCCAAATGGATTTTTTCTATTTCTATTCTTATTTCACTCTGTAATAGGAGTATTTGGAATGTATAGAATGAGAGTAAGGGAAACAGTTGACAACCCAGATTCACAGTTTGTCGCAATGCCTCAAACAATTACACCTGCTGGAATAGAACTTAATCCGACAACTGAACCAATTGAAGAGCCAGATAGAAACGAAAAAACTATTTAATCAACAGCTAATAATCCCTTACAGGTTGTAACCCAATATAAACATTTTAATTTTAATTTATAAAAATTTTTATTGAATAAATTGAATTTCTTTAGTGAAATAATCTTATTAAAAAAATGGCTATTAAAAAAAAAAAGAAAACAAAATATAAAAAAGAATCTGGCAAACTTGCAAAAATTGCATCTTTTACAACAAGTTCTTTAAGTAGTGCCTTTTCAAATTATAAAAAAAATAAAGAACTGCAAAAAATTAAAGCTATTAAATTACAAAAGCTAGAAGAGAAGAATCAAATCTTAAAGGATAGAAAAGAATTAAAAGCTTGGGAAGAAAGACTTATTAAAGAAAGTAATAAAATTAAATTTAATGAAGATGAATTAAGAAATAAAGAAAAAGAAATTAAATTAAAAGAAGAAAAACAAAGAATAGAAAATGACAGATTGGTCAAAAAAGATGAAGATCTAATTATTGTTACCAAAGAATTAAGAGAAAAAGAAAAACAATTAAAAATCAGAGAAGAAGAGCAAAATAGAAAAGATATTGACCTAAAAGTAAGAGAGGATGAACAAAAACAGAAGGAATTAAAAGAACAAAGAAGAAGAAATAGAGAATTAAAAGTACTAAAAGAAGAAGAAGACAAGAAAAAACAACTTGAGTACGTTAAAATTAAAGAATGGGAAGAAAAATTTGATAGAGAGCAAAAACTTAAGGAACAAGAAGAAATTAGAAGAGAACAAAGATTAATACAAAAAGAAAATGAGAAAAAAGCTAAATTTGAGAACCCTGATAATGACTCAAATAATCAAGTTAGTGGTTTAGAAAAATTTAGTATTGATAAGTCAAAAGAAAACTAAAATCTAATCTATAACAGAGATCTGATCACCTATAAATATATTTGAAGAGGATAAAATTTGACATCTTAAACCTCCTCTTCTTAAAAATTCTTTTAAAATATTAGTTTGATTTAACATTTCCGTAAGATGTCTACATGGCCTACATAAATCAATTCCCTCTACTTTCGTGTCGCCTATTAATAGTTTTTTTCCTATCAAGTCATTAAGTTTCACACCTTTGGTAATTATGTTTCTTCTAAAATCTATGTAAGGAATATTTAATCCAAATTTTGTATTGTAATAATCTATATTTTCAGACTCAATTAAAGATAATTGACAATAAGGATCATTATAATCATCAAAATGTCTATCTCCTACAATACCCTTATTAGCTAAAACTTTTATTGAGTCCACTTCTTCAATTTTTTTATTATTATTACTAGTTATTCCTAACTTTAAAACTTTAGACATAATTTACTATTTAAAGATAACATTATAATATTTTGAAATAAATGAATAAAGAAAATGCATCTAAATTGTGGAAAATCATTCAAGAAGCTGGCGATTATTTGAAAGGACAATTACCAGACCATCCAAACCACCCAAAAGGAAGAAATCCATATGCTCATGTAGCTTTATGCATAAAAGAAAAATTTTCCCAAAGTTACAAAGATATACCTGATGAAAAATTTAAAGAAGTTATAAACTATATTGATTATTTAAAAAAAAATCCTAGTTAATTTATTGTTTAGGAAAATAGTCTTTTAAATTACCTTCTCTATAAACATCTGCTGTACAACAATGAAGGCCACCACCAAATGCATATGCATCTCTTAATTCAACAGGAACAACTTCCATACCAAGTTTGTCAAGTTGTTCTGCTTGGTACTTTTCACTTTTTTCTACACAAACAGTTTTTGAATCTAAAACTAATACATTCATTGAAAGCCAAACAGATGAATAACAAAGAGGTGGTGGCTCGTTATGAGCAGGCTGAGCAGCATCAATAATTTCCCATCCATTGTTTTCAAATAGTTTTCTTTGATCTTTTGGTAATCTTCTTTGAGGATTGTTAATTATTAGTCCCTCTTTAATTGGAGTAAAAGTTGCATCAATGTGTATCGGATATGGATCTCCAGGAAAGTTAACAGCATGAACTCTGTGATCTTTATAATGTCTTTTTAACCAATCTATACCTTTTAAATTTGTTGTAAAACCATGCTGAACTACTAAGTCTTTTCCAAATCTCAAAACATCAGCAGCATCAAATAATGGTTCTTCTTCAGTTGTTACAAAAAATTTATCTTCAGTCCATTTGAGTCTTTTTTGAATTCCAATTTTATCAGATAAATAATCCTTTCGATAATCAGCATTTGTTAATCTTGGCTTAGGAGCAGACTCGTGCCTCATATTTGGATCGCTATTATAATACTCTTTCAAGAGAGGTCGGT
>CACFZB010000003.1 GCA_902570715.1 uncultured Pelagibacteraceae bacterium
CAAACTCTAACAAAGCTCTTTTGAAAGAAATAGGAAGATTAGGCTTGGGAGCTGATGTGGTCTCAATAGGAGAATTAATGAAAGCTTTGAAATCAGGTATCAAATCTAATAAAATTGTTTTTTCGGGTGTTGGTAAAACATCAAGAGAAATTAATTATGCTATAGAAAAAAAGATTTTATTGATAAATGCAGAGTCAAAAAGTGAAATTTTAGAAATAGAAAAGATTGCAAAAAATAAAAAAAGAAAAATTGATATTGGAATTAGATTAAATCCAAATACTGATGCAAAAACTTTAAGTCAAATATCAACTGGTAAGAAAGATAATAAATTTGGAGTCTCTGAGAAGTCTCTTATAAATTTGGCTTTTTATGTAAAAAATTCAAATTTTTTAAATTTAAAATGTTTAAGTGTACATATAGGGAGTCAAATTCTTAATCATAAACCTTATGAAAAAATGCTTAATGTATTGCAAAGAGTAATAAATAAATTGAAATATAACTTTGATTATATAGATTTAGGTGGTGGTATGGGTATTGATTATGAAAAAAATAATCAAAAACTTAACTTTAAAAAATATGCTTTGTGTATAAAAAAATTTTTAAAAAAAAATAATTCTAGGATTATTTTTGAACCAGGAAGAAGTATTGTTGCTAACGCTGGCTATCTTATATCAGAGGTTATTTACATAAAAGAAAGTGATAAAAAAAATTTTATCATAATTGACGCTGCCATGAATGACTTGATGAGACCAGCTTTATATAATGCAAAACATCAAATTATTCCTGTTAAAAAAAATAGTTTTAGATCTCGTAAAATTTACGAAATTGTTGGACCAGTATGTGAAACAACGGATAAATTTTCAACAATAAAAAAATTTCAAAAATTAAAAGAGAAAGACTTGATTGCAATTTGTGATGTAGGCGCTTACGGCATGTCTTTAAGCTCTAACTATAACTTAAGACCAAAACCAATTGAGTTACTTATCAAAAAATCAAAAATAAAAGTTATTAACAAAAGACAAAATCTAAAAGAATTAATCTAACTTTTAGTATAATGATTAGAAATATTTTATTTTCTCTGTTTTTTTTTACAGGCATCACTTTGATTTCAATTCTATTTCTACCTTCTTTAATAATGCCTCAGAAATTTGTTCTTTTTGGTGGAAAAATTATGGGTTATTGGGCTGCAATTTGTTTAAAAATTTTTCTCTCAACACAAATTATTATAAAAGGGAAAGAAAATATATGTAAAGATCATAAATTTTTTATCGCCGCTTCTCACCAATCAATGTTTGAAACTTTTTATTTACAAACTATTTTTAATTCTCCAGTTTTTATCTTAAAAAATGAATTACTAAATATCCCAGTATTTGGTTGGTATTTAAAAAAAATTGGATCAATTTCTATTAAACGAGATAAGGTATCTAGAGATAACTTAGATTTTTTTACTAATATAAAAAAAATTGTTAACAATTCTGACAGACCTCTAATAATCTTTCCTCAAGCTACAAGAGTTTTGCCGACTGAAAAACCTGAATTTAAAAAAGGGGCTGCTCGAATTTATAAGGAGTTAGATATATATTGTCAGCCTGTAGCAATAAATTCTGGATATGTTTGGCCAAAAATTGGAAAAAAAATCCCAAATAGAAAAATTACAATCTCGATTATAAAACCCTTAAGTCCAGGATTAAGTAGTGAAGAGTTCCTTCGAATACTTCAAAAAGAAATATACAATGAACTCGACAATATAAATTAACCTTTCATTGGCATTACAACAAAAATACTATCAAAGTCGCCTGGATCCTTTATTAATGCTGGTGAACCTGAGTCATTGAAGAAAACCTCTACAGTTTTTCCATCAAGCTGAGACGCGACATCTAATAAATACCGAGAGTTAAAACTTATTTCTAAATCATGATCAAATTTAACCATTAATGACTCTTTGCCATCACCACTATTTGTGTTGTTTACTGATAGATTTAGAATATCTTTAGTTAAATCAAATTTAACCCCATCTTTTTTGTCAAGTGAAACAGATGCAACACGGTCTACAGAGTCTAAAAATTTTTTTAAATCGACTTCTAATTTTTTTTGATTATTTTTTGGTATCACTTGAATATAATTAGGAAATTTTCCATCTATTAATTTTGAAATTAAGATACTATCGTTTAATTCAAATTTAATTTTTGATTTTATATTTGAAATCTTTACATCACCATCAAAATTATCAAGTAAATTACAAAGCTGAAAGATAGTTTTTTTTGGAAGAATCACTGGTTCAAACTCTATTTTTTGACTTAATCTTATCTTAGAGATAGACATTCTGTGACTATCAGTTGCAACGGCAGTGAGATAATATTTATCGTCCACTTCTGTCTGATGAAGATAAATTCCACTTAAATAATGTCTTGTTTCATCATTTGAAACAGAAAATTTACATTTATTCAAAAGTTTTAAAAATTGTTTTGATTTAATAGAAAATTCATTTTGATTAAAATTTTCTTCGGTTAATGGAAATTCTGATGCACTAATACAATTTAAATTAAAAATAGATTTGTCAGACTCCAAATGCAGCTTACTTTCATCAGTTAAGGTTAAGTTAATCTTTTGTCCTGATGAAAATTTTCGAACAATATCATACATAATTGAAGATGATGTAGTTGTATTTCCTTCCTCAGATACTTCAACATTATTAATTTGATGTATAAAAATTAGATCTAAGTCAGTTGCAGTAATTGTTAAATTTGAATTTTGGACGTTTAAAAGAATATTAGATAAAATTGGAAGAGTACTTCTCTTTTCAATTATACCTTGGCAATAACTTAGAGCTTGCTGCAAATCTTGTTGATTTAGATTAAACTTCATTATCTTTATTATTGTACAATATTTGATTCTTAAGTTTATTTATATTCTCAATTATTTCTGGATCTTTTTCTTTTAATTTTTCGATTGTTTTAACTGAATGAATTATAGTTGTATGATCTCTATTAGAAAACTCTCTACCAATTTCGGGTAAAGATTTAGAAGTTAAAATTTTTGTTAAATAAATTGCTGTTTGCCTTGGCCGAACCAAATATCTCGATCTTCTTGATGATAACATCTCATTTTTACTTATCTTAAAAAATTTACACACTACAGTTTGAATAAGATCAATCGTTACTTTATTTTCAGAAACATTTAACAGATCTTTTAAAACAATTTTAGTTTCTGCAATATTGGGTATTTTGTTATATATTCTTGCAAATGATGCAATTCGATTAATAGCGCCAACTAATTCCCTAATACTAGTTGTCACTTCATCACTAATAAAATTTTGTATCTCTTTGGAAATTTTGATATTTTCAGAATATAAATTATTTAGTTCCTCGGTTTTCTTTTCAACAATTTTTTTTCTTAGCTCTTGGTCTGGTTTTTGAATGTCTACGACTAAACCCCCAGAAAACCTAGACTTAATTCTTTCCTGTATTCTTAATAATTTATTTGGTGCCCTATCTGCAGAAACAATTATTTGAGCTCCTTTATCGAGCAATGCATTAAAAGTATGAAAAAATTCTTCCTGCATTGCCTCTTTACCTGTCATGAATTGAATATCATCTATCAACATAATGTCTGTTTCTCTAAAATGCTCTTTAAACTTCACCATATCATTGGATTTAATTGATTTTACGAATTGGTACATAAATCTTTCGGCGGAAATGAACATTACTTTATTGGTCTTTTTAAGTTCAAATCCAATTGAATTTAAGAGGTGTGTTTTTCCCATTCCTACACCTCCATAAATGTAAAGTGGATTGTATTGTGATATATTTTCTGAAACTTTTAATGAGGCCTCGTATGCTAATTTATTACTTGGTCCAGTTATAAAATTTTCAAATCTTTTGTTTGGGTCTATTCTATTATATTGAAGATAAGAGTCTTTTATAAAAGATATATTTTCCTTATTTTGGTTTATATTTTTATCGAGATTATCATTTAATTTATGCTCAACAATTTTAAACTCTATTCGTATTAACTCCTTTTTAAAATTTTTTAAAATTTGTAAAATTTGGTCTAAATAACGTGAAGTGATCCAGTCTCTAATAAATCTAGTAGGAACAGACAGTAGAAGATAATTATTAAACTCTTCTACTAATTCTATCTTTTTTAACCAACTTTCATAAATATCTTGGCCTAATTTAGTTTTCATTTCTATTTGGATTAAATTCCAATCTAGTTTTTTTGATTGCAGATTATTAATGTTTTTATTTGTGACGATATTGTTCATAATTGCGGAGAAGTTCAGTTAGAGCTATTATGAAATTTTTGCAAGAAATAATTTAAAAAATCAAAAAAAAAATAAAATCTAGGATTGTGTGCTCTTTATTTTTTTTTTTTAAATAAATATTTATTAGAGTAAAATTTTTTAATTATAAAATTTATGATTGAATAACAAAGATAATTAAATTTACTAAATCTAAATATTGTACCAGCAATAATTTATTTTATAGATTTTGTAGCTTTAAAAGTTGAATCTTATAACAACCTGCAGTGTATTACTAAATAGTTGAAATTTTTTTAGTTATCCTAGATACATTTCTAGAGGCATTTTGTTTTTTTATAATTCCAGTTTTAGCTATCCGCATTAATTCAGAATTCAACTTGGGTAAGAATTTTAAAGCTTCAGATTTATTCTTATTTTCAATCAAAAGGTTCATTTTTTTTAAAGCGTTTTTATACCTGCTTTTTCTAGCTTTATTAACAGTAGTCTGTTTAGATATTCTTCTAATTCTTTTGATTGCAGATTTTGTATTGGCCATTTCCGCAGGTATATAGCTTGAGATTTAATTATGGTCAATCAAATAATTGATCATTTTTGGCATGAATTACAAAAATAAGAAGACCTGTTAGAAATTTTTTTTTTTTGAATGATTCCGTTGCAATTAAGTCTCTTACAATTCAAACCTTCTCTTTGATATACACTAAAATTCTTTTGAAACTCTCCCTTTTTCCCTGAGATATTCTTAAAATTCCTTATTGAAGATCCACCTTTATAAATAGCATTTATAAGAACCTTCCTAGAGTTAATCAAAACTTTCTTTAAATCATTTTTGTTTAGACATTTTGCCTTCTTGCAAGGTTTAATCATACATAAATATAATATTTCACTTGCATATATGTTTCCAATTCCAGAAACAAAAGTTTGGTCTAACAAAAAACTTTTTATATTTTTTTTCCTTATTTTTTAAAGAAGAAAAAATATAGTTAATATTAAAACTACTGCTCATTGGTTCAGGGCCAAATTTTTTAAACTTTTTCTTTAAGGACTTACGATCATTAATTATTTCAAAAAAGCCAAATCTTCTTGGATCATTGTATATCATTTTTAAATTATCAAATAAAATTATTATATGATTGTGTTTATTAGGTAAATTTGGAGTTTTATAAAAACTTGTATTTGTAATTAAACCTTTTTTTTTTTCATTAATCAAATGAATGGTACCTGACATACCAAGATGTATTAGACAAATTTTTTTGCTAGATAAATATAAAATTAAATACTTTGAAAATCTCTCCACTTTGACAACTTTTTGTTTATGTAGAGATCTTTCAAAATAAAAAGGAACCTTAAATCTCAAATTCCTATTTTTGATTATAACCTTTTTAATGATTTTTCCCTTAATTTTTTTATTAAGTGATTGTCTAACTACTTCTACTTCTGGTAATTCTGGCATTTAACATTATATTGAACTTATATTTTTTTTTATGCAACAAGATCTTCAAAATAAAAGAGGTCTGGTACAAAATGTCTTCGATCAAGTCTATAGTCAATATGATTTGATGAACGATATAATGTCACTAGGTATACATCGATTATGGAAAAAAGATTTAATTCATATGATGAATCCATCTTTTAATCAAAATTTGGTTGATGTTGCCAGTGGAACTGGAGATATTGCTAAGATATTTTTAAATAAGGTAAACAAAAATGCAGATATTACTTGCGTTGATCCAAATGATAGTATGATTGATCAAGGAAAAAAAAAACTTAAGAAATATCAAAATATAAAGTGGATAAAATCTACTGCAGAAAATTTGAAGTTAAATAATAATAATTTTGATTTTTATACAATCAGTTTTGGTTTAAGAAATACTAAAAATATAGATAAAGCTTTAAAAGAAGCTTATAGAGTTTTAAAACCTGGTGGTCGGTATTTTTGTCTTGAATTTTCAAAAATAGATAATGAAAGTTTGAATTTTATATACAAAAAATATTCAAAAATGATTCCTTTACTTGGAAAATTATTTGTTGGTCAAAAAGAACCATATGAATATCTGGTTAAAAGTATAGAAAACTTTGTAAATCAAGATGAATTACTTGATCTCATGAAAAAAAATAATTTTAAAAAATGTATATATAGAAATTTATCTGGTGGAATAGTATCTATCCATAGTGGTTGGAAAGTTTGATGATTAAAAAATTAATTACATTATTCAAACTTGGAAGAAAGGTAGCTAAATCTGATATATTAAATATAACCTCTAAATTTAAGGAACCACCTTTAGCAGTAAAAATTTTATTTAAGATTTTATCTTTTTCATTTTCGCCAAAAAAAATAACAGATTTAAATAAAGATGAAGGAGAAAGATTAACTAATTCGCTTGAGTCTATGGGAACAACTTTTATAAAGCTTGGTCAATTTTTAGCTACAAGACCAGATATAATTGGAGAAGAGCTCTCTAAAAAACTTGAAACACTTCAAGATAGACTACCTCCTTTTTCCATATTAGAAGCAAAAGAAATTATAAAGAATGATTTAGGTAATGATAGTTACAATTCTATAATAGATTTAAGTGAACCTGTTGCTGCAGCTTCTATAGCACAAGTTCATAAAGCACAAATTAATGATAATGGTACAATAAAAGATGTAGCTATAAAAATTTTAAGACCAAACATAAAAAAAATATTTAACGATGAAATAGATGCAATCATGCTTTTTGCATTTTTAATTGAGTCATTCATTAAAAAAACAAAAAGATTAAAATTAGTTGAGGTAGTTTTTTTATTAAAAGAAATTACTAATCTTGAGATGGATTTAAGATTTGAAGCTGCAGCAGCAAATGAATATGCAGAAAATACCAAAAATGATGTTGGATTCAGAGTTCCTCAAATCTACTGGAATTTTACAAGTGAAAACGTCATGACTTTAGATTGGGTTGAAGGAATTTCAATAAGAGAAACGGAAGAACTTAAAAATAGAAACTTAAATACGGAAAAAATTGCAGAAGATATAATTCAAAACTTTTTAAGACATGCAGTTAGAGATGGTTTTTTCCACGCAGATATGCATCAAGGAAATATATTTATTGACGAAAATGGTTATATTGTTCCAATAGATTTTGGAATAATGGGTAGACTTGATAAAATGAGTAAGAGATTTTTAGCTGAAATCTTATTTGGTTTTATTCAAAGAGATTATCGTAAAGTTGCTGAAGTGCACTTAATTGCTGGTTTAGTTCCTAAAAATGTACCAATTGATGATCTAGCTCAAGCGTTGAGATCTATTGGAGAACCAATATTTGGTCAAGCGGTAAAAGATATTTCTGGTGGAAAGTTATTAAAACAATTATTTGATGTAACTGAAAAATTTAATATGCAAACTCAACCTCAACTATTGATGTTACAAAAAACAATGGTTGTTGTTGAGGGAGTTGCAAGAAAATTAAATCCAAACACAAATATTTGGACCACTTCAAAGCCTGTTTTAGAAAACTGGCTTAAAGAAACAAAGGATCCAATGACAACAATAAATGAAACTATTCAAAACACGTCCGAAGTAATTAAAAGATTACCAGAATTTCCAGAAATAATGGATAAAGCTAATCAAGCATTGACTTATTTGGCTAGTGGACAAATTCCGCAAAATTCAAATTCATTCACCGATTTAAATACAAAAAAATTAGAGATGGTTACATTTAGAAACCAATCTATTATTGGTTTATTAGTCCTTGTAATTTTTGGTCTATTGGTATTTTAATTTAAACAATGAACAATTTGAATAATAAAAAAATCTTATTAATAATTTGTGGTGGTATAGCAGCTTATAAAAGCCTCGAAATTATAAGACTGCTTAAAAAAAGTGGTGTAATAATAAAAACAATTTTAACTAAAAATGGTTCTGAATTTGTTACACCTCTTTCAATAACTTCTTTATCTCAATCAAAAGTTTATCAGGATCTATTTAGTTTAGAAAATGAAGTAGAAATGGATCACATTACTCTTTCTAGATGGGCAGACCTTATCTTAATCGCTCCAGCAACGGCAAATACAATATCAAAACTCGCGAATGGAAATTCTGATGACTTAGCATCTACAGTTGCTCTTGCTTCAAATAAAAAAATTTTTATTGCACCAGCAATGAATGTGAGAATGTGGGAACATAATTCTACTAAAGAGAATATAGATAAATTAAAAACTTATAACTATAAATTAATCGGTCCTGAAACAGGTGATATGGCATGTGGCGAATATGGTGAAGGGAAGATGTCGGAACCAAAAGATATAGTAAGTGAGCTAGAAAATTATTTTAAAGATTTAAAAAACAACAACAAATTAAAAGCGATAGTGACTGCGGGTCCTACTAATGAGTATATTGATCCAGTAAGATTTATTACAAATAGATCTAGTGGTAAACAAGGATATGAAATTGCAAAATCATTATCAAAAAGAGGTTTTGATACAACCTTAATTTCTGGACCAACAAATTTAAAAATAGATAATGATGTTAAATTAATAAAAGTTGAGACTGCCGAAGAAATGTTTCAAGCCACACTAAAAAGTTTACCTGCTGATATTGCAATATTTTCAGCTGCAGTTAGTGATTTTAAATTAAAAGAAATCTCTAAAACAAAGATAAAAAGTCAAGATAGTCTAAACTTAAAATTTGAGAAAAATATAGATATACTAAATTATGTATCTCATCATAATTCCTTAAGACCTAAACTTGTAATTGGTTTTGCAGCGGAAACTAATAATTTGAAAGATTATGCAAATAAAAAATTAATTGAAAAAAATTGTGATTGGATAATTGCAAATGATGTATCTAACAAAAAAATCGGATTTTATTCAGATTTCAATGAGGTATCAATTTTTTATAAAAATAAAAAATCTAATAAACTTACATACAAACATAAATCTAAAATTTCAGATGAAATAGTAGAAAAAATTATTGATCATTTAAACTAATGGTTAAAGTTTTAATAAAAAAATTAAATCCCTTAGCTAAATTACCTGTATATAAAACAAATGGTGCATCTGGTATGGATTTAATGGCTTGCATAGAAGAATCTATTAATTTAAAACCAGGTAAATCTTGTATTATTCCAACTGGATTATCGGTTGCATTTTCAAAAGAATATGAAATCCAAATTAGACCAAGATCTGGATTAGCAGCAAAAAATAATATTAGTATTTTAAATACTCCTGGAACAATTGATAGTGATTATAGAGGTGAACTAAAAATTATTTTATTCAATCATGGTGATGAAAATTTTATAATCAATAACAATGATAGAATTGCTCAAATGGTTTTAACTCCAATTATTAAGATTAATTTGGAAGAAACAAATGAACTTCCAGAATCAATAAGAGGTGAAGGAGGTTTCGGATCAACCGGTAAATGATGAGCCGTTTGGATAAATCTCAAATAGAAAGATATTCAAGACAATTGGTTCTTAAAAACATAGGACCGAAAGGGCAAAAAAAAATTTTTTTTTCTAAGATTTTGATTGTAGGTGTTGGTGGTTTAGGCTGTCCTGCTGCAGAAAATTTAGTAAGAGCTGGTGTTGGAACTATTGGTTTAATAGATAATGATATCGTTAATCTTTCAAACATTCACAGACAAAGTTTATTTAATTCAAAAGATTTAAAAAAATCAAAAGTTAGTGTAGCAGCAAAAAAACTAAAACAAATAAATCCAAAAACAAAAATTAAAACTTATAAATCAAGACTAAACAATAATAATATTGAAAAAATAATTCAAGGATATGAACTTATCATTGATGGCTCCGATAATTTTCAAACAAAATTCTTGATAAACGATTATTGTGTTAAATTAAAAAAGAAATTAATCACTGGTGCTATCAGTAAATTTGATGGACATATATTTACTTTTGATTTTAAAGACAAAAAAACAGCTTCCTTGAGAAATTTTTATCAAGAAAAAGAAATTTCTGATGATATCTTAAGTTGTGAATTTGAGGGGGTCCTTGGAACTACTGCATCAATGGTAGGAGCTATTCAAGCAAATGAGACAATTAAAATGATAATTGGAATTGGCCAAAATTTAAAAAATCAAATATTAATTATAGATCTATTAAATCTTAATTTTAGAAAAGTTAAATTTCAAAAGAGATAAAACATAAATAAATGATGAAAAACTTTCTCCTTTTAATTTTAATTTTATTTTTTATACCATTTCATACTTTTTCTGATGAAACCTTCCTTTCATTAAAGAAAAATAAAGTCAATGTCAGATATGGTCCAAGTCTTGAGTCTCCAATTAAATATATTTATAAAAAAATTAATTTACCAATTAAACAAATAGATCAAAAAGAAAATTGGCGAAGAATTATAGATTCTAAAAATAATAGTGGATGGATACACTTATCTCAATTAAAAAAAATTAATTCAATAATAACTCTTGAAGATAAAATTTTATTTAAAGATCCCTCAAATTTTTCAAAACCATTAGCCAACATTAAAAAAGGAAGACTTTTGATAATTAAAAGGTGTGATAGTGAATGGTGTAAAATAGAAACTGAAAATTTTAAAGGTTGGATTAAAAAAAATAATGTGTGGGGGTTAATTAAATAAAATCTGCGGATAAAGATTTTATAGTTTCAGAATTTAATTTTGTAGAATGAGAATATTGACTATGATCAATTCCTATTTCTACCATTGAAGATTTTTTTTTAAAATTTTGGATTTGTTCATCATTAAAATGAAAATGAATGAATTGAACTGATGATGCCTTACCTTCAGCTGAAGTTCTATCAACATCCTCCTCTGGTACTGCTTTAATTATTGCATCATTAACTTTCAAATATACTTTTTCCTCGATACCGCCAACTTTCCCTAAAAAAGCTGCTCTAGAAATTGGGTTATCTATCTCAAACATTAAAGTTGCTGTTAATTCTTTGCCGTTAGGAACCAAAGGGTTATATGCTAGTAACTCATCTTTTAATTGTTCGTCTCCTCCTTTTTCAATATATAACATTTCTTGTACCTGAGCCAACATTGTCTCAAAGCTTTCAAAATAAAATGTTGCATAAGGTCCAAGTGGTATTCTTCTATTTTTTTTAAATTCAACAATTTTTTTTCTCAATTCTTTTCTTTGAGTTGTGTAAATATCCAACGGCATAATATCTTCCTTGCTTATTATTCTTTTCTCACGGGGCATAATCATAACCTATAACTTTTAGCCATCAATTCGATAGGATGTAGTGCCTCATCATTTGCAATATTAGTGTCAGCTTCTAACTGTTTTAAATGTTTACCTGCCAAAGGACAATCAGATGCCATATATTTATTATTTTTTGTTTTTATTTGTCTTGCAGTTGGACGGCCAACTTTCACAGCTAATTTATGTGTATCTTTCATAACACCAAACGTTCCCCCATGACCCGCACATCTTTCAACTACATCTATTTTTATATTAGGAATTAATTTAAGCATATCTCTCGCTTTAATTCCCATATTTTGAGCTCTTGCGTGACACGCATGGTGAACAGTAACTCCACCATCTATTTCCTGTAAACCATCAGCTAATCCCTCATTGTTCGAAATATTAACTACGTATTCATCAATATCCATCACATTTGCTGACAATTTCTTTATATTTTCATCGTTAGGAAGCAAAAGTGGCCATTCAAATTTTAACATTAAACCACAACTAGCTGTAAGAGTGACTACTTTATAACCTTTATCTATCCATTCTATTAAATCTTTCGAAACTTTTTTGGCTTGCTCAACTACTTTTGGTAAATCAGCTTGTTCTAAGAAAGGCATTCCACAACAACCAGGATAAGCTTCTTGAACCTCAACCCCATTTTTTTTTAATACTTTTAAAGCTGCAACACCAGTATTTTTTTTGTTAAAGTTTACAAAACAAGTTGAATAAATAACAACTTTTCTATCACTTATATTATTTTTATAATCTATTTTATTAATATTTTTTTTAAAAAAACTTGAAAAAGTTTCAGAATTATATTTCGGCAGTTGAACTCTTAAATCTATGCCCGCAATGATTTCCAATACTTTTCGAAAAAATTTGCTTTTAATGCTGGATAACCAATTTATTAGAACCGAAAACATTATTCCTATTTTTGAATTCCTATCTATTTCAGCTAATTGTCTGGGAACAACAGGTAATTTACCCTGTTTTTTTTGTGCCGTTCTGTATCTCAACATTAAATGAGGAAAATCTAAGTCAAAATCATGAGGAGGAACATATGGACACTTCGTCATAAAGCACATATCACATAAAGTACAAGCATCAACAACAGGTGCAAATTGTTCACTAGATAAACTTTCTACATCCTCATTCTTAGACTCATCAATCATATCAAATAGTTTTGGAAACGAGTCACAAAGATTAAAGCACCTTCTGCAGCCATGGCAAATGTCAAACACTCTTCTCATCTCGGCATCTAATTTTTCTGGATTTAAAAAATCCGGATTTTCGAAATCTATTGGATGTCTAATAGGTGCTTCTGTGCTTCCCTCTTTGCTCATATTTGATAATAAAAGTTAGAATTTTAGTGGGCAAAATTTGCCCACTAAATAATTTCGATTAGCTAATAGATTCTAAAGTTTTTTGGAATTTACCAGCGTGAGATTTTTCAGCTTTTGCTAATGTTTCAAACCAATCAGCAATCTCTTCAAATCCTTCTTCTCTTGCAGTTTTTGCCATACCTGGATACATGTCTGTGTATTCATGTGTTTCACCAGCTACAGCTGACTCTAAATTTGCTTTAGTTTCACCTATTGGCTTACCAGTTGCTGGATCACCAACTTGTTCTAAATACTCTAGGTGTCCATGAGCATGTCCAGTTTCACCTTCAGCTGTTGATCTGAAAACTGTAGCTACATCGTTGTATCCTTCAATGTCAGCCTTTTGAGCAAAGTATAGATATCTTCTATTTGCTTGACTCTCACCAGCAAATGCTGCTTTAAGATTTTCTTCTGTTTTAGTTCCTTTTAATGACATAATAATCTCCTTATCGTTAAAAAAATATATAATGATTATAAATTATATGTCAACAGTTTAGAATAGTTATAATGTAGTTTTTAAGTTGTTGAAATTGCAGTATTATTTTTGATTTTGATTATCACTCGCAACTTTTATTAAAACCTCGACTGACTTAATTTTTTTTCCTGTTAAATTATTTTTTACATTAATTTTTTCAATAACGTCATTATCACAATCAATTAATTCATTTGTATCTTCATCTAGAAAGTGATGATGGTGAGTTATGTTGGTGTCAAAATAGCTTTGGCTACTATTAATTGAAATTTCCTTAAGATGACCCTTATTTTTGAACGCATGAACAGTATTGTAAACTGTTGCTAAGGATATTTTTTGATTAAGTTGTTCAGAAATATTTTTTGCAAGATCACTTATAGTGAAATGGAAGGTTTTATCTCTTTTAAACAATACTTCACAAATTTTAAGCCTTTGTTTTGTAGGTCTCAAACCAGAGGATCTTAATTTATCAATAAATTCGCTGTTTTTAGGCATTCTTATTTATAATAATTCTAAACTTTATGTATATTATATTTTAATAAAATCAAGTAGAACGAAGATCAAATTTTATGAAAAAAAACTCCTACTCATATGATGAGTTAATAAATTGTGGAAATGGGGGTCTTTTTGGTCCAGGAAATGCTAAATTACCTCTTCCACCAATGCTCATGTTTGATAGAATTACAGATATTAATGATAAAAACGGTGCTTTTAATAAAGGTTCATTAAAAGCAGAATTAGACATAAAAAAAGACTTATGGTTTTTTGATTGTCATTTTAAGGAGGATCCGGTTATGCCAGGATGTCTTGGTCTAGATGCTATGTGGCAACTAGTAGGTTTTTATTTAGGTTGGATTGGAAACCCAGGAAAAGGTCGAGCTTTAGGAGTTGGAACAGTTAAATTTACAGGTGAAGTTTTACAAAATGTAAAGTTAGTAAAATATGAAATAGATATGAAAAAAATTATGTCTCCAGGAGGCACTACAGTTGGCCTTGCTAACGGAGTGGTTTTAGCAGATGGTAAAAAGATTTATTCTGCAGAAAGTTTAAAAGTAGGATTATTTAAATAATGAGAAGAGTAGTTATTACAGGTTTAGGTATAGTTTCATGTTTGGGCAATAACCAGGAGGAAGTACATCAATCGCTTCTAAAATCTAAATCAGGAATATCTTATTCAGAAGAATATAAAGAACATAATCTTAAAAGTCATGTTCATGGAAAGCCAAATATAAAACTTGAAGATCATATTGACAGAAAAACCATAAGGTTCATGGGCTCAGGATCTGCTTATAATTACATAGCAATGAAAGAAGCAATTAAAGATTCTGGATTGGATGAGCAAGAAATAAGTAATTTTAAAACTGGAATAGTAATGGGTTCGGGAGGACCGTCTATCGAAAATGTAATTTTAGCTGCTGATAAAACAAGAGCTAAAACTCCAAAATTAATGGGACCATTCATTGTTCCACGAACAATGGCCAGCACTGCCTCAGCAACACTAGCTGTTCCATTTAAAATAAAAGGTATAAATTACACAATGAGTTCTGCATGTGCTACAAGCGGACATTGTATTGGAAACTCTATGGAATTAATTCAGATGGGTAAGCAAGATATTGTTTTTGCAGGTGGTAGTGAAGAGCTACATTGGGCTATGACAGCAATGTTTGATGCAATGACTGCATTATCGTCAAAATATAATGAAAAACCAGAAACAGCCTCAAGAGCTTATGATAAAACACGAGATGGTTTTGTTATTGCTGGAGGTGGTGGAGTGTTAGTTCTTGAGGAATATGAGCATGCCAAAGCAAGGGGTGCTAAAATATATGCAGAATTAACTGGCTATGGAGCAACATCTGATGGATACGATATGGTGGCACCATCAGGAGAGGGAGCTGTTAGATGCATGAAAATGGCAATGGCAACTGCAAAAAATAAGATTGATTATATTAATACACACGGAACATCTACTCCAGTTGGAGATATAACAGAATTAAATGCAGTTAAAGATACTTTTGGAAATGAAATACCAAAAATTAGTTCAACAAAATCTCTATCTGGACATCCTTTAGGAGCTGCTTCTGTACACGAGGCCATTTATTGTTTAATTATGATGAAAAATAATTTTATTGCAGGCTCAGCAAATATTAATGAAATAGATGAAGAGGCTAAAAAATTCCCAATAGTTGCAAAAACAGAAACTGGATTAACATTAAACACTGTTATGTCAAATAGTTTTGGTTTTGGTGGAACCAATGCTGCTTTAATTTTCGAGAAGGTTTAACTTATGAGTTTAATGAAAGGAAAAAAAGGATTGATTATGGGTGTTGCGAATGAAAGGTCCATTGCTTGGGGCATCTCTCAAAAATTAGCTAATGCCGGAGCTGATCTCGCATTCACATATTTAGGTGATGCTCTTAAAAAAAGAGTGGTACCATTAGCAGAAAAATTAAACTCAAAAACAACATTTAGCTGCGACGTTGAAAAAAAGGACGAAGTAGTAAAATTATTTCAAGATATTAAATCTCAATGGGGAGAAATAGATTTTGTTGTTCACGCAGTTGCATTTTCAGATAAATCAGAATTATCAGGTGAATATTTAAATACAACAAGAGAAAATTTTTTAAGGAGTATGTTAATTTCATGTTTTTCATTTACTGAAGTAGCAAAAGAAGCATCGAAATTAATGAAACAAGGTGGAAGCTTACTTACATTAACCTACGAATCCTCTAAAGCTATTCCAAACTATAATGTAATGGGTGTATGTAAATCAGCATTAGAGGCAAGTGTAAAATATCTGGCCAGAGATTTAGGTACAAAGGGCATTAGGGTAAATGCAATAAGCGCAGGACCAATTAAAACACTGGCTGCTTCTGCTATTGGAGATGCAAAATTCTTATATAAATGGAATGAAGATCATTCTTTCCTTAAAAGAAATGTAGATATCCATGATGTTGGAAATTCAGCATTATATTTACTAAGTGAGCTTGCAAACGGTGTTACTGGGGAAATTCACTATGTAGATGCTGGATATAACAAAGTTGGAATGCCTGATCCTAAAAATATAAGCTAATATTAATCCAGGTTATGGAAATATACGTATTATTAATTTGTATAGTATTTGTAATTTATTATTTATTTAGACCCACCTCTAAAAGAGAAAAAGACCAATTTAATGATAAAAATAATTGGCGAGGTGGGTTTTAATTTTTATTCTGAAGCTTGCTTCATAGAAAGTTTAACTTTACCTCTATCAAAACCTATTACTTTAACTTTTACTTCATCACCTTCTTTGACCACGTCGGTAACTTTGGCAACTCTTTTTTCTGCAAGTTCTGAGATATGAACAAGTCCATCTTGTTTACCTAAGAAATTAACAAATGCACCAAACTCCATAATCTTCATCACTTTACCTGAGTAAATTTTGTTAAGTTCAGCTTTAGCAGTAATATCTTTAATCATTTGCATTGCAGTGTTTCTAGACTCTTCGTCTGGTGCAGCAACTGTGACTACACCTTCATCATTAACATCAACTTTAGCACCCGATTTTTCAACAATCTCTCTAATTGTTGCTCCTCCTTTTCCTATAACAGCAGCAATATCTTTTTTGTCTACAGTTATTTTCTCCATTTTTGGAGTATGTTTCCCAACATCTGCTCTTGAGGCTGAAAGTGCTTTATTCATTTCACCTAAAATATGGACTCTTCCATCTTTAGCTTGGCTTAATGCCTGTTCCATGATCTCAAATGTTATACCAGTAATTTTAATATCCATTTGAAGCGAAGTTATTCCATCTTTAGTTCCAGCAACTTTAAAATCCATATCACCTAAGTGATCTTCGTCACCCAATATATCTGACAAGACACTAAAATCATTTCCTTCTTTAATTAATCCCATTGCAATACCTGCGACTGGTTCTTTAATTGGCACACCAGCATCCATTAATGCTAAAGATGTTCCACAAACAGTGGCCATTGAGGACGAACCATTAGACTCTGTAATCTCTGATACTACTCTAAAAGTATATGGAAATGCTTCTTTAGATGGTAACGAAGAATGAATTGCTCTCCATGCTAATTTACCATGTCCTATTTCTCTTCTTCCAGTTCCAATTCTTCCTGTTTCTCCAACTGAAAATGGTGGAAAGTTGTAATGAAGCATAAATCTTTCTCTTTGTAACCCATCTAAACTTTCAATTCTTTGCTCATCATCCGATGTACCTAAAGTAGCAGTTACAATTGCTTGTGTTTCTCCCCTTGTAAATAAAGCAGAACCATGAACTCTCGGTAAAATACCAACTTCACAAGAAATAGGTCTTACATCAGATAATCCTCTTCCATCAATCCTATTTTTATTTTTTAAGATATCTGTTCTAACTATAGATTTTTCTAAATTTTTAAGTTCTGAATTCACGTCTAAATCAGTATAATCCTCATTATCTTCATAAAGTTTTTTAGCTTTGTCAGTAATTTCTGATATTTGATTTGATCTATCTTGCTTATCTCTTGTTGCAAAAGCTTTTTTAAGGTCTTCTGTAAAAGTTTTTTCAAGTTTTTTCTTAATTTCTGAAAGATCTTTCTTTTCAACAGTCCATTCAGGTTTTCCACACTCTTTTGCAAGTTCCTCTATCATCTGAATAACAGGAACAAAACCTTCATGGCCAAACTTAACTGCATTCAGCATTTCTTCTTCAGTTAAACCACTTGCTTCAGACTCAACCATAAGTACTGCATCTTTTGTGCCTGCCACAACTAAATCTAATTTTGATTTTTCCAGGTCAGCTTTTGATGGATTTAAAATGTATTTTCCATCGATATAACCAACTCTAGAAGCTCCAACAGGGCTTAAAAATGGCATTCCTGATATAGCTAGTGCTGCTGATGAAGCTATAATTGATAAAATATCAGCCTCATTTTCTTTATCGTAAGAAATTACAGTCGGTAACAACTGAACTTCATTTTTAAATTCATCAGGAAACAATGGTCTAATTGGTCTATCAATTAATCTTGAGATTAGTGTTTCACTTTCAGTTGGTCTTGCCTCTCTTTTAAAATAACCCCCTGGAATTTTTCCAGCTGCATAGTATTTTTCTTGATAATTTACAGATAATGGAAAGTAATCAACATCGGGGTTTACTTTTTTTGCCCCAACCACTGTTGCTAAAACAACTGTCTCACCGCATGTTGCGATTATTGCGCCGTCTGCCTGTCTTGCTACTTTTCCTGTTTCTAAACTTATCTTTTTTCCTGCTACTTCAATTTCCTTCTTATATACTTTAAACATTTCATTTCCATTTCTTTTCGTTCGTTTCGTTCCATCCGTTCCATCTAACTTGATTTTTATTTTCTCAAATTCAATTTCGACAGTACATTTTTGTAAGAATCCATCTTATTTTTTTTAAGATAATCTAACAATTTTTTTCTTTTATTGACTGCTTTCAATAATCCAACTGAAGAATGTTTATCCTTTTTGAATTTTTTAATATGGGTTGAAAGCGTTTCAATTTTATCAGTCAGCAAAGCTATCTGTATCTCTGAAGATCCAGTATCCTTCTCGTGAATTGCCAACTCTTTTGTTCTTTTATTCATATTTTTTCCTATTTATTTGTTTGTTTTATTAAGTTCTCTATTTTTTCTGCATATTCAAATGATTCATCTTTTCTAAAAAGAATTTTCGGAAGAAATTTAACCACTACCTTTTGTGAAAGAATTTTTCTAATCATAAAAGAATATTCTTTTAATTTTTCAATAACTTCATCCGCATTTTTTCCACCAAGTGGTAAAACATATGCTTTAGCAATTTTTAAGTCTTGACTCATTTTTACTTCTGTTACCGTAATAGTGTTAGTTTCTAAATTTGGTAATTTAGCCTCGTTTCTTATAAAAATCATACTTAAAGATTGTTTAATCATCTCACCAACCCTAAGTTGCCTTTGCGAAACTGGTTTACCTATTCTATCAGTCATTTATATAGATCTTTCTTTAGATGTTACATTAAATGCTTCAATCGTGTCATTTTTTTGAAAATCCATATAATCTTTTAACGTAATTCCACACTCTTGGCCATTGTTGACTTGTTTTACTTGGTTCTTTTCTCTAAAAATAGTCCCAATTTTTCCCGTAAAAATAATACTCCCATCCCTTATAATCCTAACACTAGATGTACTAGAGATTTCACCATCAGTTACTTTAGAACCAGCAACTTTTCCAGCACCAGAAACTTTAAATATTTCTAAGATTTGAGCTGTACCAGTGATTGTTTCCTGAATATCAGGCGTGAGCAAACCTGACATTTTACTTTTAACGTAATCTAACACCTCATAGATAATATTATAAGATGATATTTTTATTCTCTCATTTTCAGCGAGTTTTTTTGCTTCCTTACTAGGCTTAACATTAAATGCTATTAAAACTGCACTTGAAGCTTTTGCTAGTGTAACATCTGTTTCTGTAACCATTCCTATATCTGCTAATATAATTTTTGGTTTTACTTCGTCATTTTTGATCTGACTAATTGCATTTTTAATAGCCTCAGATGATCCATGAACGTCTGATTTAATTATTAAATTCAATTCTTTTGAAGAATTGTCATTAAATGCAGATTCTTGTGTTGCAAACGATAATGGATTCTTGCTCTCTTTTCTTTCTTGAGCTCTACTTTCTCCTAAAGTTTTTGCCTCTTTTTCACTATCTAAAACTATGAAATCATCACCAGATTTTGCGGCACCATTTATACCCAAAATTTCTACAGGTGTTGATGGAGTTGCCTCGCTAACGGCTTTACCTTTATCATTAATTATAGCTCTTACTTTTCCCCATTTTAATCCACTTACAAAAAAATCTCCTTTTTTCAAAGTGCCTGAAGTAATTATTATGTTAGCAACTGGACCCCTTCCAATATCTATTTTAGACTCTAATACCACACCTGCTGCTTTAGACTCAAAGTCTGTTTTTAGATCTAAAATTTCAGCTTGTAAAATAATATTGTCTATCAACTTATCTAAATTTAATTTGGTCTTAGCAGATATTTCAACCATCAAAGTATCACCGGACAACTCTTCAGCAATTAATTCATGTTCTAATAATTGATTTTTAATCTTTTGTGGATCTGCCTCTGGTAAATCACATTTATTTATTGCAACAACTATAGGAACTTTTGCAGCTTTCGCATGCTTAATTGATTCTATTGTTTGAGGCTTAACACCGTCATCTGCAGCAACAACTAAAACAACTATATCAGTTAACTTTGAACCTCTAGCTCTCATTTCTGTAAATGCAGCATGACCTGGTGTATCAATAAATGTTAGTTTGTTAGACTTGCTCTCTATTTGATAAGCTCCTATATGCTGTGTGATTCCACCAAATTCACCTGAAACTACATTCGCACTCCTTAAAACATCAAGCACTGACGTTTTTCCATGATCCACATGTCCCATTACCGTTATAATTGGTGGTCTATTTTGTAAATTTTCTGTTCTAGAATCTTTAATTTTTTGAATTATTTCATCAGCTTTTTTTTCTCTAATTGGATTATGTCCAAATTCCTTAACTAAATATTCTGCAGTGTCAGCTGCTAGTGTTTGGTTTATTGTAACAGTAACACCCATTCCAAATAAAAACTTAATAACATTACTAGATTGTTCTGCCATTCTATTGGCAAGTTCTCGAACAGTTATTGCTTCGGGAATATTAATATCCCTCTTAATATTTTTTGGTGTTACATTTCCTTCTTCTTTACTAGTACTTTTTAATTCTTTTTGTCTTGCTCTTTTTACTGAAGCTAAACTTCTTTGTCTTGTTTCAATTTCATCACTTAGTGCTCTTGAGACAGTCAATTTAACTTCTCTTTTTTTAGAACCTGTTTTTGTTTTTTTTTCTCTATTTTCTGTATCTCCTTTTAATCTTTTAGTCGCTCTTTGTTCTGCAAGCTTTCGTCTCTCAAAATCGCTCAAAACTTGTCCTGTTTTTGGAGGAAAATTTACTTTTGGAGATATGCCTCTTTTAAAACCTGATTGAGATTGTTTAAATTGTGAAGATCTATCAAAATTTCCCTTTTTTGAGGATTTACTGTAATTTTTTTCAATTATTACAGTTTTCTTTCCTAAAGTTTTTGAGCCCTGAAAATTTTTAGTTGGTTTTTTTGAGGATCCTGAAATAGTAAGTTTTGTTTTTTTTTTCTCCATTTTTCATACCTCAATCTTTATAAACTATATTTCTGGCAGACATTATTAGCTCATCTGCTTCATTCTTGGATAATGCAAAATCTTCCAAATAACCTTGAATCTTAATTCTTTCACCTTTCACAATATCAAAACCCCCAGTAAGTTCATCAGATGCGAGATCTGCAAAGTCTTCAAGTTTTAAGATTTTTTGTTCACCTAAGGTAACCAGCATCCCTGGAGTTAATCCTTTAAGATTTATTAAAGAGTCCTCTAATCCTAAATCTTTTATTCTTTGAGAAATATCCTCTTGATCCTTTTGATAAAATTCCTTAGCTCTCTCTATTAATGCTTTAGCTGTTTCTTCCTCTATACCCTCAATCTTAGAGAGATTTTCTGTAGAGCTGTCTTTAATATCATCTATAGTTGAAAACCCTTCAGCGACCAATAATTGACCAAGTGTTTCATCTAGCTCTAGGTTTTTAACAAAATTATCTGTTTTTTCCTTAAATTCTAATTGTCTTCTCTCTGAGTCCTCCTGATCTGTCATTATATTTATTTCGTAATTTAAAAGTTTTGTAGCTAATCTAACATTTTGACCTCTACGACCAATAGCTTTACTTAAATTTTCTTCTGTTAAAATCACATCTAATTTTTTTCTTTCAGTATCAACATTTACTCTTTGAACTTCTGCTGGCGACAATGCATTTGAAACTAAAATAGCAGGGTCCTCAGACCAATTAACAATATCAATTTTTTCTCCTTGTAACTCGTTTACTACAGCTTGAACTCTTGATCCTCTCATCCCAACACATGCACCAACTGGATCTAAAGATGTATCTACAGCCCTAACACAAATTTTTGCTCTACTACCAGGGTCTCTTGAAGAAGATTTTATTTCAATTAAACCATCATATATTTCTGGAACTTCCTGAACAAAAAGTTTTTCCATAAACTTTGGGTGTGCCCTTGAAAGAAATATCTGTTGTCCTCTTGTTTCTCTTCTGACATCATAACAATAAGCTTTTATCCTATCCCCAGCTTTTATATTTTCTCTAGGAATTAATTCATTTTTTTGTATTATAGCTTCAGTTCTTCCCAAATCGACAATTACATTCCCAAATTCTAATCTTTTCACAATGCCACTAAGAATCGTGTCTTTTTTATCAATAAAATCGTTAAATTGTCTCTCTCTTTCAGCCTCTCTTACATTAAAATTAATTACTTGTTTAGCCGTTTGTGCTGCAATTCTTCCAAAATCAAATGAAGGTAATGGTTGTAAAATTTCATCACCAATTTTTTTTTCCTTGTTTGAAGAATTTAATTTTACAGCATTTTCTAGTGTTATTTCTGCATTTGTATTTTCAGGATTTTCGACGATTATCAACTTTCTGAAAAGTTCAATATCGCCATTATCTCTATTTATAATAACTTTAATTTCATTGTCCTGACCAAATTTGGACTTTGCAGCTTTAGCAATTCCTGTTTCCATTGAATTGATTATTAATTCTTTATCTATAGATTTTTCAATAGCCACAGCTTCTGCTATTCTTAACAATTCTAATTTGTCAGCTCTTTTATTTAACATATTTGTTTGCTCCAAAAAAAAATGGGCCAAAGCCCATTTTGATAATTCAACAATGTAGTGGCAATATATTAAAGTTTTTTAATTATTCAATAAAAACTATTTTGAAAAAATATCTGATTTGTTAGTCTTTTCCCAAGAAAATGCTCCATCTTTATCGGGAATTCTGCCAAAATGACCATATGCGGAAGTTTTTTCATAAATTGGTCTATTCAATTTCAACATTTCTCTGATTCCTCTAGGGCTTAAATCAAAATTTTCCTTTATCTTTTCTTCTACAAATTTATTTTTATCAATGTCATTATCAAAAAGATTTACATAAATAGATAATGGTTTTGATACCCCAATTGCATAAGCAAGTTGTATTAAACACTTATTAGAAATTTTTGAAGCAACCACATTTTTTGCAATGTATCTTGCAGCATAAGCTGCTGATCTATCTACCTTGGTTGGATCTTTTCCTGAAAAAGCACCCCCACCATGTGGGGCTGCGCCTCCATAAGTATCAACAATAATTTTTCTTCCAGTAAGACCACAGTCTCCATCTGGTCCACCAATTACAAAGTTTCCTGTGGGATTAACATAAAATTCGCTCTCATCAAAACCATCCATAAATTTTTTTGGTATCGAATTTATCATATATGGTCTTAACAACTCTCTTACTTGTTCCTGTTTCACATCAGCTGAATGTTGTGAAGATATAACTACTGACTTAACTTTCGATGGTTTTCCATTTTCATATTCAAAGGTAACCTGACTTTTAGAGTCTGGCTCAATATTTTTCAACTTTCCTGATTTTCTATCTTCTGCCATTAATCTCAAAATTTTATGAGAAAAGTGAATTGGAGCAGGCATTAGAACATCAGTTTCGTCACATGCATAACCAAACATTATGCCTTGATCTCCTGCACCTTCATCCTTGTTTCCTTTTGAGTCAACACCCATTGCAATGTCAGCTGATTGGGAATGAAGATAACTTTCTATTTTAGTGGCCTCTTTCCATGTAAAACCTTCTTGATCGTATCCAATATCTTTTATGCATTCTCTAACTTTTTTAATTAAATCATCTTTTTTAATTTCTGGTCCTCTTACTTCACCAGCAAGGACTACTTTGTTTGTAGTTGTAAGTGTTTCACAAGCAACTCTTGAATAAGGATCATTTGACAAGTATGTATCTACAACCATGTCAGATATTCTATCTGAAACTTTATCTGGATGTCCTTCTGAAACTGACTCACTGGTAAAAAGAAAATTTTTTAAATTACTCATTTTTGAACCTATTAAATGAAAAAATTAAAAAAATATACAACAAAATCAATAAACTAAATATTTTATTTCCATATAAAGAAAATAATGTTGGATATTGAACTCTTCTACTATCAAAATCAATAAAGCCCTCTTTTCCAAAATCTATTTTTTTCTCTATTTGTCCAAGTGGATTAATGATAGCAGATATACCATTATTAGCTGACCTTATAACATATTTACCAGACTCTAAAGCTCTATAAACACTATGAACAAAATGTTGTTTGGGGCCTATAGATTCTCCAAACCAACCATCCTCTGAAATATTAAATATTAAATCGAAATCAAAATTTTTTGATAAATTTCCACTATAAATCATCTCATAACAAATAAGAGGTAAAATTTTCAATTTTTTATTTTTGTTTTCAATATCTATAATCTTTCTAGTTTGTCCTTTTGTAAAAGATCCAAAATTGTTGGTAATTGTTTTTAATCCGATCTTATTAAGAATATTTTCATAAGGTAAGAATTCTCCAAAAGGTACAAGGTTGATTTTATCGTAATCTTCGATCAAATTTAATTTAAAATCAAATACTGAAAAAGAGTTAAAATATATTTCGCCACTTTCACTCAATAATCTTTTAGTTATACCTAGGCCAATTAGATGATTTTTATTAAAGTTTTCTTTAAATGTGTAGCTATATAAATTTAACTCATCTTGATAAGTATCTGGTATTATTCCTTCGGGCCATAAAAAAAATATTTTTTTTGTTTTATTGGGAGCACTTAATTTTATTAATTCATTAATTACATTCTCAGTTTGAACATTGCTATAAAATCTATCTAAGCTTATATTGGATCCTATTACTCTAATAATATAAGGATTATCTATAATTTCATTATTCAAAAATTTTTGCTTATAATAATTACCGTAATTAATGAATAATATTGGAATAAATATAAAAATTATAAGCACTAAAATATCTATTTTTGATTTTCTTAAAATATAAATCGCTGGTGCTGAAAACAAACTTATTACAATAAGATTCAGAGAGTATGTTCCAATAACAGATATTATGCTTATAAAATTAAGTTTATCTGAAAGGCTATAAATTATAAAATTCCAAGGAAATCCTGTAAAAATATTACCTCTAATAAACTCAATAGATCCAAATAATAAAGAAAATAAAAAAAAGGCACTTAATAAATTTCTTAAATTGAATAAATGAAAGATTAAAGTAATCAAACCATAAAATAATGCTAAAAATGCAGGTATAAGGATTATTGACATTGGGATTAAATAACTAAAATCCCTATCAAATGTTAAAGATATAGAAATCCAATAAATATTAGTTAAAAAATATCCAAAACCAAAAAACCAACCATAAAAGAAATAGATTTTTTTATCTGATTTAGTGTTTAATTTTTTGAATAAAAAAACAAAAAAAATGCTAAATGTAAAAAAATTAATTAGAAAAAAATTAAATGGAGGAAGACTAAAAGAACTCAATACTCCTAATAGAAATAATAATAATGTATCTAGTAATAATTTTTTTTTCAATTTAATTTATAAATTTTTTAACAGATTTGAAAATTTTTTCTTCTTCATTATGCATTATCTTATAATCGTTTGATTTAAAATGCTTAAAACCCAATAAATGTAAAAAACCATGAATAAATATTTTTATTACTTTTTCTTTAAAATTTTTATTATTCAAGTTTCTTGGTTTATTCATATAATTAAAACTAATTATAATATCCCCTAGATAAATTTCTTTTGTTTTTTTAAGTTTTTCTTGAAATGGAAAAGACAAAATATCTGTATGTTTATTTTTATTTTTAAACTTTTTATTCAGCTTTTTAATATTCTTATTATTGGATAGTAATAAAGTTAAATAAATTTTCTTGTCTTTAAATTGAAACTTTTTTGGAAAAAATTTGCAAATTCTATTAAAGAAAATTTCTTTTTTTTTTATTTTTTTATTCCAAAGTTTTTCTTCAGAAAAAACATTAACTCTTATCATTATTGTTAGAATATGCTTTTACAATTTTAGATACTAATGGATGTCTTACTACATCGGAATGATCAAAATCCACAACTGATATCTCATTTAGATGAGAGAGTAATTTTTTTGCTCTATCTAATCCTGATAATTGTTTATTTGGTAAATCTATTTGAGATGGATCTCCATTAACTACAATTTTAGAATTTTCGCCAATTCTTGTTAAGAACATCTTTATTTGAGTATCAGTAGCATTTTGAGCTTCATCTAAAATAGCAAATGAATTTTTTAAAGTTCGTCCTCTCATAAATGCTAATGGAGCTATTTCAATATCTCCTATTTCTATCATCCTCTGAATCTTTTCAAAATGAAATAAATCATAAAGTGAGTCGTATAAAGGTCTTAAATATGGATCAACCTTCTCTTTCATGTCACCTGGTAAAAAACCTAGTCTCTCGCCTGCCTCAACAGCTGGTCTAGACAAAATGATTCTCTCTATTTTTTTTTCTAAAAGCATTGTTAATCCGATCGCGACAGCTAAAAATGTTTTACCTGTTCCTGCTGGACCTGCGGAAATAATTATTTCACTTTCTCTTAAAGCTCTTACATATTCTTTTTGTTTTTCAGACCTTGGAATAATAGATTTTTTTGGGGTCTTAATTATATCTGTTACGTTAGTATTTTTTACTTTTTCATTTATCATGAACTTATCTATTGAAGATAAAATATCCTTATTCTCTATTGTGCCATTATTTATGAATTGATCCACTAAAAATTGAATAGCATTTTTAATAATTTCATTTTTTTCAATTGTAGACTTTATTAATATTGAATTCCCTCTTGAATATAAATTCGCACCAGTAATTTTTTCTAATTCTTTTAAATTTTTGTTAAATTCTCCAACTACACCCATCAATAAGTTATTATCATGAAATATTACGCTCAATGAGTTATTTTCTGAATAAACAAATTTTAAGGAGGTTTGCATTTTTTTTTTAATTAAATTGCTCAAATCTATGCAACTTTCAATCTTGATTTATTAACTTTCTCACCAAAGAGTGTATTTTGGTTACTTTTGATAATTTTTACTTTGACAATTTTTCCCACATCTTCATCATTACTATTAAATATAACTGAAGTCATATACTCAGAACGGCCAAAAAATTTATCGCCCTTATCAGTTTTATTTTCAGTTAATACATTTATTATGCTATTTTCTAAAGATTTATTTATCTTTATTTGCTCATTGAATAATTGCTTTTGAATAATTTCAAGTCTTTCTAAGGTTATTTTTCTGTCGATTAATTCTAATTTTGAGGCAGTTGTTCCAGGTCTAGGACTAAATATAAAAGAAAATGAGTTTGAAAATTTAATCTCTTTAATTAATTCCAGCGTATCTTCGAAATCTTTTTGATCTTCACCAGGATAACCTATTATAAAATCACTTGAAAATTTGACAGCTGGATTAGTTTCTTTTAACTTTTCACAAATTTTTATGTAATCTTTAACATTGTGCTTTCTATTCATTAATTTTAGAATCTTGTCAGATCCACTTTGAACCGGTAAATGTACTAAAGGCATTAATTTTTTTGAAATACCATATACTTTGATTAAATCATTTGTCATATCTGTTGGGTGAGATGTTGTGTATCGTATTCTTAGAATCTCAGGAATTTTCTCTATTTCAAGAATTAGATTTGATAATTTATAGTCCTCATATTTATAAGCGTTTACATTCTGACCAAGCAAAGTAATTTCTTTAACACCATTTTTTGCAAGAGTTTTTGCTTCATTAATAATTTCATCAAATGGTCTAGAATACTCTGGTCCTCTTGTATAAGGAACTACACAAAAATGACAAAATTTATCACAGCCTTCTTGTATTGTTAAGAAAGATGAAACTTTTTTTGATGAATTTTTAATTCCATTAAAATAACTAAATTTTAAAGTTGCATCAAAATCTGTTTCGTCTATTTTTTTTTGTTTGTTTAAATATTCTTCAATCTTATTATTTATTTTATGATATGCCTGTGGACCAATAACAATATCAATATACGGCTCTCTTTTTAACATTTCCTCATTTTCAGCTTGTGCAACACAACCAGCTACAATAACAAGAGGTTTAATTTTTGACTCAAATTTCTTTTTTACTCTTCCAATCTCATGATAAACTTTTTCTTTTGCCCTATCTCTTATGTGACAAGTGTTAAGTAAATAACAATTTGTTTCCTCGATATCTTCAGTTTTAGTGAAACCAATCTTTTTTACTGTATCAAAAATTCGGTTAGTATCATATTCATTCATTTGACAACCAAATGTTTTGATGAATATTTTTTTACTCATTTTTTGTGTCAACTTTTACACCATACAATTCTAGTTTATGATCAACTAATTTATAACCATGTTTTTCAGCAACTCTCTTTTGTAATTTTTCAATCTCATTATCTACAAATTCTATTATTTCTCCTGTTTTAACATCAATTAAATGATCATGATGACCCTCGTTTAACTCTTCATATCGAGCTTTACCTCCTTTGAATTCATGTTTGGTAAGTATACCTGACTCTTCAAATAATTTTACTGTCCTATAAACAGTTGCAATACTTATTTTAGAGTCAATTTTTGAGACTCTTTTATACAATTCATCTACATCTGGGTGGTCTGTGGACTCAGACATTACTTTTGCAATAATTTTTCTTTGTTCAGTAAGCTTCACTCCTTTAGATAGACATTTTTGCTCTATAGTTTCAGACATATTTAATTTTAACTCAAATAAATAGGATTAATCAAATTTTTTTTAACTTTTAATTTTTGACATAAACTCGGGATATTTTCATATTTCACCTCATTTTCTGCCACAAAATCCTGAAAACTAAAACAGTAATAATCAATTTTATTTACCAAATAAATAGCCTTTACTACTGATAATGAATTTCTTATCCCAGCAAAACTGCCAGGACCTCTATTTACATAAATCTCTGAGATTTTATCAAAACTTAATTTTGTAGAATCTAAAAAATCATCAATAAGTAATGATAATCTCTCATAATTATTTTTACTATTTTCATGTGAAATATTATAATTATTATTATCATTAATGATCATAAAAAAAATTTTATCTTTTGCAGCATCAATTATAAGTTTATTCATTTTTCAATTTTTATTTATTATAAATACTAATTCACAAGAAAATAATAGCAAATATTATTCAAATGATAATGGGGTTTTATCAATTATGTATCATCGTTTTAATGAAAATAAATATCCATCTACTAATATAAAAATGGATATCTTTATTCAACAAATGAACTTAATTAAAAATCTTGGTTATAATTTTTATGACCCAAAATTATTTATAAATGAATATAAAAAACCCAAAGATAAAAAAAAAATTTTAATCACAATCGATGATGGATTTAAATCATTTTATAATGAGGCTTGGCCATATTTAAGAGACAATAATATTCCATTTATTCTTTTTGTTTCAACTGAACCAGTGGGAAAACGTGGATATATGACCTGGGATGAAATTAGAGAAATAGATAATTCTGATATAGGATTTATTGGACATCATTCTCACACTCACGAATACCTAATAGATATGAGCGAACAAGCATTTGTTAATGATATTGAAACAGCATCAGAAATTTTTAAAGAAAAATTAGGTTACGTGCCAAGTATTTTTTCTTATCCTTTTGGAGAATACTCTCTGTATATGAAAAAATATATCTCAAAAAATTTTGAGATAGGCTTTGGACAACACTCAGGAATAATTGATATTAATAAAGATAAATATGAACTGCCCAGGTTCCCAATTAATGAAAAATATGGAGAATTAAAAAGGTTTAAATCGATAATAAATTATCATCCTTTAGAATATAAAATATTAAAACCTGAAGAAAAAAAAATAGATGATAAGAACAACCCTCCAACATTAACAGTAGAATTTTTTGATGAACAAAAAAATATTAAAGATATTAATTGTTATTCAAATGATGGTGGTAATTGGAAAAAATCAGAACTCAAGTTTGAAGAAAGTACTTTAAAAATTGAATTTCAAAAACCTTTTCTACCAAGACGAGGAAGAGTAAATTGTTCTTTAAACGATAATGGTAAATGGCGATGGTTTGGAACTCAATTTACTGTGAAAAAAAATTAGATTAAACTTTCAAGTTCAATGCTGGAAGGTAATAACTTTGCATCATCAAAATCTTGCAACTGATTCTGTTTAATAATTTTTTGTAATACTTCAACATATTGATTACCTGTTTCTGCATAATTATTTAAAAATTTAGATAAAATAATACTGTCCAAAGGTTTTCCTTGATCTCTTAATTTTGCTCTCTCTTGTCTAAATTCTTTATAAGTTGAATGAGTATTAATATTTCTTTGATATGCTCTGACTGAAGCTTGTAAAATATTAAATCTCATTACTTTATGTCCTTCATTTTTATCAGCATCTTTTGGTTTCAATCCCTCACCTGACCATGTCCATTGACCAAATAATGCATTACCTTCTTGAGCAAACCTAGAAGTCCCCCAACCAGTTTCCTTAGCTGCTTGAGCTAATGCTAACGAAACAGGTATTTCATCCATTCTTATTTTTAAAACTGATAAATCTTTGGACGGTATACCGTACTGCTTAAACTTTTTAGCAAGCCATTTTTTTTCTAAATCTGTATTATTACTTTTGTTAATAATGCTAAAAAGCCTTTTTCTATCAATCTTAATATTATTATTTTCTTGCAATATTAAAGGTAAAACGATTTGTATAAAAAATTCTTTTCTCTTAGTCGTATTTTCAATCATTTTTATTTCGTTTGGTAACAATGTTAAAGCTACAGGTTTTACTAATTTTGTTTTTCTTACATCTTGAAGTTTGTAATTCGTATCTTTAAATAATTGTTCAATAGTAGATGCGTTTAATCTTACTGTATCAGTTTGTAAGTCATTAAGACTAAAAATGTCTAATAATAAGTCTTGTTCATTCAAAATTTTTTCATCATTATTACTACCCGAACCATTATTCAAAGTATAAGCCAAAACAGCTTTAGAATTATTTTTGAAAGCTGTATTTTTATTATTTGCAAAATTTATAATTAAGGGCATTGAATAAAAAAAGAAAATTACTAATAAAGAGGAAATAAATATTCTGGGAATAGAACCTATCTGTTTTTGATCAAAATATCTTAGAACTTCAACTTTTTTGATAAAATTTTTTTTATACACTTTAAATAGCCTCAACTTGTTTTACTTCTGGTATATAATGACATAATAGATTTTGTACACCTTGTTTTAATGTCATAGTTGAACTTGGACAACCAGAGCAGCTACCTTGTAATTGAACTTTTACTATACCATCTTTAAATTCTTTAAATTTAATATCACCACCATCCTTTGCAACGGCAGGTCTTATTTTTTGATCTAATAATTGTACTATTTTTTTTTCAATATCTTTTAAATTTTCTTGACTCTCGTTTAATTTATTTTCAATTACGCACTCTTTTCCTGTTGAATAAAAATCATTTATTAGAGAAATAATTATATGTTTAATATCTTCCCATTTAGCTTCATCATACTTGTTAATTGAAATAAAATCTTTTCCTAAAAAAATACCTTCCACACCATTAACAGACAAAAGATTTCTAACTAATTCATTATTAGTTTCATCCTTTTTTGTTACCTCAAATGATCCATTATTAGAAACAGTCTTACCAGGTAAGAATTTTAACGAATTTGGATTTGGTGTTGTTTCGGTCTGTACAAACATATTTTATATATAATCAATATTTTTAAAATTGAAACTTGTTAATATTTATTTTTTAAAAACCTATTATTTTATGAATTTCTTTTACCTTTCTAGAAGCAATAATATGGGCTTTTTGAGATCCATCATCAAGAATTTTATCTAAAAAGTTTTTTTCATCCAATAATTTTTTTATTTCTAGAGATATAGGTAAAATTTTCTCAACTAATACTTGTGACAAATTTTCCTTAAAAACTGAAAAATTTTTACCAGAAAATTCATTTATAACTTTATCAATTTTAAATCCAGTCAAACTTGAATAAATAGCAATTAAATTTTTTGCTTCAGGTCTTTTGTTTAGTTCATCTAAGCTTGATGGCATAGGTAACGGATCAGTTTTTGCTTTTTTAATTTTGTTGATTATTTGATCTGCGCTATCGGTCAGATTAATTCTGCTCAAATCTGATAATTCTGATTTACTCATTTTTTTTGTTCCGTCTTTTAAACTCATAATCCTTGAAAATTCTTTTTGAATTAAAGGTTCGGGTACTTTAAAAAAATCCTCGACTTGAAAATCATTATTAAACTTTTGAGCAATATCTCTACAAAGTTCCAAATGTTGTTTTTGATCATCGCCAACCGGTACATGGGTTGCATCATATAATAATATATCTGCCGCCATTAAAACCGGATAAGAATATAAACCAACACTTGCTTTTTCTTTATCTTTACCAGCTTTTTCTTTGAATTGTGTCATTCTGCTTAACCAACCAGTTCTAGCTGTACAACTTAATATCCAAGCTACTTCTGAGTGAGCAGTTACTTTTGACTGATTAAAGATAATACTTTTTTTTGGATCAATACCACTTGCAACAAATGTTGCAACTGTTTCACGTATATTTCCTCTTAATTCCTTAGGATTTTGTTTTACTGTAATAGCGTGGAGATCGACCACACAAAATATACAATCATTTTCTTTATCATTGTTTAATTGAACAAAATTTTTAATAGCCCCTAAGTAATTGCCTAAATGAAGATTACCAGTTGGCTGAACACCTGAAAAAATTTTTTTTTCCATAATTAGTACTTTAATTTAAGATCTTTGAAATTAAAAGCATTGATAAAAAGTGTTATCAACAAGTAAAGTATCAAACAAAATATTACTGATAAAATCAGATAAAATAATTTGAAATCATAAATGTAATTCAATTGATTCTCAAAAAATAAAATTGAATAGCTAAAAGCTATTCCCATTACGATAGATGCGATAATTATCTTAATAAATCTAATCCAAAAAATTTGATTAAAATTGAATAATTTTTTTTTTTTTAAAAAAATAAATAATACAATTGAATTAAACCATGATGATATTGAAGTAGCAATTGGTATAATTATGAATCCAATCTCTTTAAAATAATAAATACTAATTAATACATTAAGAATTACAGAAATTAGAGAAATTACAAAAGGAGTTTTTGTATCGTGATTTGCAAAGAAAAAACTTGAAAAAACTTTAATTAGTGCAAAAGCTGGTAAACCAAGAGCAAAAAAATAAAGTGCCTTAGCTGAATTTTTAACAGACTCCTCAATAAAAGAACCATAACCAAATAAAGCAGAAATTATTTCTTCTGAACCAATTATAAGAGCTACAGTAGCAGGTAAACTTAAAAACATACTTAATTCCAATGCCTTATTTTGTATTAAGGTGATTTTTTTTTTTTTATTTAATTGAACATATTTTGAAAGTTGTGGTAAGACAACTACTCCAATTGCAATTCCTGCTATAGCTAAATTTATTTGATAAATTCTGTCTGCATAATAAAGATATGAAACAGCGCTAGCTTGAAATGACGCAATTATTGTTCCTACAAGAATATTTATTTGAGTAACTCCTGATGAAAAAATGCTTGGAAGAAGTTTTTTAAAAAAAATTTTTACTGGTTTGGTAATCTTAAAATTAAAATTTATTTTTATTGAATAAAACTCTTTTACAAATTTGTACAAAAAAATTAATTGTAATAAACCTGCAATTGAAACACCATAAGATAGATAAAATACAATTTTATCATCTAACATTTTCCCAAAAAGTAAGACGCCTATTAAAACTATATTTAAAATAATTGGTGCAGCAGAAGATGCTGCAAATCTATTATGGGAATTTAAAATTGCTGAAAAAAAAGAAGCTAAACAAACAAAAAGTAAAAATGGGAACGTAATTCTAGTTAATATAATTGCAAGTTCTATTTTTTGAAAATCTCCAATAAACCCCGGAGCAATTAAACTAACAAATGTAGGCATAAAAATTTCTATAACGAGAACCAAAAACAACAGCCCTAAAAATAATAAATTAAATATCTGATCTGCGAAATGTTTGGATTTTATCTTTCCTTTTGTTAGTTCTGATGTATAGCTAGGAACAAATGCTGCATTAAAAGTTCCTTCCGCAAACAATCTTCTGAAAGTATTTGGAATTCTAAAAGCTACAAAAAAAGCATCTGCAATAAAACTTGTGCCAAGAAATACTGCAATAAGAATATCCCTAAAATAACCAAGTATTCTGCTGATTATTGTATAAAATCCAAAAGTCCCTGTTGACTTAATTAAATTCATAAATCATATTAGTCTTAATTTTACCCCATTTGTACACCTAATTAACATAAATGAAAAAAACAAAAGTTGATCATTATACTGATAAAGAAGCGTTAGAATTTCATAGTCATAAAAAACCTGGCAAGATTGAAATTTCTTCTTCAAAAAACATGACAACAAAAAGAGATCTGGCTTTAGCTTACTCTCCTGGTGTTGCAGCTCCTGTTAGAGCAATTAGCGAAAATCCAGAAGCTGCTTTTGATTATACCAGTAAAGGAAATCTAGTTGCTGTTATAAGTAATGGTTCAGCAATTTTAGGTATGGGAAACCTAGGTGCTTTAGCATCTAAACCAGTGATGGAAGGAAAAGCAGTTTTATTTAAAAGATTTGCAGACATTGACTCTATTGATTTAGAAATAGACTCGGCTGATCCTGAGGAAATAATTAAAAGTATTAAAAATTTTGCACCAAGTTTTGGTGGTATAAATCTTGAGGATATTGCTGCCCCTGATTGTTTTATAATAGAAGAAAAGCTAAAAGAAATTTTGGATATTCCTGTATTCCACGATGATCAACATGGTACAGCCATTATTACTACTGCAGCACTAATAAATGCACTCGATATAAGTAAAAAAAAAATTAGTGAAGTTAAAATAGTTGTTAACGGTGCAGGTGCTTCTGCAATGGCATGTACAAACTTATTCAAAAAAAGCGGTGTTCCTCAAAAAAATATCACTATGGTTGATAGAAAAGGTGTCATATTTAGAGGAAGAGAAAGTTTAAACCAATGGAAATCTAGTCATGCAATAGATACTAAAGACAGAACTTTGGATGATGCTATTAAGAATGCAGATGTATTTTTAGGTTTATCAGCTAAGGGTGCGTTAACAAAAAGTATGGTTAAAAAGATGGCCAAAAATCCAATTATTTTTGCATGTGCAAATCCAGACCCAGAAATTACACCTGAGGAAATTGAAGAAGTGAGAGATGATGCAATTATAGCAACTGGAAGATCAGACTACCCAAACCAGGTTAATAATTTGATAGGTTTCCCTTATATTTTTAGAGGTGCATTGGATGTAAGGTCAAAAACAATAAATGAGGAGATGAAAGTTGCTGCAGCAAATGCAATAGCAAATTTAGCAAAAGAAGATGTACCTGATGAAGTTGTTGCTGCGATGGGTGGAGAAAGACCCCATTATGGCAAAGAATATATTATTCCATCAACATTTGATCCAAGATTAATCAGTGTAATCCCAGCAGCTGTTGCAAAAGCAGCGATAGATACTGGTGTAGCAAGAATTAAAATTGATAATTTTGAAGTCTATAAAGATCAATTGAAACAAAGATTGGATCCGACTGTTACAATTATGCAAGGAGTTAATAATTATATAAAGAAAAAACCAAAGAAAGTTGTTTTTGCAGATGGTGAAGATGAAAATATGCTCAAAGCAGCTATAGCTTTTAAAAACTCAAAATTAGGAGTGCCAATTTTAATAGGTAAAGAAGAGTTAATTAAAAATCAAATTAAGAAAATTGGTTATAATGAAAATTTTGACATCGAGATTGTTAATTCAAAAGATACAGCTAAGAGAGAAAAATATGTCAAATATCTATTTAAAAAACTTCAAAGAGAAAGAGGTATGTTAGAATGGGATTGTGACCGACTTATAAGAAATGATAGGGTAATTTGGGCATCATGTATGGTCGCATGCCAAGATGCAGATGCAATGGTAACAGGAAATACAAGGAGATATTCTTCATCACTTGAAAAGATAATTCAGGTTGTTGATCCAAGACCAGGTGAAATTATGTTTGGTTTAAATCTTGTTGTTAACAGAGGAAAAACGATATTCATTTGTGATACCTCAGTAATAGAATATCCGGATGCAAATCAATTAGCTGAAATGGCAAAATCAGCAGCAAGAGTTGTAAGGCTTTTTGGATTTGATCCAAAGGTTGCTTTTTTATCTCATTCAACTTTTGGAGAACCTGCTACTGATAGAACAAAAAGATTGAGTGATGCAGTAGAAATATTAAAAAAAGATAACGTTGATTTCAAATTTGATGGTGAAATGCAGCCAGATGTTGCATTGGAAGAAATGTATAAAGAACTTTATCCATTTTCTGAAATTGTTGGAAACTCAAATGTGCTTATTATGCCTAGCCAACATAGTGCTGCAATTTCTTACAAAATGATAAAATCTATGAGTAGAGCAAAAGTAATTGGACCATTACTAATTGGTTTAGGTTTACCAATAGAAATAGCGCCTCTAAGATCTTCAACATCCGAAATAATAAATTTAGCATCAATAGCAGCTTATTCTGCGGATGTTATAGATTATAAAATATAAGTTAGTTTTTTTGAATTCTTAAATTGTCTACCAGTAAAATACTTGCAATAACGTCATCTACATCTAAAATTTCTTTTGCTTCCTTTATTACAGTTTCTTTTTCCTCAGAAGTAATAGCTATTCCATAAATATAAATTTTTTTTTTATAAGTATCTATTTGATAATTTGTTGCTTTTATATTCTTATTAAGAATTAAGGCCGTTCTAAGTTGGGAAGTAATTAATAAATCTTTGGCAGATTGTTTAAAATTAAATTCTTCTTTAATTTTAATATCATTTTTTACAGACCTAACACCTTTTACTTCCCATGCTAATTTTGTTAACTTTAGTTTTTTTTCAGGATCATCAACTTTTCCAGTAATGAATATTCTTCCATCAATAACTTTTGTTTTTACTGATAAAAAATAATTCCTATCTTCCAATAAAATTTTAGCACTTAAATTTTTCTGCATTATAGAGTCATCTATTTGAGTACCTAAAGATCTTGGATCTGTTGCCACACTTACACCTGTTCCAAAAATTCCGGTAGTTGATACACCAACACATCCAGTTAAAATTAGCCCAATCAAAAATATTTTCAATAAATTAATTTTCATTTTTTAATTTTAAACAATAATCATAAATCTTTTTTTTTGATATTTTATTATCTTTATTTATAATTTTTGTTATTTCTTTTAAACTGAATTTATTAATCATTTTCTTAATATCTCTTTTATCTGATTCACTTAATTCTAGTGAAACTTTTTTTGTAAATTTTTGAGAAATAACAAGTGTTAATTCTCCTTTTAAATTTTTTTTGAAAAGTTCCAATTTATCAATATCTAGTCTTATAAATTCCTCATATAACTTAGATATCTCTCTACATATTACAATCTTTCTGTCAAAAAAATGTTCTTTTAATAAAGGAACAATCTTATTCATTTTTTTTGCAGAAATAAAAAAAATTAAAGAGCTATTAATTTTTGATGTAACTTCTAAAATTTTTTTAATTTCACCTTTTTTTTCAGGAAAAAAACCATAGAAAAAAAATTTTTCTGAAAAACCACTTATTGATAATGCAGAAGAAACTGCGGATGCCCCTGGGACAGGGACAACTTTTATATTATTTTTAATACACTCATTTACTAATATTGCTCCTGGATCTGAAATACATGGAGTACCAGCGTCTGAAATTAATGATATTATTGAACTATCATTAAATAATTCAATAATTTTTGACACATTTTTTTTTTCATTGAATTTATGATTTGATATTAATTTTCCATTAATTTCATATTTTTTTAATAGATTTTGTGAAATTCTTGTATCTTCACATAGAATATAATCAGATTTTTTAAGAATTTCGATTGCTCGTAAAGTAATGTCTTTCAAATTACCTATTGGAGTTGATACTAAATATAAGCCCTTTTTTGTCTCTTTATCGTCTAATTTAGATTTTACATTCATAAGCACAATTAAGATAATATAGTATCACTAAATGTTAAAAATTTTAAAAATATTTATAATAGCTATTTTAATTATCTTTAAACATTCTCTAGGATTTGCCGAAGATACAAAATTAAAAATAGGTCTACTAGTTCCCATGACTGGGGAAAATAATAAACTTGGAAATTTGTTAATTAAATCTACAAGATTAGCTTTGAATGACATTGGTACAGATAAGATAGAAATTTATCCTAGAGATACTGGAAACGATCCAAATAAAACACTTCAATCTGCAAAAGAATTAAAGAATATAGGAACAAAAATAATAATTGGACCAATCTTTTATAAAAATATTGAATATTTGAGTGAGGTAACTGACATAACTTTTTTATCTTTTACAAACAAAACAGAAAGTCTTCCTAAGAACGTCATAAGCAGTGGGGTCAACTCTTTTTCACAACTAAATTCAATTAAAAAATTTATTGAGAGTAATGAATTAAAAAAAACTATTTTTTTAACACCTGACCTTGAATATAAATCAGAGATAAAAAAAGCAATTAAACAGTCTCAAATAAAAATTAAAAAACATTATATTTATAATACCGAGCCAACGAAGCTCACAAAGCAAGTAGAAAAAATTACAAACTATAAAATTAGAAAACAAAATCTTGCTGATGAAATAAAAAGAGTTGAAAATTTGGATCTTGATGATGAAGTAAAAAAAAGAAGAATAGAAAAATTAGAAAAAAGATACACTATTGGAAAAGTTGGATTCGACTCTGTAATAATTTCTGATTTTGATGAAAGTCTTAAAAGTGTTATAACCTCGCTATTATATACAGATGTATCACCTAAGGATAAATATTTTATTACATTTAACCAATGGTTTGACAAGAGTCTAATTAACGAAACCGCTACACAGCCTATATATTTTCCCTCAATAAATAAAAATAATTTAGAAAAATTCATTAAAAAATTTTCTAGTATTTACGGTGAGACTCCAAATCATTTATGTCTTCTTAGCTATGATTTAGTTGGGTTAATATATTACTTATCTCTAAATACAGATTTTTCTAAATCAAATGAATTATTTAAAAAAAAAAATTCATTTAAGGGCAAAATTGGAGTTTTTGACATAGAAAATAACAAAATAAACCACAGGTTAAATTTTTATCAAATCAGTGGAGGAAAACTCAAAGAAATTTTTTAATTTTCTTAAATGCTTTAAATCGGTGATCTAGCTTATATTTTAATGATGGTTTCATCTCCCCAAAAGTTTTATTTTTGTGAATTGGAATAAAAATTGGATCATAACCAAAACCATTCTTGCCTCTAGACTCAGAAGCAATTTTACCTTCAACTTTACCAATTACACACGCAATTTTTTTATTTAAATTATAAATTGATAAAGCACAAACAAATCTAGCTTTAATTTTTTTCTTTTTCCAATTTTTATCTTTATTTTCTAATTCTTTAAAAACTCTATTGATAGCTTTTTTAAAATTTCCATCCTTTCCTGCCCATCGTGCAGAAAAAATACCTGGTTTTTTATTTAAGAGATCAATTTCTAAACCAGAGTCATCAGCTATACAAACTAGATTGGTTTTTTTTGAAAAATATTTAGATTTTATTAAAGAATTTTGTTCAAAAGTCTTACCTGTTTCCTTTGGACTTTTAAGATCAAAATCGATTGGCGATTTAATTTTAATATTTCTTGGTAGCAAATCTCTTATTTCCCTTAATTTTCCCTTGTTATTAGAACCTATAATTATTTTTTTAATTTTTTTCATTTGGGTCTAGAATTTTATGATTTCCATACCATATATGACTTAATGGTTGAAGAAGAAAAATTTACTGAAAAAAAAGAGGCATCAGAAAATCAAGAAGCTGGTGAAAACGAAAATTCAAAAAATGCTGAAACTAAAGCAAGTGATCAGACTGAGGAAAAACTATCAGAAGATAAATCACCAGAAGAAAAGCTCATAGCGCTTGAAGATAAATTAGCTAGAACCTTTGCTGAAATGGAAAATCAAAGAAGAAGATTTGAAAAAGAAAAAGATGACGCCTTTGAATATGGTGGCTATACTTTTGCTAAAGAAGCTCTAAATTTGATTGATAATCTTGAAAGATCAAAAAATATTTTAGAAAACGATGAAAATTTGAAAAATACTGATGCTTTAAAAAAAGCTTTAGAACATTTTGATATTATCTATAAAGACCTTGTCTCAATTTTTAAGAAAAATAATATTAAACCAATAGAGAGTATTAATAAAAAGCTTGATCCGAATTTTCATCAAGCAATGATGGAAATAGAGGACGATACCAAAGAGCCTGGAACCATAATTCAAGAAATTCAAAAAGGATTTACCATAAAAGATAGATTGTTGAGACCTTCATTGGTAGGTGTAGCAAAAAAGACGGATAAAAAAGATGCTAAAAATCAAGAAAATAAAGAAAACTTAGACAACAAATAATGAGATCAACAACTTGTAGATTAATAAATAACACTTATATGAACGGAGTAAGAATTTAATTATGAGCAAAATTATTGGAATAGATTTGGGAACAACTAATTCTTGTGTGGCTATAATGGAAGGAAGCCAAGCAAAAGTATTAGAAAATGCTGAGGGAGCTAGAACAACTCCTTCAGTTGTTGCTTTTACTGATGAAAAAGAAAAATTGATTGGTCAACCTGCCAAAAGGCAAGCTGTTACAAATCCTGAAAATACTATATTTGCTGTAAAAAGATTGATTGGAAGAAATTTTGATGATCCAACAGTAAAAAAAGATATTGAGGCAGCACCCTTTAAAATTATTAATTCTGAAAAAGGTGATGCTTGGATTGAGTCAAAAGGTGAAAAATACTCTCCTTCTCAAATTTCTGCTTTTATTTTACAAAAAATGAAAGAGACAGCTGAAAAATATTTAGGTCAAGCAGTTACGAAAGCGGTGATAACTGTACCTGCATATTTTAACGACGCACAAAGACAAGCCACTAAAGATGCTGGTAAGATTGCAGGTTTGGAAGTTTTAAGAATAATAAATGAGCCAACAGCTGCGTCGTTGGCATATGGTTTAGATAAAAAACAAAATAAAAAGATTGCAGTTTATGACCTTGGAGGTGGTACATTTGATGTATCAATCCTCGAATTAGGTGATGGAGTATTTGAAGTTAAATCTACTAACGGAGATACTTTTTTAGGTGGAGAAGATTTTGATAATGCTATAGTTAATTATTTAATTAATGAGTTTAAAAAAGATAACGGTATTGATTTAAAATCAGATAAATTAGCCTTACAAAGATTAAAAGAAGGAGCAGAAAAAGCAAAAATTGAACTTTCATCTGCTGAGCAAACCGATATAAACTTGCCATTTATTACAGCTGATAAAACTGGTCCAAAACATATAAATTTAAAAATGACAAGAGCTAAATTAGAGGCTCTGGTTGAGGACTTAATTTCAAAAACAATGCCTCCTTGTAAAACAGCTTTAAAAGACGCTGGGATAACAGCGAGTGAAATTGATGAAGTTGTAATGGTTGGTGGTATGACAAGAATGCCAAAAGTTATAGAGGAAGTAAAAAACTTTTTCGGAAAAGATCCTAACAAAAGTGTAAATCCAGATGAGGTTGTAGCTATGGGAGCTGCAATACAAGCTGGTGTATTACAAGGTGACGTTAAAGATGTTCTTTTATTAGATGTTACGCCATTATCTTTAGGTATTGAAACTTTGGGTGGCGTTTCAACAAAACTTATTGAAAAAAATACAACAATTCCAACCAAAAAAAGTCAAGTTTTTTCAACTGCTGAAGACAACCAACCTGCTGTTTCGATCAGAGTTCTTCAAGGAGAAAGAGAAATGGCCACTGACAATAAACTACTTGGTAACTTTGAACTAGTTGGTATAGCACCAGCACCGAGGGGAGTTCCTCAAATAGAAGTTACATTTGATATTGATGCGAATGGTATAGTTAATGTTTCTGCTAAAGATAAAGGTACTGGTAAGGAACAAAAAATTCAAATTCAAGCTTCGGGTGGTTTAAGCGATGAAGAGATTGAAAAAATGGTAAAAGATGCTGAAGCTAACAAAGAGGCAGATAAAAAGAAAAGAGAGTCTGTAGAAGTTAGAAACCAAGCAGATACACTTATACACTCTACAGAAAAAAATCTTAAAGAACATGGTTCTAAAGTCACAGATGCTGAGAAAAAAGCTATTGAGGACTCTTCCTCTGCTTTAAAAGAAGCCCTTAAATCTGAAGATATCGAAGATATAAAGAAGAAAACAGAAGCTTTAGTACAAGCTTCAATGAAACTTGGAGAAGCAATTTATAAATCACAACAAAATACAAAACCAGAGTCTGATAAAGATGATGGAAATAATGATAAAGGGAAAAAAGACGATAATGTTGTTGATGCGGATTTTGAAGAAGTAAAAGACGAGAACAAAGAAAAAAGCGCTTAACTGACATCTATTTGTCCATATAAAAAATGGCTAAAAGAGATTATTATGATGTCCTTGGCGTAAATAAAAACGCAACACCAGACGAACTAAAATCTGCATACAGAAAATTAGCTGTAAAATTTCATCCTGATAAAAACCCTGGAGATAAAACTGCCGAAGATAAATTTAAAGAAGCTAGCGAAGCTTACGGTATTCTCTCAGATAAATCTAAAAAAGAAAATTACGATAATTTTGGTCATGCTGCTTTTGAAAACGGTGGTGGTGGCAGGGGTGGTTTTGGTGGTTTCAGTGGTGCAGATTTTTCTGATATTTTTGAGGACTTTTTTGGAGACTTTGGTGGTCGTAGTAGAAGAAGCTCCAGAAAAGCCAATAATAGAGGTTCTGATTTAAGATATGATTTATCCATATCTTTAGAAGAAGCTTACATGGGTAAAAAACAAAATATACAATTTTCTACTACAGAAAAATGTAATACTTGTAAAGGAAATGGATCAAAACCAGGTTACAGTCCTGATAGATGTACATATTGTGGAGGAAATGGAAGAGTTCGCTCAAATCAAGGATTCTTTACAGTTCAACAAACGTGTCCTCAGTGTGCTGGTAGTGGAGAAGAAATAACAAATCCTTGTAATGAATGTAATGGTCAAGGTAATAAACAATCCTCAAAGAAAATATCAGTAACAATACCAAAGGGTGTAGATGATGGTACAAGAATAAGACTTGCTGGAAAAGGTGAAGCTGGCACACGAGGAGGTGCAAGTGGTGATTTATATTTGTTTGTAAATGTAGAGTCTCATCAAGTTTTTAAAAGATCAGATGTAAATCTATTTTTTGAATTTCCAGTCTCTTTAGCTGATGCTGCTCTGGGAACAATAATTGAGATACCAACTATTGATGGTGGAAAAGCTAAAATCAAAATACCTGAAGGTACTCAAAATGGAAAACAATTTAGACTAAAAGGAAAAGGGATGCCTTTCATGCGAAGAGGTGACTTTGGGGATCTGTATGTTCAAGTTAAAACAGAAGTTCCAGTATTTCTTAATAAAGAACAAAAAGAGTTATTAGAAAAATTTAGAAAAATAGAAAATGACAGATCTAATCCAAGTATAAAAAAGTTTTTCCAAAAGGCTAAAGATTTTTGGAAAAATTAAAATATGGAACTAGAACAAATTATTTCAGCATTCGCTTTAATTGCGATTTTAATTTTGATTCTTCCAGGATTTATTCAGACAAATATCAAAAAGGAAGTATTTTTTAAAAATTTAAGTATTTGGGGTATTATTGTTATATTACTTATGATACTTTTAATTTTTATCTTCTAATGAAAAAAATTAGTTTAGGAATTACAGGATGCATGGGCCGTATGGGTCAACAGATAATAAAATCTGTTAAATTAGACAAAAATTTTAAATTGGCTGCCCTAACAGAAGGAAGAAAACTAAATAAAAAAGTTAATGGTATAAATGTTAAACAAAATTCAATTGAAACCTTCAAAAAAACAAATTTAATTATAGATTTTACAATTCCGGAATGCACTTTTGAAATATTGGAAATTGCATTAAAATTAAAAAAAAGAGTAGTAATCGGAACAACAGGTTTTACTAAAAGAGAAGAACAAAAAATAAAAAAATATTCAAAAAAAATTCCAATCCTAAAAGCTGGAAATATGAGTTTAGGTATAAACCTTTTAATGTATTTAAGTGAAATAGCCTCGAATTCATTAGGAGATAATTTTTTGAGTAAGATTCATGAGGTACACCACAGACACAAAATTGATTACCCTTCTGGAACAGCTTTAATGCTTGGTAAAGGAGTTGCTAAAGGAAAAAATAAAAATTTTTATAATTTGATAGGAAAAAAATACCTTAATAAAAAAACTTTCCCTTATGGTAAGAAAATAAATTTTAATTCAATCAGAAAAGGAGAGGTTATTGGAGAACATGAGGTTAAATTTTCTAGTGGTAAAGAAATAATAACACTTAATCATGAAGCTTTTGATAGAACTTTATATTCTGAAGGTGCTTTATCTGCCGCAAGGTGGTTAATGTCAAAAAAGCCAGGTCTTTATTCAATGAGAGATCTTATGAATTTCAAATAATGAATGAAATTCAAAGGGCAAAAATCATATCAAGAAATTTAAATAAGATATATCCTAATATAAATGTCCCATTAAATAGCCGCAATGTGTTTACACTTTTAATTTCCGTATTATTGTCTGCTCAATGTACAGACGTTAATGTAAATAATGTTACTAAAAATATTTACCCTAATTATTATAAACCTGAACATTTTGTTAAATTAGGGAGAAAAAAAATTGAAAAACTTATAAAAAAAATAGGCATATTTAGAGTTAAAGCTAAAAGTATATATAGATTATCTAAAATTTTAATTGAAAATTATAATGGTAAGGTTCCTAAAACTTTTGAAGAATTAGAAAAACTTCCTGGTGTTGGTCATAAAACTGCAAGTGTGATCATGTCTCAAGGTTTTGGATATCCTGCTTTTCCAGTTGATACACACATACATAGATTATCTCAAAGATGGGGTTTAACTAATGGAAAAAACGTTGTTCAAACAGAATTAGATCTTAAAAGATTATTTCCAAAAAAAGATTGGAATAAACTCCATTTACAAATAATTTTTTACGGAAGAGAATATTGTAAAGCTCGTAGCTGTTATGGTTTACATTGTAAAATTTGTAAAAGCTGTTTTCCAAATAGAAAAAAGATGATTATAACTAAAAAAGCCTAATGAAAAAAATAATTTGGATTTCCTCATACCCTAAAAGTGGAAATACCTTTTTGAGATCTTTGTTAGCATCATACTTTTTTTCAAAAAATGGACAATTCGATCAAAAAGATTTGGGTAATATTTCTGAGTTTCCAAGAGATCATTTTAATTTTGTAAAAGAAGATGATTTCCTTAACGAATTTTTAGATTGGGAAAATAAACAAAGAAAGATTTCTGAAAATTGTAAACAAATGACTTTTTTAAAAACTCATTTAGCTAATATTAAAATAAAAGAAAATTATTATTCAATCAATCCGAAATTTACATTGTGTAGTATTTATATTGTTAGAGACCCTCGAAATGTAATATTATCTTTAAAAGATCATTTTCAAATGAATATATCCGAAGCAGAAAAATTTCTTTTTAACGAAAAAAAAGTTTTAAATATGCAAAAAGAAGGTCTTTTAAAAAGTTTTACGCCAATTTTAGATTGGGGATCAAATTACAAAAGTTGGAATAAGAAAAATTTAGAGAGAAATTTAATAATAAAATATGAAGATCTTGTTTTGAAGACGCAAGAAACTTTCAAAAAGGTACTCGATCATATAATGAAATATAATAAGTTTATAATTAATGAAAAAAAACTTGCTAATTCAATAAATACCACAAGCTTTGATAATCTAAAAAAAATTGAAAAGAATTTTGGTTTTATTGAAAAAAAAATTATGGGGTTAGAAAAAAACCCTAACTTATTTTTTAATAAAGGGATTGCAAGAGATTACAAAAAAAATGAAAATGATAAACAAATTTTTAAAAATATTGAGAAAAAATATTTTGAAATAATGACTGAACTAAACTATTTATAATTTAATGAAAATTCTTGGAATTGGTAATGCAATTGTTGATGTAATTTGTAAAGTTGATGACAATTTTATATTAAAAAATAATCTTACAAAAGGCCTAATGAAATTAATATTTGATGAAAGTGAGTTTAAAGAATTATTATCAAACCTTAAAATTGAAAAAACTGTATCTGGTGGATCGGTCGCAAATTCTATAGTTGGTTTATCTCAACTGCAAAATAATGTAGGTTTTATCGGTAAAATTTCAGACGATAAGTTTGGTTTAAAATACGAGGAAGGATTAAAAAAAGAAAATGTTGATTTCTTTTACTCAAAAAAAAAAGAACCTCTACCAACTGGAACTTGCCTGATTTTGATAACACCTGACTCTGAAAGAACAATGTGCACTTATCTTGGTACGGCAGGAAAAATAAATGAAAAAGATATAGATGATCAAGCTATTAAAAAAAGTGAAATTATTTTTCTAGAAGGTTATTTATGGGATGAAGGTGAACCTAAAAAAGCTTTTGATAAATCCATAAGTTGCGCAAAAAAAGTAGCTATGTCATTATCTGATAAATTTTGTGTTGATAGACACAAACCACATTTTCTTGATTTGGTAAAAAATAAATTAGACATTATATTTGCCAATGAAGGTGAAATATCTTCTTTAATTGAGGCAAAAGATTTTAAAGAAGTAATTGAATTTGGAATGAATATTAAAAAACACCTAGTCATTACAAGGGGTGAAAAAGGTGCAATATCAATTAATAATAATGAAATAGAAGAAATTGATGCAAAAAAAAATCTTAAAATTATAGACTTAACTGGAGCTGGTGATTTATTTGCTGCTGGTTATCTACACGGTTATATAAATAATTATTCTCAAAAAGAATGTTTGAAAAAAGGAAATGAAATGTCGTCTAAAATTATTCAACAAATTGGAGCAAGAATTGATTTACAATAAAAAATAAAATGATGTATAAATTTAAATGTCAGAAAAAAATCAAGTTTTAAAATTTTTCTCTCAACCTGTTTTTAAATATCAGGTTAAGAATTTTGAAGAATTAAATAAAAGCTTGTTAGATTATATTTATAATCTACAAGAAAAAGATAAGGAAGGGGTAAAAAAATCTAACATACTTGGATGGCATTCCAAACCTTTTGATTTAAGTAATAAAGAAGCACCTCCCAATAAATTTTTTGCTAGCATAAATAATGAAATTGCTGATGTTTTTAATAAATATGGTTGGGTTTTTGAACCTTCAAAAGTAAAATGTACTTCTATGTGGTCTATTATAAATAAAAAAAACAGCTTTAACATAGAACATACACACGCAAATCACTATTTAAGTGCTGCCTATTATGTTAAGGCACCTGAAAACTCAGGAAATTTCAAAATATCTAACCCTAATATTATAAATAGAAATAGATTTCCAAAATCTAATAAAAACACAGAATTTAACAGTAATACAGTAACTATAAAAATAAACGCCGGGGATCTTTTATTTTTTCCATCTTATCTGCCGCATTCTGTTGAGGAAAATAAGTCTCAAGAGGATAGAGTAGTAATAAGTTTTAATCTAGATATTTTAAACTAATTAATTATTTAAGAAATAACCATTCTTATCACTTAAAATAAAATCATTTTTTCCAAAATTTTCTGATATTTTTTTTCTTAAACGATAAATATGAGTTTCAACTGTATGAGTTTCTAATTTAGATTTAAAGCCCCAAACCTTCATTTCTAGTTGTTCGATATCTATTGGTTTATTTGCACTATTTAAAAACATTATTAAATCAACTTCTTTTTCTGTCAGATTAATTTCTTTTTTTTGAAATTTTAATTTTCTTGAATTTAAGTCAACTTCGTAAAGTCCTATTAAAATTGAGGATTTTTCCTTAGCATTTATTCTAAGAAATTTTATATTAATTTTTTCAATTAAATTTTTAAAATTCACAGGAAATTGAAGTTTTATGTGATTGAGGTTAATCTCAAAATTTTGATCCGATAAAAGTATTGAACTTGAAAGAGCTTTATCTTTTAATTCTTTTTGACTATTCACTAAATACACATCATAATCAAAATGATCCTCTAACTCTTTGAAAATTTCGAACAAATGTTTTATTCTAAAAATAATTATTTTTTGATCAGACATTTTAAATTACAATATGATAATCTATTTAAAAAAAAAGAACATTCTTAAAATTGATGATTTTTACTTTAAATGTACAATAGGAAGAAATGGACTTTCCAAAAAAAAAATTGAAGGTGACAAAAAGACTCCCATCGGTTTATTTAAGCTGGAAAATTTGTATTATAGAAGTGAGAGAATTAAAAAACCTATTACGAAACTAAAACTAGTTAAAATAAACAAAAATATGTGTTGGTGTGACGATATAAAAGATAAGAAAAATTATAATCGTTTTTCACGTAAAATTTTGAAATCTAAACACGAAAAACTCTTCAGGAAAGATGATAAATATGATCTCTTAATTCCAATTAAATTTAATTTTGAAAAACCAGAAATTGGCAAAGGTAGTTGCATCTTTATACATATTACAAAAAATTATAAACCTACTGCTGGATGCATTGCGGTTAGTAAAAAGGATTTTTTAATCATTTCTAAAATAATTAATTCAAAAACCAAAATAAATATAAGTTAATTGAATATTTTTTCATATACACCCTCTATCACAGAAAAAAAATTTTTATTAAATTTATTAGTATCAAATAAAGGACTTTTTATACTTTCATTAAAAACCTGATCTCTTAATTCTTTAAATTTAATTTTATTTTTTGATAATTCAGTTGCCTTTTCAATATATTCTGAATGATTCTTAGATATTAAATAATCTATTTTTAAATTTTTATTAATTGACTCTCCACATCTTGAATTAAAATTGTAACCTTTCATTGTTAGAACAGGAACACCCATCCATACGGCTTCAAATGAAGTAGTTACGCCATTATATGGAAATGTATCTAATGATAAATCAATTTTATTGTATAAATCTAAATGATCCTTAAAATCTTTTTGCTTTGGTAAAAATTTAATTGATTTAATAACACCTTTCTTTTCAAATTTACTTGATAAAAATTCGACATCTCTTGATGAGACTGTTTTTAAAATTAATTTAGAATTCTCGACTTTTTTTAATATTTCTGACCAAACTTCAATGACATTATCATTTATTTTACTAAAATTATTAAAAGATCCAAAAGTAAAATAATTATTATTAACACTTGGAGGTAAAACTTGTTTTCTTATTAAGTCAAAACCTCTATGAGTATTCCAAATATCATTTAGATAAAGTATTTTTTCACTATAAAAATTTTGTTCATTATCATAAATTAAATTTTTATCTGCAATTATATAATCCATTTCATTTAATCCTGTAGTATTACAATAACCACACCAGGAAATTTGAATTGGAGCTATTCTATTTTTAAATAGGGTTATTCGATTGCTCGATGTCATGCCCATCATATCAATCATTACATCAATTTTTTTATCTCTAATTAAATTTAAAGCTTCTAAATCGTTTAAATTTCCAATATTAATTTTTTCATCTGAATAACTTGAAAACTTCAAAGTAGTATCATCCTCGTATCTAAGATTATTAAATAAAAAAATTTTAAACTTTTTTTTTTCATACTTTTTAAGAATGGTCTCCAAAAAATAAGTTATAGAATGATTTCCTCGAATATCAGATGATAAAAAACCTAAATAAATTTGATCTTTCTTTTTTTTAACTAATTTTTTTAATTCACTATTAGAATAAGTTGGTAGCTTTTTAACTAAATCAATCGATTTTTGTAAAAACAATTCTTGTGACCAATCTGTTTTGAAAGAATTATAATAAATGTATGATGCATAAATTATTGAGTCATTGCTATTTTTTTTTATAAGTTTATTTAAATTTGCAATCACATTATCAATATCAGAAAATCTCTTGTAAATTCTTGTTACAGCAAGTAATAAAAGTTTATCATTTTTGAATAAATCATTAGTATATTTGTAGTAATTTAGACAATGAGTAAATAATTTTTTACAATAAATTTGGTTTTCCTGAGATTTATCAAAGTCAAAAAGATTAGCGCTGGACATGCTAAAATTTTAGTTGGATTAGATAATGCCCTAATGTTAGCTAATAAGATTATTGAAAAAAGCCTATCAGTCAGACAAGCCGAAAAATACGTTAAATTATTTAAATCAAATAAGAAAAAGTCATTTATTTCAAAAGACCCGAATATAAAAGATTTAGAAGATACACTCTCAAGTAAAACAGGTTTAAACGTTTCAATAAAAAACAAAAAAAATAATAAGGGTTCAATTTCCCTTGAGTACAAGGATTTAGACCAATTAAATAAGATAATTCAAATAATTAAAAGTAATTATTAAGCTACTTTATCGAATATAAAATCTGTAACTAAATTTAAAGGATTATACGAGTATTTTTTAATTCTAAGTTCCATCTCATTTAGGTCAAAAATAAATTCCTTTATTTTTTTAGGTGGCCATAATGATATTTGCTTTTTGGTTATTTCTTTGTCTTTCCAAAAGATTGGTGGTTTTGCCTCCGAAATTACCTTTTCTAAATTCTTATTTTTTTGATAATTAATTGATAAATTTAGAATTTTTTTTGATTTGCTTAAAAAGGTTCTTGTAATAATTATACAGTCTTCGTTACCAAAGTTATTTTCATTTAAAATATCTACAACTTTTTTTTTATTTTTTGCTAAACAATGATCAACTAATTCAAAGATACTATGGTTTTGACTTAGATTTATCAATTTATTAAGATTATTTTCATCAATTTTTTTTGTCAGAGAATAAAGGCTAATTTTTTTTAACTCATTTTTAAGAAATATTCTGTCTCCATTACATTTCCTTAAGATTGTATTTATGTTTTCTCTAGAAA
>CACFZB010000004.1 GCA_902570715.1 uncultured Pelagibacteraceae bacterium
AAATTATCTATATCCTTTTTAGAAACACATAGATTTCATAATACCAAAGTATTTGAGTTATTTAATTATGACTCTTTAATTTTAAAAACTTGTTTTAATTTCAAAAAAAAAGTTTTTGGAGAATTTTATAAAAAACAAAATTACAGTTATTCTTACAAAGGGAAAAATTTCAGAAATTTTGAGGAATTTTCGTCATTATTTCAAGCTCCAAAGAATTATTTCATAAGATATAATTGGTACGCAAAATTTAGAAAACCAATTTTTTGGAAAAGACCTCAACAAGAATTTTTCATTTATTTAATTAAAATTCTAAAAAGAAAAGATTGCAAAGTTTTTAGTATTGATGATTTATATAATCTAGCAATAAAAAAATCTTTGATCATGATAAAAAATGGTAAGAAATCTTTTTTTTCATCAAAACTTGCCGAGGATATGAAATGGATTAATGCATATTTTTTAATTTATAATGAAAATTCAATACCAGGTTTAAAAAAAGATAAAAATGAAAAATTATCTAGGATTTTAAATGATCAAAACCAAATTAAAGCATGTTTGTATTTTAGAGGAGATACTGATGATAAAAGTACTTATTCTGAAAAAATAAATACTTATCTTAATGTGATAAAACTTTTATCAAAAAAAAGTATTTCTGTTTATTTAACGGGAGACTTTCATCTCTTCTTGCAAAAACTTAAAGTAAAAAAAAATATATTTTACTCTGAAAAATTTGATCTTAACCCATATGAATTTGATAGCTATGCAAAATTTAATTGTGATTATTTTTTTGGCTCAGCTGGAGGAGGTGCATGGCCTTGTATTTACAATAAAAAAACTTTCATTTTTGATAGTTATCCATATGGTTTCAAATACCCAAAATCATTAACTTTAGAAAAAAAATTATACAATAAAAAATTAAAAAAATTTATAAGATCTGATAAATTTCAATTTAAAGATATCAATGATTTAAGAAAATTAGGCTTATTTCCAATAAATAATTCAAGCAATAAAATTTTAGGTATTATTAAAAATGTAATTAAAAAATGAAATTAAGTTTTATAAGTTATCTCTAGAGAAAAGAGTAATAGTTTTTTTTATGCTATAGAAAATATATTTATTTTTAAGTCCTCTATTGATATTAATATTAAAACCCTTTTTATCAGATTTAGTAAAAATAAATTGTTCTTTTTTTTTCATTATTTTGTAGATCAATTTTATAATTTTAATTAATTTCATTTTATTTCTTGAGGCTAAATTATAAGTATTTTTCTCTCTTTTTTTTTTTATTGATTTGAGGACAATTTGAAAAATATTTTTCACGTGAATAGCATTATTAAACATTAGATTTGGATTTGTTAGAAAAACTTTTTCATTCTTTTTTATTTTTATAATCAAATTTGATAAAAAATTATTTTTACTTTTAACTCCTAAAATTGCAGGTATTCTAAAAATTGCGTAACTTAATTTCGACTTTTTAGCAATATTTTTAAGATAATTTTCCATTTTTAGTTTTGATAAACCATATGAGTCTAACTTCCCTGAGGGGGTAGTTTCATTAAGAGTTTTTGCTTTTACTTTCCCATACACTGACATTGTTGAAAACAAAATTACTTTTTTACATCTATTTTTAATAGCTAATTCTAATAATTTCTTAAATCCATAAAAGTTTACTTTTATCATCTGTTGTCGTGTTAACAAATCCGAAGGTATGCCAGAAGCACAATGTATCAATACGTCAAACTTATCGGTGATTTTAAGTGAATTATTTAAATCATGTTTAATTATTTTTACCTTGTTGTGTCGAAATAATTTTGGGTAAGATGATCTATAAGTTCCAATCAACTCAAAATTTTTTTTTTGTAAAGATCTTATAATAGTATTGCCTAATAAAGTTCCAGTTCCAGTGACTAAAATTTTCATTTAAAATTTTTAATATTGTATATATAAGGACTCTTTATGAAAAAGAAAATCCTTATTATTGGTGGCGCTGGCTATATTGGAACTAAACTATGTGAATTTCTCATTAAAAAAAATTATGATGTTACCTGTTTGGATACTTTTTGGTTTGGAAATAATCTTCCAAAAAAAACTAATATTATTAAATCAGATTTAAGAAATGAAAAATTTAAGTTCCTTAAAAGATTTCATACCGTAATTCATCTTGCATACTTATCAAATGACCCATTGTGTGAAATTGATGCTAGAGCTACTTGGGAAACAGGTCCATTAGCTTTATATAATTTACTTGAAAATTGTAAAAAATTTAGAATTAAGAAATTTATTTTTGCTTCCTCTGGAAGTATTTATGGAATTAAAAAAGAGAAAAAAGTAACGGAAAAATTAGGTTTAGATCCAATTACTGACTATAATAAATCAAAAATGATTTGCGAAAAAGTAATAGAATCATATAAAAAATATTTCAAGACTGTAATATTGAGACCTGCAACTGTTTGTGGCTTCTCTAAAAGATTAAGATTAGATGTAGTATTAAATCTTTTTTGTTATCAAGCATACTATAAAAAAAAAATTACTATACTCGGAGGGTCACAAATTAGACCACTTTTAAATATAAACGATATGATTAGAAGCTATGAATTTTTTATTAAGAAAAATATTAATGGGATTTATAATGTTGGATTTGAAAACTTGCAAGTGAAAGAGATTGCAAAAAAAGTAGCTAAGATTTTTAATTGTAAAATAGAGATTAAAAAAACAAATGATCCAAGAAGTTACCGAATGAATTCAGATAAAATAATCAGGTTAGGCTTTAGGCCAAAATATAATTATGAAAACTCTATCAACGAGCTCAAAGAGGCTTTTGAAGAGGGCTTTATACCGTCAGATATAAACTGGAACTTAAAATGGTTAACCAAAAAAAAGTGGATTTAATTTTGAATAAGAGAGATATAAAATTAACTAAGAAAAGATGTAGTAATTATCGTATAAGAATCCTTGAAATATCTCAAAAAGTTTCAGCACTTCATCTAGGTGGTTCTTTTTCTTGCACTGAGATTCTTGATATACTTTTTAATAAAATCATGACTAAAATTGAAAAAAAACTTTTTATTTTAAGCAAAGGTCATGCATCTATTTTACAATATGTAATACTTGAGTCTCAAAAAACATTATCTAAATTTCAAGTAAACAATTATTGTAAAAAAAAAGGTTTTTTAGGAGTGCACCCCGACAGAGGCAATCCTGGAATTAATGCCTCAACTGGTTCTTTGGGACACGGTTTAGCTATGGCTACTGGAATAGCTTTAGCTGAAAGAAAAACAAGTAATAGAATTTTTGTGGTTTTGAGTGATGGTGAATTGCAAGAGGGTTCAACTTGGGAAGCTATAATATCCATAGGGGCATTAAAATTGAATAACTTAGTTGCTATTATTGATAACAATAATCTTCAAAGTTTAGAAAAGATGAATGAAAGTCATCCAAATATGTATCCTATAGAAGAAAAAATAAAAAGTTTTGGATGGAATGCACTGAGTTGTAATGGTCACAATTCTTCACAATTATTTAAAATTATTAATCAAAAAAAAGAAAATAAACCCTTAGCAATTATTGCTAAAACTACAAAGGGATATCCTTTGTCAATGTTTAAAGATCCAATTTGGCATTATAGGTCTCCCAACAATGAACAATATTTAAAAGCAATCAAAGAGTTGAAAAATGAGAAATAAATTTGCTGAGTTAATCTATAAAAATGGAAAAAAGAATAATGATATATATTTGATAGCAGCTGACATATCTCCTGCTGGAAGTATTAAAAAATTTAGAGAAGAACATCCAGAAAGATTTATCAATGTTGGTGTAGCAGAGCAGGTTATGATTGGTATATCTGCAGGTTTGGCTATGAGAGGAAAAAAGCCTTTTGCATATACTATAGCTGCATTTTCTTTATATAGGCCTTTTGAAATGATAAGAGACGATTTATGTTATCAAAATTTACCAGTTACAATTGTGGGTATGGGTGCAGGTACAATTTATTCCAATTTAGGTGGAACTCACATGACACAAGAAGATATTTCAATTGCAAAAAGTATTCCAAATATGAAAATTATTTCTCCTGCAGACTCATTAGAGCTCGAGAGCTCAATTAATTATTGTCTTAAAAATAAGAAAGGACCTATTTATTTAAGAATAGGAAAATCAGGAGAAAAAAATTTTACTAAAGAGTCTAAACAAAAATGGATATTTGGCAAAATAAGAAATATTGTCAATGGAAATAAGATTGCAATTATTACCTACGGACCAATAATCAAACTAGCTTTTGAAGTTAAAAAAAAATTTAAAAATAAAAGTAATAATTTTTCTATATATAGCTGTCATACTCTTAAGCCTCTTGATAAAGATGGTATTAAAAAAATATTAAAAAAGTACAAATATGTGATTATTTTGGAAGATCATTCAGAAATTAATAGTTTGTGTTCTGATATAAAAAATATTGCATTTGATAATAGAAATAAAACTAAAATTCTAAGTTTTTCACTTAAAGATAAATTTTTCCATACTTATGAAAACCAAGAAGATATGCTTAATTTACACGGAATAAGTGTTGAAAAAATTTTTAATAAAATGATTAGTTTAAAATGAAAATATTAATAATTGGTGGTGGTTTTGCTGGCTGTGCTTCTGCAAGAATATTGAGCAGACATAAACAATTTAAAATTGACCTTGTAGAACAAAGCAAATTTCTTGGTGCAGGTGTACGAACACAGTTTTATGGAGGACATCCATATACTTTTGGGCCTAGACATTTTTTGACTCACAACAAAGATGTATTTAATTATCTTAATAAAATTGTTCCTATGAGATCTTGTGCAGATCATCAGTTTATTACTTATGTTGAAAAAGACAATCAATTTTATAATTATCCGATGCACATGGATGATATAAAAAAAATGCCTGATAAAAAAAAGATTTATTCAGAGCTTAAAAAAAAAAATATATCAAAAATTAAAAATTCTAAAAATATGGAGGATTACTGGATAAACTCTGTAGGTAAGACGTTATATAATAAAACTATTAAAAACTATAATAAGAAAATGTGGCTTGTTAATGATAATAAAATTATTGATACATTTAATTGGTCGCCAAAAGGAGCAACTATAAAAAGTGGGCCAAGAGCAGCTTGGGACAAAGCAATCTCTGCTTATCCTAAGAAAGAAAATGGGTACAATGATTTTTTTGATAAACTAAATAAAAAAAAAATTAAAATTTATACTAACTCAAAAATAAAAGTCTCAAATATTAGAAAGAAAACTTTTTTCATCAATGGAAAAATGAAAAAATATGATATTGTCATTACATCAATTTCACCTGATTTTTTTTTCAATTATAAACATGGACAATTAAAATTTATTGGCAGAGATTTTCACAAAATTGTTTTGCCAGTTAAAGAGGCTTTTCCAAAAAATGTATATTTTCTTTACTACGCAAACAAAGAGAGGTTTACTAGACTTGTTGAATACAAAAAGTTTACTAAGCATAAGTCAAAAACTACCTTAATTGGTATGGAAATACCCTCTAAGAATGGAAAGCATTATCCATTGCCCTTTAAAAAAGAAATTAAACGTGCACAAAAATATTTAAAAAGCTTTCCTGAATGGTATTTTAGTATTGGAAGAGCAGGCACATATAGATATGAAGTTGATATTGACGACTGTATTGAACAAGCTTTAGAAATAGAAAAAATTGTTCTTAATAAAAAGTATGAAACTGCACTACCTTTAAAGAAGTGGTGGAAATATGGTTAAATTATTAAATTTAAAAGAACTTAAAAATTTAAGAAAAAAATTCAAAAATACAAAAATTGGTCTTTGTCATGGTGCATTTGATATAGTCCATTTAGGACACCTCGAACATTTTCGAGAGGCAAAAAAAAATGTGAAAAAATTAGTAGTAAGTATTACTACTGATAAATTTATAAAAAAAGGCCCTAATCAACCATACAATAATGAAAATAAGAGAATAAATTTTTTAAAATTTATAAAAGAAATTGATTATCTATACCTCGATAATAATTTAACTGCCGAGAATGTAATAAGTAACTTAAAACCAGATATTTATTTTAAAGGAAAAGATTACCTTCAACCTGATTTGTCTCAAAATTTAAAAAAAGAGGTTAATATACTTAAAGTGAACAAAGGAAAATTAATATTTACAAAATCAGAATTAATGAGCTCTACAAAAATTTTAAATAATAAACTAAGTATATTTTCTGAGAATTCTCAAAAATATTTAAATAATTTATCAAAAAAAAACAGTTTTAATCAAATCTTAAGAGCTTTTGAAAATTTAGAGAATAATGAAATTAATATTATTGGAGAACCAATAATAGATAGCTATGTCTATTGTGATATAAAAGGTGTAACAAGTAAAGATCCTGCCTTATCAGCAGTTGAAAGTTTCGAAGAAAGAATCGGTGGTGGAGTTATATCGATTGCTAAAATTGCATCAAATTTTGTTAAAAAAGTTAATCTTTATACATACGGAGACGAAAAAATATTAAAAAAAGAATTGAAGTATTTTAAAAATATAAAATATTTTAACTTTAATAAAAAAAAAACTATCCAGGAAAAGAAAAGGTTTATTAGTTCAAATAGATACGAAAAATTAATCCAAATTTCAAATTTTGTTAATAATGATTTTACAAAAATAGAGAATAAAAAAATAATAGATAAAATAAAAAGTTTAAAAAATTTGATTATTTGTGACTATGGGATAGGTCTATTTAAGACAGATTTAGTTAAAAATATTAATAAACTTAAAAGTGACAAGTTTATAAATGTTCAAACAAATTCTTTAAATTATGGCCTAAACTTATATTCAAAATATAAAAAGTGCCTATTTATGTGTTTAGATAAAAAAGAATGGAATTTAGCTGATAGTATTAAGGGAGAAATAAATTTAAAATCTTTTGATCAAAAGAAAAAAAATTTTAAATTAAAAGCCATAACTATGGGAAAAGATGGCAGTTATTTTTTTTCTAAAAATAAGAAAAAAATTTTTTCACCTGTAATTATTAAAAAAACTGTAGATACAACTGGTTGTGGAGATGCTTATTTTATGATGGCAATATTAATGATAATGTCTAAATTAAAAGATGATCTTGTCCCATTTGTATCCAATACTTATGCCGGAATACACGGACAATATATTGGAAATAAAAAAATTACAAATAAGATTGAATTTATGAAATACTTAAAAAGTATTTTAAATTATTAAATAATGGATCAAAATATTAAAGAACTTATTAAGTACGGTTATTTTAAATTTAAGTTAAATCCACAGTATCAAAAAAAAAATTTGAAAATTTTGAGAAAAATTATTTCAAAAAAAATTAAAGCTAAAAATTTAGAGGATTTTCATAAAATTTGTCATGAAAAAGATTTAAATAAAATTAGATTGTATATCTTTTCACAAATTAATAAATCTAAAGAATTTAAAAAAAATTTATATTTAAGCTCAAAAAAATTTATTGATGAATGTGTGGGAAATGAAATATGTACAAGTGATATCAATTTGTCTATTCAATTTCCCAACGATAGTTCATCTTTATTAGATATGCATTCTGATTTTTTTAGTGGAGAGTCTTTGTTTCAAATTAATCTTTGGACGCCCTATGTTGACGTAAAAAAAACTCAATCGATGTTTATTATTAATCCAAAAACATCATTAAAAATAATAAAAAATATTAAAAATAATAAAAATTTATCCTTCAAAAAAATTTTTGAAAAAAATAAGAGAGAAATAAAATGGATAAATGTTAAATTGGGTGAGGCAATTTTATTTTCCCCAAATTGTCTTCATGGAAATGTCGTAAATAAAGAAAAAAAAACAAGATGGTCAACAAATATTAGATTTAAGAATATTTTTAGTCCTTATACAAAATTTAGAAATGAAAAAGAGATAGGTAATTTTTATAAACCCTACTCTCTTAAAGGAATTACTATGTTTAACTTAAAACATAACTTTAATGAAATCATCAAATAAAAAATTAAAATTTGCTAGTTATATCCATAACAAAAAGTTTGGAAATTATTACTTACCAGCGAGATTTCAATACGTTATTTTGAGAGATTATTTTGCAAAAAAAAAGATGGAATTTACGCTTCCTCAAGGAGAAGTGATTTTTACAAATAAAAGTATTAGACTAATAGATATAATCGAGAAACTAGATGAAAAAGCTAATTTAGTTTTACTATCTATCTATCTTATTCCAGACGAAAACAAGCTAAGAGTGAAAATATTTGAAAAATTAATGAAAAAAAAAATTAAAACTCATTTCATATTTGAAAACCTAGTTGCAAGTAATGTTAAAGAATACTCAAACATTTCAAATTTGATAAAATTAAAGAAGATTATTTATAAATAGAATTAAATGCTAATTAAAAAATTCTGGAAATTTTATCCAAAATCAAAAGGAAGAAATAATATTTCAAAAAAAAGAATTTCTTTAGATAAGAAAAAAAAATTAGAAATATCAAAATTTGGAAAAAAATATTTTGATGGCCCAAGGGAATACGGTTATGGTGGATATTATTATAATAAAAAATTTTTTCGTAAAATTGCAAAAATATTAATACAACATTACAAACTAAATAATAAATCTAAAATTTTAGATATAGGTTGCGCAAAAGGTTTTTTAATGTTTGAAATAAAGAGATATCTTCCAAAAGCAGAAGTTTGGGGTGTTGATATAAGTAAGTATTGTAAGAAAAATGCCTTACCAAGTATAAAAAAATATATCAAAGTTTGTAGCTGCATTAATTTACCTTTTAAAAAAGAATATTTTGATTTTGTTATTTCAATATCAACAATCCATAATTTGAAATTAAACGGTATAATTAAATCAATTAAAGAAATTAATAGAGTATCTAAAGAAAAATCTTTTATAAGAGTTAAAGCTTATAGAAATAATAAAGAAAAAAAATTCATAGAAGATTGGAATATAGTAGCAAAATCTAACTTAAGTCGAAAAAAATGGTTGAAAATTTTCTCTACCTATAAATATAAAGGAGATTACGACTTTTCTAACTTTTAATTATTTTTAAATACATATTAAATATTTTGTTTAATTTTGTTCTAATTTACTTTTCTAAATTTAAATATGTTTGTTATGGTCAATAAACAAACTATTAACCTCATCTTCGGTGCAAACTGGTTTTTTAAAATAATCTTCTAAAGAATTGACCAGTTCTATTACATCCATTAAATCTTTTGTATAAGTTTCTTTTATTTTTGGGTTATTAATAATTTTAGGTTGATTATCACCAATTACATATTTTTTATCAAAAATTTTATTTTTAAAAATTTCTAAAAATTTCCCTAGTATTTTTTTTATACTAAAATGAGAGTACTCCTTATTAGATTTAACCTTTATTGGATTTAAAATTTTTTCATTTGAAAATTGTTCATTTTTTTTAAAAGAAATAAGAATAGTACCAATTGGATTTACATCCGTGTGACCCTCAAAACTTTCTAAATCGAAATTAAATTTATTTTCTATTTCTTTTTTTAACTTTTCATTAATTTTTGTATGATTAGGACTGCCCCAATGAGAAACAATTAGTTGAGCTTTTTCTTTACGACCATAGGATGCGCGACTTAAAATAAATTTTATGGCTATAGGGCTTATTTCATAAAAACTATGATTAATTACAAACACATCAATATCGGGAATGCTTACGTTTTTGTTCAAAAAAATCCACCAAGGAATTAAATTAATATTTTTTTGGCTGTTAATAAGAATATCGTTATTTACATTTTCTATATCGACTCCTAAATCAAAAAAATTATTTTTATGCATTTTTCTACAAAAAATAGAATTAAAAATATAGAAACTTTGTGTAACTTCAAAATTAAAGTACTGATGACCCAATACCTCACACATGTGACCAAGCATTCCAGTTCCACCACCAATCTCTAAAATTTTTAGTTTTCTTCCCTTTTTTTTCTCTAAACTTGAGACAATTCTTAAAGTAGGAATACTCGATAATTGGTGATTTATACCAACTGGATTTGTTGGTCTGTTAAAAATTTTCTGCGTATCCCCAAATTTTTTTGAAACTTTTTCTAGCATCAAAAGCTCATCTGAAGATACTTTTTTTAAAATGTTTAAACATTTAAAAAATCTATTCTCATGTTGACTATCAGCAAACTTCCAAAGATCTGCAGCATTATCTATATCTGTTAAAAAATTGTCTAATTTGAAATTTAAAGGCAAAAAACTTCTTAGAAGATGAATGGGGTGATTACTTCTATATTTACGATCTTTATCTTTATAAATCTTTATTATTTTGTTAACTTCATTAACAAATATATCATCTTTTATTTCGTAGTTTTCCAACATTATAAGTTTTTTAAAATTTAAGGTTTTTTTAAACAATATATCATATTACTTTATTTGAAATAAAATTTTGTGATCTCCCGATTACTAAAATTAACAATTTATTTTTAACAATTTAAAATTTAACTTTTTTTAAAGGGAAGAGATCCATGACTCCAAATTGTAGACCCATCTGGTCTTAATTTCTTTGATAATGATTTGTCATTATCTAAATCTGGAATATTACAATTTTTACAAATTTCAATTTTTTTTCTTTCATTATTGGAATGCATATTTCTCATAATATTCCATTTTTTTGAGTTAAATATTTCTAAAATACTTTCATTTTGAATATTGCCCATTAGCTCTTCTGCATTAAAATCGATACAGCATAAAGGTACTTTTCCATCTCTCATAATGACGAATCTATTATAAATAAAATGACATCTAGTTGTTCCTATCTTGACTCCATTTCCAACTCCCCAATTATGTTCTTTAGCATAATGTATTTCATCTAAATCATTATTTAGAATTTTTGAAAAATAATTTTTATAATCGTCAAATTGTAATTTATTTAAATCTTGTTCAATATATCTCACACAAATTGTAGTTTTTTTATTTTTAGAATTTCTCTGTTTTATCAATTCATGAATATTATCAAGCACTCTCTCGTATTGGAGCCTTAAACGAATTTTTTCATAGTGTTCTTTTATTAATGAGTCGAATGAAATTACTATCCAATCAGGTTCTGAGTCTAAAATCTTATTTATTCTATCATCTTTATTAAATAGATAAGCGTTTGTAGTAAAACCTACGTTATTAATTTGTACTTTTTTGGCTAATTCAATTCTTTTATGTAATAAATTATCTAATAAAGGTTCGCCATCTAAAAAAAGCGCAAATTGATAAACTTCATCTTTAAAAGTTTTTACTTCTGAAATTATCTTTTCATAAAGATCAAACTTCATTAAACCATGTTCTCTCTCCCAATCATTTACTGAACACATTGTGCATCTTGCATTACAGCCTAAAAAAGTCTCAATTGAGAAGGTTTTTGGATATATCATCAAATGTCCTTATATATTATAGGCATTCTTAATACAATTAAACGATAAGAGTTGATTTTAGTTCTATAAGGCAATATTGAGTTACATCAAATGAAAAAGTTAGGTTATAAGTACTCGTTTTTAAGAAGTATTTTAGTCAAAGTTGTTAATTTTTTACAAATTATTTTTTTTCTTAAGACAGATACAATTTACTCAAATCAATTTTCTCAAAACCTTCAATTAAAAAAAAAACTTAACTTTGACGGTAAAGAAATTTTTTTTAAAACTGGTCATAATAGACTAAAATGGAGAGTGGATAGTTTTTTCTCTGAGGAACCCCTGATGATAGATTGGTTGAAAAAATTTTCTCCTAAAGATATTTTTTTAGATATAGGAGCTAATGTTGGGACGTATAGTTTGCCAGCTTTATCAAAAGGGAGCTATGTAATAGCTGCTGAGCTTGATCCTAAAAATTCATCAATATTATTTGAAAATGTTCATTTGAATAACTATCACAATCAATTTATTTTATTACCTTTTGGAATTGGAAATAAAGATAAAACTGAGATTGTTTATTATAGAGATTTTAGTGAAGGAGACTCTTTACAGTCTATAAATAGGCCTTCGCCAATACCACATATAACTCGCGAAAGCTTTTCAACTAAACAAGTAGTATTTTCTTTAGATAGCGTAATTGAAAAATTTGATCTTCCTCAACCAAATAAAATAAAAATTGATGTAGATGGAAATGAAAAAATGGTTTTTGAGGGTGGCTTTAAGACAATACTAAATTCAAAAGAAATTTATTTAGAAGATAATGGATTGGATGAAAATAAACCAATGATTAAAAAAATTTTAGAAAATGGTTTTAAAATTGAAAATGAAGCAAAATCAATAAGGGCTGTTTCAAATCTTGAAATGAAAAATATTCTTTTTAAAAAAAATTAAATTTTCAATTATGAAAAAAATTGATTATAAAAAAATTTTGAATTGTGGATCTTATTTACATGTCTTGGATAAATTACCATTCAAAGTTAAAAGAATTTATTATTATAAAACACTTAAAAAAAAATATACCAGATACGGTCATGCTCATAAAAAACTAAAACAAGTGTATATTTGTCTATCAGGTAGTATCCAAATAAATATGATAAACAGAAATAACAATAAAACAACAAAAGTAATTAATAAAAATAATCCTTTTGTAATTATCAAAGAGAATATCTGGAGAGAAATTATAGTTTTAAAAGATAAATCTTCTCTATTAGTTTTGGCCTCTGAAAATTACAAAGAGAGTGACTATATAAGAAATCTATCTGAATTTTTACAAAATAAAAAATAAAATTTACATTTGGAAAAAAATATTTATTTAATATATATCTTAAATTTATAATCATATTCATGTTAACTGTATTTTCTCCAATTTATAAACCAAGAAAATTAGCAAAATTTTTAAATACAATTTCAAATCAAAGTTATAGACCCATTAAATTTGTTTTAGCTTTAGATGCTCCGAAGTCAACTATTGAATACAATTCTAAAAAATACAATAAAGATATTAAAATCATAAAAAATTTCATCAAGCGAAAAACAAAAAAAAATTTTCAAATTCAATTAAAAATAAGAAAAAAAAATCTAACATCCAACGGAAATGCAAGAAAATTTATTTTTGAAGAAAAAATAAAAACTAAATATATTCTTTTTTATAGTCAAAATGATTTTTTGATAGAAAAAAATTTTTTAAAAGATTCAATTAATTTTCTCGAAAATAATAAAGATTGTAGCATTGCATTATCCGTTGCAGATGAAAATGATTTAAAAAAAAATAAAAAAAATTTATTTTGGAAAACTAAAATAAAAGGATTTCATAAATTTAACGGAATTATGTTCTTGAAGTATTTTAAGTTCATAAACTTTTTACATAACGATAGTACAACAATTTATAACTGGGAGAACATAAAAAAAAATGGATACTACAAATTTTTTCCAAATAAAAAAATTTATCAAAAATTTGGTATATTCTGGGAGGATCTTGAAACTTTTTATTATTTTTCATTAATAAATAAAAATTTAGCATTTCGTTATAAGATTTGTGCTGAGACTATAAATTATAAAGATAGGTCCACAAAAGTTTCTGAGTACACTCCGGGTGTTAGGTATCACAATAAATCTGCAGTTTTTTTATATTGCTTACTTTATAAAAATAAAAAATTTATCAAATTAAAAAAATCTATTTTACTTATTTTGCTTTTTCATTTTAGATACAAATTTGAATATATATTTAACGATATTAATAAATATTTTGGGACTAATTTTTTGATAAAAAATATAATCAGCTTAACTTCTAAAAAGATTTTTGGTAATAAACCTTATTATTGGATTAAGAATCATTATAGTCAAAAATTTAAAAAAATTAATTCAACTTTTTTTATCAAATGAAAAAAAATAGTATTTTAGTTTTTCCTGGAGGATATGAGTGTGGAATTGAAATCATTGAAAGTTTGAAAGACAAAAAAGACTTAAAGATATTCAGTGCCAACAGTCTGAAAAGAGATGTTGCAAATTTTTTAGATATTAAGAATTTTAAATTACCAAACATTAGAAATAAAAACTTTTTATCAAAGTTAAATAAATTATTGCTCAAAAATCGTATAAAATATATCTATCCATCTCACCCAGAAATAATTAATTTTTTTAATTTTAATCGAAAAAAAATAAAAGCATTTGTTTTATTAGGAGCTACAAAAACATTAAATATTCTTGAATACAAAAAAAAATATCTGAAACTCTTTAATAAAGAGTCTTTTTATATCAAACAGTATTCTGATTTAGAAAATGTAGACAGATATCCAATAATTCTAAAATTAAATAAAGGCTATGGATCTAAAAATTTAATCAAAATTAATTCTAAAATTGAAAGTTATATCTATAAAAACAAAAATTTAACTAAATATATAATACAAGATTTTATACCTGGAAAAGAATACACAGTTGAATGTCTATCTAATCATAAAGGTAAGCTAGTCTATGTAAATGCTAGAGAAAGGTTTAAAATTAGAATGGGCACCTCTTTCTATTCCTTTGATGCAAATAGAAAAATTCAAAAAGAATCTGAGAAAATTTCAAAAATTATCTCAAAAAAAATCAAAATGATTGGTGTTTGGTTTTTTCAATTTAAATTAGATAAAAAAAAACAAATCAAATTATTAGAGATCGAAAATAGAGTTGGCGGGACTATGAGCTTTTCAAGGGCAAAAGGGGTAAATCTTGCTTACTTAAATTTTCTCATTTTAAATAATAAAAAAATTAAAATTTCTGAAAATACTCAAAATGTTGAATTAACAAAAAAATTACTACCTGTTATTAAATATAAAAATTTAAAATATAAAAACCTTTATATTGATCTTGATGACTGCTTAATTTCGCCAGAAAATAAAGTTAATTTGAAAGTTATTAAATTTTTATATAGAGCTATAAATGAAAATAAAAAAATTATTTTACTTTCCAAATCTAATAAAAAAAATAAACAGCTTTATTTAAAAAAATTCAAAATTTTTGAAATTTTTGATCAAATAATTTGGCTTAAAGAAAATGATAAAAAATACAAATATATTAAAAAAAATTCAATTTTTATTGATGATAGTTTTTCTCAAAGAGAAGAGGTCTTTAAGAAATTGGGAGTCCAAACTTTAGATCCTGAAATGATCTTTAATTAACTCTTAAATATATATAATATTTTAATAGTGAAATTTAAAAAATTTGGCAAAATAAAAGTTCCTTTTAGGAGAAAATGGTGGAATTCTCATATAATGTCACCAGTTGCTATAGAAATTAAAAGTATAATTCGAATTTATTTTGGTGCTCTTGATAGAAAAGGAATATCAAGAATTACATTTTTGGATATTAATAAAAAGAATTACAAAGTGATATCTGTAAGCAAAAAAATTATTATAGATTTAGGCAAAAAAAATAAGTTTGATAGTAACGGATTGTTTCCTGCAAGTGTAACAAGAATAAATAATAAAATTTATCTTTTTTACACAGGATTTTCAAAAAATAAAGAGAATGAAATCATCAGTCAAGGTGGGTTGGCTGTAAGTTCAGATGGTGAGAAGTTTATTAAAAAGAATAAAAATATTTTAAAAAATAACAATGAAGGTAAAATTGTGAGAGCAGGAATATCATTGCTAAAATTTAGAAAAAGATTTTTTCATTTTTATTCTGCTGGGAGTGAATGGAAATTAGTTGGTGGAAAATTTAGACCAACATATAATATATTCTATCAAAGTTCAAAATCAGTTAATATTTTAAAAGAAAAAGGTAATTTAATTATAAAATATAATAAGAAAAAAGAACATGGCTTAGGAAGGCCACAAATAATTAAATATGAAGATAAATTTTATCTTTTCTACACGATAAGAACTCTTAATATGAAATATTTTCTTGGTTGCTCTTCCTCAAAGAACCTTAAAATTTGGAAAAAGGAAAGCAACATGTTTAAAAATATTAAGCATGGAAAGATCAACACTTTTGATTCAAGTATGATTTACTTTCCTTGTCCAATAATTATAAATAAAAAAATCCACATATTCTATTCAGCAAACAATTTTGGCAAAAGTGGAATGGGGTTATTAATACAAAAGAATTAAATGTATAATTTTTATTCTGATAAAATTTTTCAAGATATTGCAGATTTAAAAAAATATGAGCCAATAAATCTTTCGGTTGATTTTAATAGGCAAAAATTTAAATTAAATGGCATATTAATAAATAACGAAATTACATTTGGAATTTATTCGCCATTTTGGTTACCAGATTTTTTATTTGTAAAAGATAGAGATAATAGACTATATGAAAAAGTTATTGAAAAAATTGTAGATTTTAAATTAAAGAAAAAAAATAAAAAAATTTTTATCAAATTAGCTCCAAATATTTATAACGAAAATATTGATTTTTTTAAAAAATTTTTGATTAAATACGGATTTAAAATTGAAAAAACTTTTATACAGAGTTATCTAGATTTAAAGAGATTCAAGAATAAAGATGAATATATTCGTCAATTATCATCTTCATCAAAAAATAATATAAATTATTTTAAAAAAAAACTTAAAATAAAAGAAATTTCTAATAAAGATATTTTAAAAATTAAAAGCTCTTATAAAATTATTGCTAAAAATAGAGAAATAAAAAAACGAAAACTAAAATATAATTTTAGATATTTACTAAAATTGATAGAAAAATTTAATGATAAAATTAAAATTTATTCACTATTTGATGACAAAAAAATTATTGCAGCATCTATTTGTCACGAAACATTTCCAGAATACGTATATATTGCTAATTGGGGTGATTTTCATGATTATAAAAAAAACATTAACTATTTCTTTTATTCTGAAATGTTAGAAATTTTTTTAAAGGAAAAATATAAAATACTCGATTTTGGTATAGCGTGTGAATTAAATGAAAAAGATAGCGGTCTACTTAAATTTAAAAAAAACTTAAGAAATAATTTTTTAAAAAATGAAATATTTTCTTTATAAAGACAAAAATTATTTTTGACTAATACGTAAAAGTCTTTTTTTTCTAAATTCATAAACAGAATTAGCAGTGGTATCATAAAAACCTAATACTTTTGAATTTGTTTTTGTCTCTAATTTTTGAGGTAAATTAATTTGTTGCTTTATGAATGGATAAGTAAAAATATTCGTAAAAGTGATTCTTTCTTTTTTAGATTTATTTAAACCACCTTTATGAAATACCATTGGATCAAAAACTATTGCACTTCCAGCCTTGGCAATAATTTGCACTTTATGTTTTTCTGCAAATTTCAATCCAGGAAATTTTTCAAATTTATGTGACCCCGGTAAATACCAAGTGCTACCATTACTTTCTGTAAAATCATCAACACAATAAAAAATGTTCAAACCTAAAGGTTTAGATGAAACAATGTGTAAATAATTAAAATCTCTGTGCCACTTATTTATATTTTGTTTAACTTTTCTATTTGCTTGATTAATAACTCCATTTTGACAAAATAACTGAAAATAATTACCTAAAAAAGATTTTACAAATCTAGTGTATTTTTTTTGGGTAACAAATTTTACGAAATATTTGTCATAAGACAATAAACTCATTGTGAATCCTTGCTCATAAATTTTTGATAATTTCTTTTCGCCATTTATTTCAGCACATTGTTTCTTATAAATTTCTAAAATTTTCTTTCTAATAACTTTAGTCTCTTTTTTAGAAATTAAATTTGGTACAACGGTAAAACCTTTTGTTTTTATTTCCAAAATATGCTCACTAAATTTTGAAACTAATCTTTCTTGTTCTTTGATAGAGTGAGTATTCTTTGCTTTTTTCATAAATATTTTATATCTAAGTAATATATTATTTTAAATTAATGAAAAAAGAAATTCTTAAAAGTTTTGGTAATTTCTACAAAAAAAAGGTAGGCAAACTTTACCCCAATGAACTAGCTTTAAGGACGTTTCTTGGTAAAAATAAATTTTTATCACTCGATAAAAAGAAAATTAAAAATAAAAAAATTTTAGACTTAGGTTATGGGGATGGAAGAAACTTGGAATTTTTTTATAAAATCGGGATGGAAACACACGGTCTCGAAATATCAAAAGAAATTATATCAAAAACAAAAAAAAACTTAAAAAATAAAAAAATTAAATATCACAAAGGTTTTTGTCAAAAAACGAATTTAAAAAAAGATACTTTTGATTTTATTTTTGCTGATTGTGTATTTATGTATTTACGTTCAACTAAAGATAATATGATTACATCATTAAATGAAAGTTATAGAATTCTAAAAAAAAATGGTTATCTTTTTTGTGTTGTTGTAAACAAAAAAAGTACAATTTTAAAAGATGCAAAAAAAATTAAAAATAACATTTATTTAATCAGTAATGATCCCTTAAATATTAGAAATAAAATTCTATATTATGCATATGAAAAATTATCAGATTTACAAAAAGATCTCAAAAGATCAAAATTTCAAAAATTTAAAATTTTTAAATCTGATATAGATTATTATGGAACAAGAAAATTTCATTATATCGTTCTTTTAAAAAAATATTGAGAGATTTAACGACTATATCTATTATTCATTTATTTCTGGCCTGAATTCAAGCGAGGATCTAGTTTTGTTTGCAGAAAAATTTTTTCCAAACCCATGAATTAAAAAGGGGGAAAATATTAAAACTTGACCTGGTTTAATTTTCGGAATTTTAAAGGACATGTTTTTATTATTTATTCTTAATATAATTGGCACTGTGTATTTTGTTCCATTCATTTTACTATTTGATCTTGTTACCTGAATAAATTTTTCATTAACTAAGTGACTTTTGGGTATAATAGGTAAAGCAGAATTTTTGAATGATCCTGATATCATATACCAGATATTAAGAGATTTTGACCAACATCTAAGATAACCATCCCTATGTGGAGGATTTAGATCATTTTTTTTCGGTCTATGTATCCTTAATAAAGCAATTTCTTTTTTTATCATTTTGTTTTTTTTAAAAGAGATTTTGTATTTATCGTTTAAGTAAGAATATATTTTATCTTTAATACTTTGAAAAACATCGATTTTTAATTCTCTAGTTTTTTGAATTGTTCTCAAGTGATCTGCATCATTTACACAATAATGATAATTTTCAATAGAAAAGTTTCTATTCTTAATCTTTAAAATTTTTTTAACACAATTTGAAATTTTTTTTTGGTTATTTAAATGTTCAGGTAAAGTGAATATATTTTCTATAGAATAACCTTTTTTGTTCCAATCTATTTTTTTCAGTAAATTACTTCCGTATTTATTATATAAAATACAATTTTTTTTTTTTAAATTAATATCTTTTTTTTGTACTTGAATTTTAAATTTTTTTTTATTGACTTTAATATACGAATTGATTTTTGCCATAACATTGTAAATTAAGTAAATTTAAAAAATTATAAAAATAGATTTAAGAAATATTATTTAAATTTGATATCAATAAAAATAGTAATAAAATTTTTTTCAGTGCATATATCAAGCCAATTGAGCTATTAGTACTGGTCAGCTGCACGCATTACTGCGCTTCCACATCCAGCCTATCAACGTGGTGGTCTACCACGGCTCTATAGGAAGAACTAGTTTTGAGGTGAGTTTCCCGCTTAGATGCTTTCAGCAGTTATCTCGTCCATACTTAGCTACCCGGCACTGCAGCTGGCGCTACAACCGGTCCACCAGTGGTATGTTCAACCCGGTCCTCTCGTACTAGGGTCAACTCCTCTCAATTCTTCTACACGCATAGCAGATAGGGACCGAACTGTCTCACGACGTTCTGAACCCAGCTCACGTACCACTTTAATTGGCGAACAGCCAAACCCTTGGGACCTGCTCCAGCCCCAGGATGTGATGAGCCGACATCGAGGTGCCAAACACTGCCGTCGATATGAGCTCTTGGGCAGTATCAGCCTGTTATCCCCGGCGTACCTTTTATCCGTTGAGCGATGGCCCTTCCACTCAGAACCACCGGATCACTATGACCGACTTTCGTCTCTGCTCGACTTGTCAGTCTCACAGTCAGGCAAGCTTATGCCATTGCACTCTACGAACGATTTCTGACCGTTCTGAGCTTACCTTCGCACGCCTCCGTTACTATTTGGGAGGCGACCGCCCCAGTCAAACTACCCACCATACAATGTCTTGATGCCGGATAACGGCAATCAGTTAGATATCAAGAAAAACAAAAGAGGTATTTCACTGGTGACTCCACAAAAGCTGACGCCTTTGCTTCAATGTCTCCCTCCTATGCTAAATATGTTTTTCCTAACACCAATGTAAAGTTGCAGTAAAGGTGCACGGGGTCTTTCCGTCTAACTACGCGAACTCCGCATCTTCACGGAGAATTCAATTTCACTGAGTTGATGTTGGAGACAGCGGAGAAATCGTTACGCCATTCATGCAGGTCGGAACTTACCCGACAAGGAATTTCGCTACCTTAGGACCGTTATAGTTACGGCCGCCGTTTACTGGGGCTTCAGAAATGAGCTTGCACCCATCGCATTAACCTTCCAGCACCGGGCAGGCGTCAGACCCTATACATCCACTTACGTGTTAGCAGAGCCCTGTGTTTTTGATAAACAGTCGCTTCTCCCTGGCTTGTGCCACCTTTAAATAGTTGCCTACAAAAAGGTCTTCCTTATTCCGAAGTTACGGAAGCATTTTGCCGAGTTCCTTCAACATCATTCTCTCAAGCGCCTAAATATACTCTATTAATCCACCTGTGTCGGTTTAGGGTACGGTCTTATGATGGAGCTATTTCTTGGAACCTTTTCGCGGCAAATTCAATCCATTAAGAATTCACAACTTACAAGATCCGTCACTACCATCTGGTTAAGGAATATTAACCTTATTTCCATCGACTACGGCTTTCGCCCTCGCCTTAGGGGCCGACTAACTCTGCGCGGATTAACCTTGCGCAGAAACCCTTGGATTTTCGGCGAAGAAGTTTTTCACTTCTTTTATCGTTACTTATGTCAGCATTCGCACTTCTGATACCTCCAGGATCCCTCACGGGTATCCCTTCACAGGCTTACAGAACGTTCCGCTACCAGTTATAATTTTCGAAAAAATTATAAATCCACAGATTCGGTATATGATTTTAGCCCCGTTACATCTTCGGCGCAGAAACTCTATTAGACCGGTGAGCTGTTACGCTATCTTTAAAGGATGGCTGCTTCTAAGCCAACCTCCCGGCTGTTAAGGAATTTCCACATCCTTTCACACTTAATCATAATTTGGGGACCTTATCTGGTGGTCTGGGCTCTTTCCCTCTCGACCATGGACCTTAGCACCCACAGTCTGTCTGCTGAAGAACAATGTTTAGCATTCGGAGTTTTATTAGGTTTGGTAAGAATCTCTTCCCCCTAGCCCATTTAGTGCTCTACCTCTAAACATCTATTTATTCAACGCACTACCTAAATAGTTTTCGCGGAAAACCAGCTATCTACGAATTTGGTTGGCCTTTCACCCCTTACCACAAGTCATCCAAAGACTTTTCAACGTCAACTGGTTCGGTCCTCCGGCAAGTGTTACCTTGCTTTCAACCTGCTCATGGTAAGCTCATTCGTTTTCGGGTCTAATTCATTAAACTAATCGCCCTATTAAGACTCGCTTTCGCTACGCCTACACCTAGATGGCTTAAGCTTGCTTAATAAATTAAGTCACTGACCCATTATACAAAAGGTACGCCGTCACTCTAAAAAGAGCTTCGACTGATTGTAGGCATGCAGTTTCAGGTTCTATTTCACTCCCCTAATAGGGGTTCTTTTCACCTTTCCCTCACGGTACTAGTTCACTATCGGTCACTGAAGAGTATTTAGGCTTAGAGGGTGGTCCCCCTATATTCGAGCAGGATTTCACGTGTCCCGCTTTACTCAAGAATTTTATTAAACATTACTCATACGGGACTATCACCCTCTATGGTTAGCTTTTCCAAACTATTCAAATTTTTTTAATAAAATTGCTGGCCTAATCCGCTTTCGCTCGCCACTACTAACGGAATCTCAATTGATTTCTATTCCTCTGGTTACTTAGATGTTTCAGTTCTCCAGGTTGTCTCTTTAAACTTATGAATTCGGTTTAAAGTACCACATAAAGTGGTGGGTTTCCCCATTCGGAAATTTTCGGATCAAAACTTACATACAGCTCCCCGAAACTTATCGCAGTATATCACGTCCTTCATCGTCTTTCAGTGCCAAGGCATCCGCCACACGCCCTTAAACGCTTGATATATGCACAGAAAAAAATTCTGTGTTAATCAAATTTTTATTGAACATTAAATAAAAAACTTAATGTTCGGATATAGATATTGATATTAATTATTATTTTATTCACAATTTTTTATAACTAAGTGTTTTTGGTGGAGGATAGCGGGATCGAACCGCTGACCTCCTGAATGCAAATCAGGCGCTCTCCCAGCTGAGCTAATCCCCCTTAATCTTTATTGGTGGGCCGAGAAAGACTCGAACTTTCGACCCCACCCTTATCAAGGGTGTGCTCTAACCAACTGAGCTACCGGCCCCCATGCAAGAGAAACACTAAATTAAGAAGAGAAATGAGGACGGTCAACATTGCCTATGTAAATTATTTAGAATAAAAAAAGTTTTTTATTCATCCTTAGAAAGGAGGTAATCCAGCCGCAGGTTCCCCTACGGCTACCTTGTTACGACTTCACCCCAGTCGCTGACTATACCGTGGTCAAGGGTTTAAAACCTTGCCTTAAGGTAGAACCAACTCCCATGGTGTGACGGGCGGTGTGTACAAGACCCGGGAACGCATTCACCGTGGCACGCTGATCCACGATTACTAGTAATTCCAGCTTCATGCACTCGAGTTGCAGAGTGCAATCCGAACTGAGGTATCTTTTAAGGATTTGCTAAACGTCGCCGTCTCGCTTCCTGTTGTAGATACCATTGTAGCACGTGTGTAGCCCAACACGTAAGGGCCATGAGGACTTGACGTCATCCCCACCTTCCTCCAGCTTATCACTGGCAGTTCTTTCAGAGTGCCCAACTAAATGATGGCAACTAAAAGTGAGGGTTGCGCTCGTTGCGGGACTTAACCCAACATCTCACGACACGAGCTGACGACAGCCATGCAGCACCTGTGTTTCGTCCGGCCGAACCGAAAACTTTAATCTCTTAAAGTCGCGACGAACATGTCAAGTGTTGGTAAGGTTCTGCGCGTATCTTCGAATTAAACCACATGCTCCACTACTTGTGCGGGTCCCCGTCAATTCATTTGAGTTTTAACCTTGCGGTCGTACTCCCCAGGCGGTGTGTTTATCGCTTTCGCTGCGACACTGAAAATAAATTTCCAACGTCTAACACACATCGTTTACGGCATGGACTACGAGGGTATCTAATCCTCTTCGCTACCCATGCTTTCGTTCCTCAGTGTCAGTATTGATCCAGAAAGCTGCCTTCGCAATTGGTATTCTTTCTAATATCTACGAATTTCACCTCTACACTAGAAATTCTGCTTTCCTCTATCAAACTCTAGCTGAAAAGTTTTGATGGCAGTTCCAGAGTTAAGCTCTGGGATTTCACCACCAACTTTTTCAACCACCTACGAACTCTTTAAGCCCAGTAATTCCGAACTACGCTAGGTCCCTTCGTATTACCGCGGCTGCTGGCACGAAGTTAGCCGGACCTTCTTATTCGGGTACAGTCATTTTCTTCCCCGACGAAAGAGCTTTACAACCCAAAGGCCTTCTTCACTCACGCGGCATCGCTGCATCAGAGTTTCCTCCATTGTGCAAGATTCCCCACTGCTGCCTCCCGTAGGAGTTTGGGCCGTGTCTCAGTCCCAATGTGGCTGATCATCCTCTCAAATCAGCTATTGATCAAAGTCTTGGTAGGCCATTACCCCACCAACAAACTAATCAAGTGCAGGCTCATCCAATGGTGCATAAAGCTTTCTCCGTAAAGACTTATCCGGTATTAGCACAAGTTTCCTCGTGTTATTCCAGGCCAAAGGGCAGATACCTACATGTTACTCACCCGTCTGCCACTAAGTATTGCTACTTCGTTCGACTTGCATGTGTTAGGCGTGCCGCCAGCGTACGTTCTGAGCCATGATCAAACTCTCAAGTTTAAAAACGGCGCACACTAGCTTCTATATAAATTCTAAGAATAAAATTTATATAATGTTGAAGTGTGTACGACAAATTTTGGTAACCTTAACCGTCCACACTTCTCTTCTTAAATTTTTACTTTTTTAATAGCTAATTGAGTAAAAACGCTCAATAATCCTCACTTTTTTTATTGTGAAACAATAATTTATTTGAGAAAGTTCGTTGCTTATAGGCTAAAATTAAAGGAAATCAAGCATATAAGATCAAAAAAAATGCTAAAAAATCGTTAATTTTAAAGGTTTTTTTTGATTTTTAATTAATGCTAAACTATTAATTGAACATCCAAAAAAACCAATGTTTAAAAAAGTAAAAAATAAAATTCAGAAAAATGTAGAAATTTTTGCACTAAGTTTATTGGTAATTATTACTATTATTTCAACGTCTTATTACAATTATAATAAAAAAAAGATTTATTTTAATTACAAAAGTTTGACCACAAATGTTTACCTTAAAAAAACACTCAATCATGTTTTTAATAATTTAGAGCCAAGATATAAAAAGATAGATCACATTATTTCACCTGGTGAAACTTTTAATAATATACTGGAAAAGTATTCAGTTAATAAAGATGAGATTGCAGAAATTAAAAAACAATTATCTAAAAAAGTCAATCTTAATAAATTAAACGCTGAACAAAAAATATATTTTACAGTTGATCAATCTAATAATTTAGTAAAGGAATTTGTATTTAAAATATCCAGCACTGAAAAAATATACCTTACAAGAAATCTAGAGACTGAAAAATTTAATCAAAGAACCTTAATTACAAAGCTTAAAAAAAATATAATTTACAGTGAAAATATAATTTTGCAAAGCTTATATAAATCTGCAATTAATAAAAAAATACCCGCTAATATAATTGTTGAATTTGCAAGAGTTTATGGTTTTCAAGTTGACTTTCAAAGAGATATTAGAAAAAAAGATAGCTTTCAAATAATGTATGAAACTTTTACTGATGACAATGGTAGAATTATTGAAACAGGAAATATACTTTTTGCAAACTTGAAGCTAAGTGGTCAAAATAATTCTTTGTATTTTTTTGACAAAAAAGGAAGTGAAGGACATTACGATAAAAATGGTAAAAGTGTAAAAAAGGCTCTAATGAAAACTCCAATTAATGGGGCGAGGCTTTCGTCTCCATTTGGAATGAGAAAACATCCAATCGACGGTTTTAATAAAATGCATAGAGGAACAGATTTTGCTGCACCAATGGGTACTCCGATAATGGCATCTGGAGATGGTATTGTAAAAAAAGCTGGTTGGTGTGGTGGTGGTGGTAATTGTGTTATGATTAAACATAACACAACATATCAAACCGTTTATGCTCATATGTCAAAATTTGCTAAAGGTATAAGAAGTGGTGTTAGAGTAAAGCAAGGACAAATTATTGGATATGTAGGATCAACTGGTAAATCAACTGGACCCCATTTACACTATGAGGTTATTGTAAATGGAAAAAAAGTTAATTCCCAAAAATTAAACTTGCCTTCCGGAAAAATTTTAAAAGGTCAAGAAAGAAAAATTTTTGAGACTAAAAAAATAAAACTTGATGTTTTAAAATCGGAAAAAATTATTGGTCTTAATTGATTTAAAATTAATCAACTTGTTTGGAAGATTTATCTGAGCTTACTTTTTGATCTTGTAAGTTTGTCTCAACAAATTTAGTTTTTTTTAACTTTTCTTGATCAGCTAAAATTCTCATAAAATGATCAGCATGTTGAAAGTAGTTTTCTGATAAAATTTTATCTCCTACTGACAAAGCTTCTCTTGCTAAATTGTTGTACTTCTCAATTAATTTTGATGCATTATGATTATTTCTTCCTGGATTTTTTCTTTGGAAAGTTTCATTATTAGAAAAATTATTTGAAAATTTTGTTCTATCTCCATTTGACTTAAAAGACCTCTCTCCTCTTCGAAAATTATTTTTTCTTAAATTGTTATTATTTCTAAAAGTTACCATATATAAATTACCTATATTTTAGTGCTTACAATGCATCTATCGTTTTTAGCAAAATCTTTTAAAGTTTTATTGATATAAAATCCATTTTTTTTTAAAATTTTTTTTACTTCATTTTTTTGATTAAAAGATATTTCTAAAATTAATAATCCATTTTTTTTAATCAATTTACCAGATTTTTTTATTACTCTTCTAATAGCCGATAAACCGTCTATTCCGCCATTAAGTGCTAACATTGGTTCAAAATTCTTAACATCTTTATCCAAATATTTTAAATCAAGTTTTTTTATATATGGAGGATTAGATATAATTAAATCATATTTGCCTAAATTAAAATTGTCAACATCAGAAATAAAAAATTTAACTCTTTTTTCTAAATTTAAATTTTGACTGTTAATTCTGCTTAATCTTACACAATTTTTACTAATATCTATCCCTGTTCCTTTAAAATATTTTTTTTCGATTAATAAAGACAACAAAAGACATCCTGAACCAACTCCTATTTCTAAAACATTAAGTTTCTCTTTATTTTTTGTTATCTTTATGATTTCCTCAACAAGAATTTCAGTGTCAGGCCTTGGTATCAACACTTTTTCATTTACTAAAAATTCATTTCTCCAAAAATATTTTTTTCCAAATATATAAGCAATTGGTTTGCCTTGTGAGCGCTCATTAATTAGTTGATTATATTTGTGAAAATTTTTTTCATTAATTTTTTTGTCTAAATTTAGAATAATAAATTCTCTGTTTTTATTAATTACTTTAGACATTAAAAGCTCTGAGTCTAATTTATGACTAATTATATCATTTTGAATTAGAATTTTATTTCCAATACTTAAAGCACTTCTGATATTCATGGTGTAAGATTACTTAGACTTTCTTCTTGGGCTTGTAAAGTTAATGACTCTATCATCTCATCAAATATCTCTCCTTCCAAAAATTCATCTAATTTATGTAATGTTAAATTAATCCGATGATCAGTTACTCTTCCTTGAGGAAAGTTATAAGTTCTAATTCTTTCTGATCTATCTCCAGTTCCTATTTTACTTTTTCTATCTTGAGATCTTTCCTGATCTATTCTATTTCTCTCTAATTCGTAAAGTCTTGCTCTCAAAATTTTCATTCCCTTAGCTTTATTTTTATGCTGTGATTTTTCATCTTGCTGAGAAACTGATAAGCCTGTTGGAATATGTGTTATTCTAACTGCACTATCAGTTGTATTAACAGATTGACCTCCGGGCCCGCCGGCACGAAAAACATCTATTCTCAAATCTGACTCATTAATTTTTAGATCAACCTCCTCAACTTCTGGTAATACTGCAACAGTCGCTGCAGAAGTATGAACTCTTCCCTGTGTCTCCGTATCTGGTACTCTTTGCACTCTATGAACACCACTTTCATATTTTAACGTAGAATAAATATTTGTCCCTTTAATTGATGCAATAACTTCCTTTAAACCTCCTGCCTCACTTCTTGAAATGGAAATTAATTCTAAAGACCATCTTTTTTTATGACTTACTTTTTCATACATTTTAAAAAGATCAGCTGCAAATAAACTTGCCTCAAGACCACCTGTTCCAGCTCGAATTTCAATAATAGCATTCTTTTTATCAGCATCATCTTTTGGTAATAAAAAAAGTTTTAATTTTTTTTCATTTTTTTCGTGTTGAATTTGTAAATCTTTGAGTTCACCTTCTGCCATTTTTAACAATTCTTTATCAGAACTTTGATCTTCTAATATTTTTTTTAATTCAGTTTTATCTTTTTCAAATGAAATATATTTCTTGGCATCATTAATGATTTCATTTAGATCAGAATATTCTTTTGATTTCTCAGCAAAAAGTTTTTTATCAATTTTGCCTGATGAAAGATCTTTTTCTAATAATGAATGTTTGTTTATCATTTCTTCAATTGTTTTTTGTGGAATCATCTTAATTATTTTTCTAATTCAGAGGCTTTTTTTTCAACTTCGCTAACAACTTTTTCGATCATATCGCTAGTTAGGACTTTTTCTGACTGCACCCCTGATAAATAAAGCATATTACTTCCTTTTTTTCCGCCAGTAATACCTATGTCAGTCATTGCTGCTTCTCCAGGACCATTAACCACACATCCTATAACTGATAGTGTGATCGGTGTTTTAATATGTGACAATTTTTGTTCTAATAATTTTACAGTTTCAATAACTTGAAAACCTTGTCTTGCACACGAAGGACAAGAAATAATCCTTACACCCCTCTCCCTTAAATTGAGAGATTTTAATATTTCATTTCCAATTTTTACCTCTTTAACCGGGTCATCTGACAAGGAAATTCTAATTGTATCTCCTATTCCATCTAAAAGTAATGTGCCTAATCCAATCGAAGACTTAATACTTCCAGATATAAAACCTCCAGCTTCTGTGATCCCTAAATGAAGTGGATAGTCTGTAGCATTTGCTAACAGACGATAAGCTTGTATTGACAAAAAAACATCTGATGATTTCACGCTAATTTTTAAATTAGAAAAGTTTTGATCTTCTAAAATTTTGATATTCCTTAATGCACTTTCGACTAATGCCTCAGGACAAGGTTCTTTATATTTTTCTAAAATATCTTTTTCCAAAGATCCTGCATTTACTCCAACTCTAATTGAACAATTATTATTTTGTGCAGCTTTTACGACTTCTTTAATCTTATCTTTACTGCCAATATTTCCAGGATTTATTCTTAAACAACTAGCACCATTTTCTGCAGCCTCAATCGCTCTTTTGTAATGAAAATGAATGTCAGCAACTATAGGCACATCCACATGTCTTATAATTTCTTTTAAAGATTTAGATGATAGCTCGTCTGGACATGAAACTCTTACTATATCAGCTCCTTCTTCATGAATTTCATTTATTTGTTTTATAGTTGCTTTAACATCGGTGGTCAAAGTATTGGTCATTGATTGAACTGAAATAGGATTGTTTCCTCCTACTTTTACTTTACCAACACTAATTTCTTTTGTTTTTTTTCTTTTAATGTCTCTAAATGGTCTTATGCTCATTTTGCGTTATCTAATTTAAATTCTTTATGAAGGGCCACAATTGCTTTTTTAGTATACTTTTTATCAATTAAAACAGAAATCTTGATTTCTGATGTTGAAATTACTTGAATATTTATTTTTTTTTTTGCCAGTGCTTGAAACATCCTATAAGTTACGCCAGGTGTGGTAATCATACCTACACCGATAGCTGAAATTTTTGAGACATCTTTTGTTAATAATAATTTTCTAAAATTAATATTTTTGTTAGTTTGAATTATTTTTTTTGTTTTATTTAAATCCTCTGTTTTGATTGTAAATGTTAAATCTGTCTCTTTACCATTAGCAGAAATATTTTGTACAACCATATCTACATTAATTGAATTTTGAGATAACGGCTTAAAAATTGATGCAGCAACACCTGGTTTGTCTCTAACACCAATTAGCGAAACCTTTGAGTCATTTTGTGTTGATGAAATTCCCGTAACAATTCTATTGTTAATAATACCAGATCTTTTTGTAATTAGAGTTCCTGTTTTGTTGATGAAAGAAGATTTCACTTCAATATCAATTCTATTAAGCCTTGCGTCTTGTATTGAAACAGGTTGCATTACCTTCGCTCCCAATGAGGCCATTTCCAACATTTCCTCATAAGAAATTACTTTTATTTTTTTGGCTTTTTTAAGTTTATTGGGATCAGTTGTATAAACTCCCTCAACATCAGTATAAATTACACATCTCTCTGCTTTTAAAAATTTAGCTAACATAATTGCACTTGCATCTGAACCACCTCTACCAATTGTGGTGATTCTTTCTTGATTGTTAATACCTTGAAAACCCGCTATAATCGGTATTCCTCCTGATTTAATATATTTAATGATGTTATTTATATTAATTTGAGTTATTTTAGAATGTTTATGAGATCCTTGTGTTGTAATTGGAATTTGCCATGATAACCAAGATCGAGATTTTAAGCCTTTGTGTATTAATCTAGCCGCAATAAGCGAACATGCCTCTTGCTCTCCAGTAGACACCAAAACATCATATTCAGAGTTAGAAAAGTTCTCACTTATGAGTTCAGACTTTTTTATTAAACCATTTGTCACACCGCTCATCGCTGAAGACACTACGACAACATTATATTTTTTTTTAATATAATTGCTTATTATATCAGCAACTTTTTTTATTCTCTCAATTGTCCCAACCGATGTGCCTCCGAATTTAAGTACTACAATTTTCATGATTTATTTATAAATTTAAAATATATTGATAAAATTCATCTTGTATATAAAATCAGTTTGTAAATGAAAAATAACACAATAAATAATGAAGAAATAGAAAAATTTTCCAAAATTGCTGAGGAATGGTGGGATACCGAGGGAAAATTCAAACCATTACACAAATTTAATCCTATTAGGATTTCGTATATTAAAGATAACATCATCAATACTTTCAAGCTTAAAAACCTAGAAAAACCACTTGAAAAGATTAAAATTCTAGATGTGGGTTGTGGTGGTGGACTGTTGTCAGAGCCCTTAACAAGATTGGGTGCTAAGGTAATAGGAATAGATGCTTCAGATAAAAATATAAATGTAGCAAAATTGCATGCAAAAAAAAGTAATTTAAATATAAAATATTTTTGTAAATCTCCTGAAAATTTTGAAACTAAAGAAAAATTTGATGTTATATTAAATATGGAAATAGTTGAACACGTTGCTGATGTAAATTTTTTTTTGAAATCATGTTCAAAATTATTAAAAAAAAATGGAATTATGTTTGTAGCAACGATAAATAAAACATTAAAATCGTATTTATTTGCAATAGTTGGGGCTGAATATATTTTGCGATGGCTTCCAATAGGAACTCATGAGTGGGAAAAATTTGTTAAGCCAGAAGAGTTAGAGGAAACATTAAAAAATTACAATTTTGAACTTAGTGATATTAGTGGTTTAAAATTTAATATAATTAATAATCAGTGGTATTTCAGTGATGATAAATCAGTAAATTATATATCGAAGTTTGTTAAATATTAATTATTCTTGTCCTCGAGCCAAGGAATCATTTCTGTTTTAATACCCTCCTCATTCAATTCTTTTATTTCACTATCAGAGGCAGTCCCATAAATTCCTTTAGCTTTTTTTTTATCTTTATAATGAATTGATCTTGCTTCATAAGCAAAATTTTCACCGACATAATCAAAGTTATCTTTTATAAACTTTCTATATTCTTTTATTTTTTGACTAATTTTTTTATGTTTAAGAATATCTAAATGGTGTTTTTCATTTTTAGGGTTATTAATTAATCCTGGTGTCATTAAAGTTTTATCTATTTTAACTGATCCACAGTTATGGCAATTTAATAATCTTTTTTTTTTAAGTTTATCGTACTCTAATGAAGTCGCAAACCAACTATCAAATTTTAAATTACATTTGTTACAAATTAATTTGTATTTAATCATTACTTACAAATAGTCTCTCCTTTACAATTTTCAATAAAATTAACTTCGATAATCTGCATTTATTTCTATATATTTTTTTGTTAAATCCATTGTATATGAAGTAAAATTTTTTGATCCACTTGAAATATCCACTTCAATGTCAATTTTGTAATTTTTCATATAATCACTTAAATCTATTTCATTAAAATTTGTATTTGGTTTTCCATTTTGAACTATCAATAAATCTCCAAACTTAATTGAAAGGTTATCTAGGTCAAAAGAAATACCTGATTTTCCTATTGCCATTACGATGCGACCCCAATTTGGATCTTCACCAGCTATGGCAGTTTTAACTAATGGAGAATTTGCAATAGAGAATGCAATTTTTTTTGCATCTTTGTCAGACTTGCAATTTTTTACTACTATAGTGATAAATTTAGAAGCACCCTCACCATCAGCAACTACTCTTTTAGCTAAATTAAGCAAAACTTTATTCAATGCCTCATCAAATTCTTTTATTTTAGAGTCATTTATATTTTTTATTGAAGAATGTTTGGCTTTACCTGTTGAAAAAATTGATACCATATCATTGGTGCTAGTATCACTATCACAACTTATTGCATTAAATGTTGTTTCGATATTTTTTTTTAAAAGTTTTTTTAAAATTTCATTTGATATACTCGCGTCAGTAAAAATATACCCCAACGTAGTTGCCATATTAGGTTGAATCATTCCAGATCCTTTTGCAACTCCAAAAATTTTTACTTCACTATTTCCAATAAAACATTTTTCCATCGCCATTTTAGGTTGTGTATCTGTAGTCATCATACCTAAGGCTGCTTTCATCCAAATATACTTATTTTGAGTATACTTAATTTTTTCAACTAAATCTTTTATTTTGTCCTTAATTTTTTCCTCTGGAAAAATTTCACCAATAGTTCCTGTACAACCAAATAAAATTTCTTTTGGTTTAATTTTTTTAGGATGTTCCTCATCCTCTTTCTGTTTTTCAGTTAATTTTTCTGACACTAATTCTGCTATCTTTTCTAAACTTTTGTAACCTTGATAACCAGTAAAACAATTAGCATTTCTTGTATTTACGATTAAAGAATGTACGCTTTTAATTTTTTGATTAAGATTCCATTTAATATTTTCTGAAATAATTTTGGACTGGGTATAAACTGATGCATGGTTTGCCCCGTCTCTGAAATAAAACATAACCAAATCGTCCCGAGAATTATTATATAAATTGGCACATACAGTGGAAATTGATACACCATCAAGATGATCCAAATCTTGAAATTCCATCATTCTTTTATTATTAGACTTAGATGATAAAAAATTTGTTAAATTAATGCCCATAATGTTTAAAATATTTATTTAATGATTATATTAAAGGATATAAGTAATTAATAAATCAAAATATAATGTTAAATCCATTAAACTTTATTTCAAAATTTATAAAATCAACTAATCAGCGAGAGCTTGAAAGAATAGAAAAAATAGTAAATAGAATTAATTCTTTGGAAGAAAGTGTAAAAACTTTAAAAGATACTGATTTTCCAAAAAAAACCCAAGAATTTAAAGATAAAATTGACAAAGGGATAACGCTTGATGAATTGCTACCTGAAGCATTTGCATTAGCTAGAGAAGCTTCAAGAAGAACAAGAAATGAACGACATTTTGATGTTCAGTTGATAGGAGGAATTGTTCTTCATGAATCAAAGATTGCTGAAATGAAAACTGGAGAAGGTAAAACTATCACTATTGCACTTGCGGCATACCTAAATGCGTTATGTGGAAAAGGAGTTCACATTGTTACAGTCAATGATTATCTTGCAAAAAGAGATTGCAATGAAATAGGAGTAATATTTAAATTTTTAGGATTATCGACTGGCTTTATTAATAATTATCAAGATGATATTGAAAGAAAGAAAAACTACAATTGTGATATAACCTATGCAACTAATAGTGAGCTTGGATTTGATTATTTAAGAGATAACATGAAGTTCTCTAAGGATGAAATGGTTCAAAGAGAACATTTTTTTTCAATTGTAGATGAAATAGATTCTTGTTTAATAGATGAAGCCAGAACACCTTTAATAATTTCAGGGGCAGCCGAGGATAAAACAAATCAATATCTTGCTATTGATAGACTAGTAAGATTTTTAAAAAAGAATGACTATGAAATTGACGAAAAAGATAAGAATATTTTTTTAACTAATGATGGAATAAATAATATTGAAAAAATATTCAAAAATGCTGGAATTTTAAAAAATGATAATTTCTATGATCCTGAAAATCTAAATTTAGTTCACCATGTTAACCAAGCCTTAAGAGCAAATCATTTATTTGAAAAAGGTAAAGATTACATTGTCAAAGATGATAATTTAAAAATTATTGATGAGCTTACAGGCCGAATTTTGGAAGGAAGAAGATTTGGAGATGGTCTACATCAGGCTTTGGAAGCAAAAGAAAAAATAGATATTCAAGCAGAAAATCAAACTTTAGCTGCTATAACTTATCAAAATTATTTTAGACTTTATAAAAAAATTTCTGGTTGTACTGGAACTGCCATTACAGAGGCAGAAGAGTTTTTTGAAATATATAATTTATCGGTAATAGTCATACCTACAAACAAAAAAATGATTAGGAAAGATTACAATGATCAAATTTTTCGTACAGAAAAAGAAAAAAATGATGCAATTATTAAAAAAATTGATGAATGCCACAAAACACTGCAACCATTATTAATATTTACATCTAGCATTAATAAGTCAGAAATTTATTCAAAACTATTGGCACAAAAAAAAATTAAACATGTCGTCCTAAATGCAAAAAATCATGAGAATGAGGCAGAAATAATAGCCAACGCCGGAAAAGAAGGTTCAGTAATAATAACCACAAGTATTTCAGGAAGAGGGGTAGATATTCAACTTGGCGGAAAAAAGGGATCTATTCCTGATGAACAGATTGAAAAAAATAAGGAAAAAATAAAAGCCCTTGGGGGTTTATTTGTAATTGGAACAGAAAGAATGGAATCAAGAAGAGTAGATAATCAAGCAAGAGGAAGATCAGGACGTCAGGGAGACGAAGGTAGTTCAATTTTTTATGTGAGTCTTGAAGATGATCTAATGAGAATTTTTGGTTCAGATTCTATGAATAATGTTTTACAAAAACTGGGCCTTAAAGATGGAGAGAGTATAGATCACCCATGGATTAACAAAGCTTTGGAGAGAGCACAGCAAAAGGTTGAAGCAAGAAATTTCGATATTAGAAAAACTTTAATTAAATTTGATAATGTTCTTAATGATCAAAGACATGTAATTTTTTCACAAAGAAAGGAAGCTATAAATAGTGATGATATATTTGAATATTCTACTGAGTTCTTAAAAGAGACATTAAATGAGATTGTTAATTTAAAATCATTGAAAAAATCTAATCCTAAAAATAATGAATTTGAAAATAAATTAAGAATTTTAATGGGTAAAAATTTTGGGTCAGATGATTTTGAAAAATTAATCAACGAGAATGATAAAAATTTAAGATTAAAAATTGAGGAAAATTTTAAAAAAAATAGAATTAAAAGAATAGAAATATTGGGAGAATTTCAAGCAAAAGAAATCGAAAAAAGAATATTCCTACAAACCATAGATGTAAATTGGAAATCACACATACAATATTTAGAACAACTACGACAAGTTATTGGCTTAAGATCATATGGACAAAGAGATCCTCTTGTAGAATATAAAAAAGAAGCATTTGAACTTTTTGAGATTTTACTAAATAAATTAAGATATGATTACTTAATAATTTTAATGAATTTAAAAATAATTGACAGCTCTATTGAAAAAAAAGAACAAAAAATTGTCAATAGAAATTTTGAAAAAAAAATTAGTAGAAATGAACTTTGTCCATGTGGATCTGGAAAAAAATATAAACGTTGCTGTGGTTCTTTATAAGAAAATAGCTAAGCAAGCAATAAAGGTTACTAAGCCGAATATTGTCAATATTAAAATGCGTTTATTTGAAATTTTCTGAAATATATTTTCTTTTATATCTAGCGAAGTTAATTTATCATCATCACTTATAAAACCTTTACCTCTTCCAATATTTAAAAATTTATTTTTTCTTTGTGTCAAAATTTCGTCTGAAGACATATTTTTAAAATTTGATAAATTTATTAAAAGAGACTTACGTACATTATCTAAAATTAAATTTTTATCTCTGTGAGCACCACCTAAAGGTTCTGAAATAACTTCATCAATTACGCCAAGTTCTAATAAATCTTTTGCTGACAACTTCATTGCTTTAGCTGCATCCAGCATTTTTTTTGGGTCTCTCCAAAGTATAGTTGCACACCCCTCTGGAGAAATAACTGAGTAAATTGCATTTTCAAGCATAATTACTTTATTTGAAGAAGCTAGAGCTATAGCACCACCTGAACCTCCCTCACCTATTATTATTGCTAAAGTGGGGACTTTAAGATTCATGCAACATTCGATTGATTTTGCTATTGCCTCTGCTTGACCTCTTTCTTCTGCACCAACTCCTGGATAAGCTCCAGGGGTATCAATAAAAGTTATAATTGGAATTCCAAATTTATTAGCAAGTTCCATTAAACGAATACCTTTTCTATAACCTTCTGGTCTCATCATGCCAAAATTTCTTTCTATCCTGCTATCTAAATCATCTCCTTTTTCTTGACCAAGTACTAACACGGATTCTCCATTAAATTTTGCAAAACCTATTATAAGAGACTTGTCTTCACCATAATACCTATCTCCTGATAAAGGGATAAAGTCATTGAACAAATTATCTATAAAAAATTTTGATTTAGGACGATCTTCATGTCTAGCTACCATTGTTGTTTGCCAAGGATCTAAATTAGAATAGATTGATTTTAATTTTTCATCTATTTCATTTTGCGTTTTGGAAATTTTTTGAGTATCAACTTCTGTCAGTCCGCTTTGATTGTATGGGTCTTTAAGTTTCTCCAACTCTACTTCTAAATTTTTAATTTCACTCTCGAAATTTAAATAATTTTTCATTTTAAATATTAGCTATTTAATTATGAAAAATGACAGCAAAATGTCAATGCTTCCATAAATTATTTGACTTCATTTTACAGGGGTTTTAGAAAAGAATTGATGAAAAAAAATTATACGGATGTTAATAACTTAAAAGTTTCAAATGAATTACTTCAATTCATCAATGATGAATTGTTAAAAGATACAGGAGTAACTCCTGAAAAATTCTGGTCTGGCTTCGATAAAACTGTACACGAATTATCACCCCAAAATCAAAATTTACTAAAAAAAAGAGAAATTTTACAAAATCAAATTGATGACTGGCATATAAAGAACAAAGGTAAAGAAATTAATTTAGAAGAATATAAAAAATTTTTGAAAGATGTTGGTTATTTAGTTAATGAAGGACCAAATTTTAAAATTGAAACAAATAATGTAGATGATGAAATATCTAGAATTGCCGGACCACAGCTAGTAGTTCCAATTATGAATGCAAGATATGCCCTTAATGCTGCAAATGCCAGGTGGGTAAGTTTATATGATAGTTTATACGGTACTGACATAATAGAGTCTGAAGAAGGTGGTAGTGAGAGGTATGACCCTAATCGAGGACAAGAAGTTATCAAGTATGTTAGAGAATTTTTTGACAAATATATTCCAATTAACGGCACAAGCTGGAAGAATATAGCTGGATTGAAAATAGTTAATAATGAATTAGTAATCTCAAAAGATGATTACGAATATAAATTAAAAGATACAAACAAATTTATAGGATACAGAGGCGACGTAAATAAGCCTGAAGCAGTTATATTAGAGAACAATAAACTTCATTTTGAGATTATAATAAACCCAAGAGCTTTTAGTGCAGCTCACGATATTGCCGGTATAAGCGATGTAATTGCTGAGTCAGCTGTTTCAACAATTTGTGATAATGAAGATAGTGTAGCAGCTGTTGATGCTAAGGATAAAATTACTTGTTACAAAAATTGGCTAGGTTTAATGAAAGGAAATCTTAAAGTTCAATTTGAAAAGAAAGGTAAAATTTTAGAAAGAAAGTTAAATCCAGATAGAAGTTATATATCTAAAGATGGTAAAGGATTAAAATTACATGGAAGAAGTTTGCTTTTAATTAGAAATGTTGGTCATTTAATGACCAACTCATCTATAATTTTAAAGGATGGAACTGAAGTTCCAGAAGGTATTATGGATGCATTTATAACAACAGCTGCAGCTCTTCACGATCTTAATAGAAAAAAGAATTCAAGAAAAGGCTCTGTTTATATTGTTAAGCCAAAGATGCATGGACCAGAAGAAACAGCCTTTACTGATTTAATTTTTTCAAAAGTTGAAGAAACATTAGGACTAAAAAAATACACTTGTAAAATTGGTATCATGGATGAAGAGAGAAGAACTTCAACTAACCTTAAAGAGTGTATTAGATCTTTAAAAAATAGAGTTTTCTTCATTAACACAGGTTTCCTAGATCGCACAGGTGATGAAATGCACACATCAATGGAAGCTGGACCTATGATCAAAAAAGGTGATATGAAATCATCTAAATGGATTTCTGCCTATGAAAATAATAATGTAGATATAGGTTTAATCTGTGGTTTTTCGGGTAAAGCACAAATAGGTAAAGGAATGTGGGCAGCTCCAGATATGATGAGTCAAATGATGACTGAAAAAGTAAATCATTTAAAAGCTGGTGCTAACTGCGCTTGGGTACCTTCACCTACTGCAGCATCTCTTCATGCGCTTCATTATCATGCAATTGATATCTTCAGCGAACAAAAAAAAATCCTAAATCGAGAAAAAGCAAAACTTGACGATCTTTTAACTATACCTATAGCAGATAGGCCAAATTGGTCAGTAGATGAAATTAATTCTGAGATTTCAAATTCAGCTCAAACAATATTGGGATATGTTGTAAGATGGATTGACCAGGGAATTGGTTGCTCTAAAGTTCCTGATATCAATAATATTGGGTTGATGGAAGATAGAGCAACTCTTAGAATTTCATCTCAACATATCGCAAATTGGATACATCATGGAATTACCACAAAAATTCAAGTTACTGAAATAATGAAAGCTATGGCCAAAGTGGTTGATAAGCAAAACGAGGGAGATAAAAATTATACTAAAATGAGTGATGACTTTGAAAAATCAATCGCCTTTAAAACAGCATGCGATTTAATATTTGAAGGTAAAAAACAGCCATCTGGTTATACAGAACCACTTTTACACCTTAACAGAATAAAAAAAAAAATTAGCTAGAATTAGTATTTAATTTTGATCTATTCTTAAATGCTGAAAATAAAGTTCCATCATCTAAACTTTCGATTTCTCCACCAACAGGCAATCCTTGTGCCAACTTTGTGACTTTGACTTTAGAGTTCCTTAGACTGTCTTGAACGTAATAAGCTGTTGTTTGTCCTTCAACTGTCGCACTTGTAGCTAAAATTACCTCTTCAATGTTCTCTTTTTTTACTCTTTCAACTAAAGAATCGATTAATAAGTCCTCTTTTCTCTGTCCAACAGAGGAAATGGTTCCACCCAAAATATGAAAATATCCTTTAAAAATATTCGAATTTTCAATTGACCATTGATCAGCAATATCTTCCACAACACAAATTTTATTAAACTTCTCTTTAGTATTTTCACAATTAATACATCCATTTGAACTTGACTTTAAAGCTCCACAAGATTTACATCTAGAAACATTTTTATAAACTTGCGCTAATGTATTTGCCATTGGTTTAACAAGTTCATCTCGATTATTAATTAATTTAAGAACAATACGCTTTGCTGATTTTGGACCTAGTCCAGGAAGTCTAGAAATCAATTTAATTAAATCTTCTATCTCACTTATATTTTGCATTATTCAAAGAGGCCACTTAAATCCTGGAATTCCAAATCCGCCAGTAACTTTTGAAATTTCTTCAGTTGTTTTTGTTTTAAGTTGAGCTTTTGCATTAGTATGTGCAGCAACAATTAAATCTTCTAAAACCGATTTATCTTCATTTAAAATTTCATCTGAAATTTCAATTTTTTGCATTTCTCCTTCTCCATCCAAAATAATCTTTATAGAGTTAGATCCTGAAACTCCCTCTGCTTTAATTTCTTTTATTTTTTTTTGACTTTCTTTCATTTTAGTTTCAAGTTCTTTTGCTTTGTCTAAAATTTTTGAAAAATCTGTCATTTATATCTCCTTTTTTTTTATCTAAACTTACATCAATCAAATTTGCATCAGGAAATTTATTTAATAACTTTTGATATAGTTCAGAATTTTTTGC
>CACFZB010000005.1 GCA_902570715.1 uncultured Pelagibacteraceae bacterium
TATTTCCATTAATAAATTTACCTGAGGATTTGCCATGACCGGAATACTCAAGAGCAAGAAAACCAAGTTTATTTTTTTTGGCAAAATTATAAAATTCCTTAGGTTTTTTTCCTGTTAAATCTGACATAAATCCGTGTAAAAAAACAATGTAAGCTGCATTTTTTTGAAAAAGTTTTAAATATCTGATCTTTTTTGTTTTGGAGAATTTAAAGTAATTGAATTTTGTCATAAAAGTTTATTAGTTTAATCTATTATTATATAATTTAAATATATGTCGTCTAATATAAAAGTTTTACAGGTAATACCAAAGTTAGGTTATGGAGGTGCTGAGACTGGTTGTTATGATATTGCACATTATTTAACCGAGAATAATTGTAAATCTTTTATCGTTACAAGTGGTGGTGAGTTAATTAAATTTATTGATAAAAAAAAAGTTAAATTAATAAGATTACCTGTGCAAAGTAAAAATCCTCTTATAATGTTGTTTAATAGTATTATTTTGATAGGAATAATTTTTTTTTATAATATCTCAATAGTTCATGCCAGAAGTAGAGCTCCTGCTTGGTCATGCTTGCTTGCTACAAAAATTACTAGGAGAAAATTTGTAACAACATTTCATGGTACTTATAATTTTGGTGGAAATCTTAAAAAGTTTTATAATTCTGTAATGGTAAGATCTGATTTAATTATTGCTGGATCTAACTTTATTTTTTCTCATATAAAAGAAAATTATTTCGAATATTTAAAATCGACAAAAAAATTTCTTGTAATTTTTAGAGGAATAAATGTTGATTATTTTGATTCTTCTACAAAATTAGAAATTGATGAAAAAAATCTTCTTAAAAAATGGGATATCAATAAAGAAAAGAAGATTTTATTAATGCCAGGTAGGTTAACATCTTGGAAGGGACAAGAATTACTTATCGAAGCGATTAATTTAGTAAAAATTGAACTGGGATATGAAGCTTTTCATGTGGTAATTCTTGGAAATGATCAAGGCAGGGATTTGTATAAAAAAAAATTAATTAGATTGACCGAACAATATAGACTTACCAATCAGATTAAGTTTATAGATAATTGCAAAGATATGGCCTTAGCGTATAAAGTATCAGATATAGTTGTTTCAGCTTCAATAGAACCAGAGGCATTTGGTCGTGTTGCGGTTGAAGCTCAATCTATGGAAAAAATAATTATTGCTAGTAATATTGGTGGCTCAAATGAAACAATAGTAAATGGAAAAACGGGTATTCTGTTTGAGTCTGGGGATGCAAAATCATTAAGTGAAAAAATAATAAAGGTTATTACTATGGATGATTCATCAATAAAATTAATCGGTAAAGAGGGTAGAAAAAATATAATTAAAAAATTTAATGTTGAAAAAATGTGTTTTTCTACTTATTCAGAGTATAAAAGATTATTAAATTAAATGCCTATAATTACATTACCAGATGGGAAAAGTTTAAATTTTCCAAAAAAAGTTACAGGGTTTGAGGTAGCTGAAAAAATAAGTAAATCTTTGGCAAAAGATGCTATGGTTATTAGTGTTGATGGAGAGCTTAAAGATTTAGATTTTATTATAGAAAAAGATTGTTCAATAAAAATTTTTACTTCAAAAAATGAAGAAGGTCTTGAAACAATAAGACATGACACTGCACATATTTTAGCAATGGCAGTTCAAGAGCTATTCCCAGGAACACAAGTTACGATTGGTCCTGTTATTGAAAATGGTTTTTATTACGATTTTGCGAGAAAGGAACCGTTTACCGAAGATGATCTAAATAAGATTGAAAAAAAAATGAAAGAAATAGTAGATCGAGATGAAAAGACAAAAAGAGAGGTTTGGGCTAGGGACAAAGCTATTACTCACTTCAAAAAAAAGGGTGAGATCTACAAAGCAGAACTAATTGAAAATATACCTAAGGATGAAGATGTATCTATTTATTTTCATGGAGAGTGGCATGATTTGTGTAGAGGACCGCATTTATCCTCTACAGGAAAAATTGGCAAGTATTTTAAATTAACGAAAGTTTCTGGTGCTTACTGGAGAGGTGACTCAAATAATGAAATGTTGCAGAGAATATACGGAACAAGTTGGGCTAATCAAAAAGATTTAGATGCTTATTTGAAAAGAATTGAGGAAGCTGAAAAAAGAGATCACAGGAAACTAGGGAAAGAAATGGATTTATTTCATTTTAGAGAAGAAAGTCCAGGTTCAGTTTTTTGGCATGAAAAAGGCTGGGCTTTATTTCAAAAATTAATAAATTATATGAGGGCTAAGCAAGACGCAGCTGGATATAAAGAAGTAAATACTCCAGAAGTTTTAGATAGATTGTTATGGGAAAAATCAGGTCATTGGGAAAAATACGGGGAAAATATGTACACATCACAAACACCAGATGAAAAAGTTTTTGCAATTAAACCAATGAACTGTCCAGGGCACATTCAAGTTTTTAATCAAGGTCTTAAAAGTTATAGAGATTTACCTTTGAGAATAACAGAATTTGGAAAAGTTCATCGATATGAACCATCAGGCGCTCTTCATGGATTATTGAGAGTTCGAGCTTTTACACAAGATGATGCACATATTTTTTGTTCTGAGGATCAAATTACAAGTGAATGTTTAAATGTTACAAATTTGATTTTAGAAATTTATAAAGATTTAGGTTTTGAAAATATAATTTTAAAATATGCAGATAGACCAGAAATTAGAGTTGGAGATGATCAGGTTTGGGATAAGGCTGAGGCTTCATTACTAGAGGCGATAAAAGCATCAAAATTAGAATACAGTATTAATAAGGGTGAAGGTGCTTTTTATGGGCCAAAAATAGAATTTGTATTAAGAGATGCCATTGGTAGAGACTGGCAATGTGGAACTTTACAAGTAGATTTAAATTTACCAGGAAGACTTGATGCTTCATATGTAGATAAGAACGGAAATAAAAAAACTCCAGTTATGCTTCACAGGGCATTATTTGGATCTCTTGAAAGATTCATAGGGATTTTAATAGAGCATTATGCTGGAAAATTTCCATTTTGGATTTCCCCTCTTCAAACAGCAGTAATTCCAATTTCTGAAGATTTTGAAGATTATGCAATAAATGTTTATAATAAAGTGAAAAAAGCAGGAATAAGCTCAGTAGTAGATTTAAAAAAACATAATTTGAATTATAAAATTAGAGATCATTCTTTAGCAAAAATACCAATTTTATTAATTTGTGGTAAAAAAGAAGTTGACAGTAACACTGTAACTATTAGAAGATTGGACTCTAATAAACAAGAAAATATGGAATTAAACTTATTTTTAAAAACATTCTCTGCTTTGAATAAAGCATCTTCAAACTAAGTGGCAGACTATAAACAAAATAATTTCCAAAAAAAAAATAAGGATCGTGGTCCTAGATCTAATAATAGAATTTTTTCACCAGAAGTTCAGGTTATAGCAAGTGATGGTGAAAATTTAGGAATCATAAGTACAAATGAGGCAATATCAATGGCAAAAAACCAAGGTCTCGATTTAATTGAAATAGCTCCAAATGCAAGTCCACCAGTTTGCAAAATAATGGATATGGGAAAATATAAATATGATGCTCAAAAAAAAGCTAACCTTGCAAAAAAGAAACAAAAAATTATAGCTCTTAAAGAGATTAAGATGAGACCAGTGACAGAAACTCATGATTATGAATTCAAAGTTAAAAATGCAAAAAAATTTATTGCCAAAGGGGACAAAGTAAAATTTACAATTAGATTTAAAGGTCGAGAGCTGCAGCATTCTCATCTTGGCGATGAATTAATGACTAAGATAAAACAGGACATGAAGGATATTGGAAAGGTCGAATTACATCCAAAATTTGATGGGAAGCAAATGATAATGGTAATTCAGCCTTTATAAGGCTTAAATGAGGTTGTAAAATTTCTTCTTTCTTTGTATAAACTCGCACAATTATGCCAAAATTAAAAACAAAAAGCTCAGCAAAAAAAAGATTTAAAATATCTGCAAGAGGAAAAGTAATTACTGCTCAAGCTGGGAAAAGACATGGTATGATTAAAAGAACAAATTCTCAAATTAGAAAATTAAGAGGCACAACTGCGATGTCGAAACAAGATGGAAAAATTGTAAAATCGTATATGCCCTACAGTTTAAGAGGTTAAAATGGCAAGAGTAAAAAGAGGTGTAACTAGCCGCTCAAAACATAAAAAAGTTTTAAAAGCAGTTAAAGGCCAATGGGGCAGAAGAAAAAATACAATAAGAGTTGCAAAGCAAGCTATGGAAAAAGCAATGCAATATGCTTATAGAGATCGAAGAAATAAAAAAAGAGATTTTAAATCGCTTTGGATTCAAAGAATCAACGCAGGAGTTCGCGCTGAGGGTTTAACCTATTCTAGGTTTATTAATGGATTAAATAAATGTGGAATTAAAATAGATAGAAAAATTCTAGCAGAAATAGCTTACGATAGCCCAGAAGCCTTTAAAATTATTGTTCAAAAAGCACAATCTGCTTTAAATTAATCTTCTCTATTGTTTTATTTTACTGAAGAAATAATCTGTAAAAATGTCAGATCTTAAAAAAATCAAAGAAGAATTTATATCTAAATTGAAATTAAAATTAGATCTTGCACAGATTAATGAAATAAAATCTGATTTATTTGGCAAGAGTGGTCTTATCACTTCTCAATTTAAGCAAATTGCTTCCATTGCAGAGTCAGAAAGAAAAAATTTTGCGTCTGATTTAAATTTAATTAAAGATGAATTACAAAGTTTAATTAATACTAAAATAAGTGAAATTGAAATTGCCGATATAAATGAAAAACTAGAAAAAGAAAAAATTGATGTTACTTTGCCTGAGAGAACAATCATTAGAGGAAAAATTCACCCAGTTTCTCAAACCATTGATGAGATTTCCTCAATATTTTCTGAAATAGGTTTCAGTGTAGCTGAAGGTCCAGACGTTGAGAATGAGTATAATAATTTTACTGCACTGAATACTCCAGACCATCATCCAGCTAGAGATATGCATGATACTTTTTATCTAGATAAAGAAAAAAAAAAATTATTAAGAACACATACTTCTCCGGTGCAAATTAGAACAATGCTCAAAAATAAACCACCTTTTAAAATTATTGCACCAGGGAGAACATATAGATCTGATAGTGATCAAACACATGCACCAATGTTTCATCAAGTTGAGGGATTACATATCGATAAGGATATTAATATGGGTCATTTAAAAGGATGTCTAAATTACTTTATTAAAGAATTTTTCGAAGTTGATAAAATTCAGATGAGATTTAGACCAAGTCATTTTCCATTTACAGAACCATCTGCAGAGGTAGATATTGGTTATAAAATAAAAGATGGAAAAATAATTATAGGCGAGGGTGATAAATGGTTGGAGATTCTAGGATGCGGCATGGTACATCCTAATGTGTTAAAGAATGTTAAAATTAATCCAGATTCATTTCAAGGATTCGCCTTTGGGATTGGCATAGACAGATTGGCGATGCTCAAATATGGCATTAATGATCTAAGAGCTTTCTTTGAGTGTGATTACAGATGGCTTAATCATTTTGGTTTTGATCCACTAGATGTTCCTACAAATTATAGAGGTTTAAGCAGATGAAAATCACATATGATTGGTTAAAAGATCATTTATTAACATCTTATTCTGAAAAAAAACTTTTAGGAAAACTTACAAACATTGGATTAGAGGTTGAAAATATTTCCAATATATCAGAAGACTTAAATTTATTTAAAGTAGCGAAGATTATAAAAACACAAAAACATCCAGATGCAGACAGATTAAAAGTTTGTGATGTAGATATTGGTGACAATAAAATTAAAAAAGTTGTTTGTGGTGCAAAAAATGCCAGAGATGGATTATTTACAGTTTATGCTCCTCCTGGAGCAGTGATACCTAAAAGTGGATTAAAATTAGTTGAAGCTAAAATAAGAGGGGTTACTTCATATGGAATGCTATGTTCAGAATCTGAATTAAATTTATCAAATGATAGTGAGGGTATTATTGAGCTTTCAAATGCTGAGTATTTAAAAAGGGTAGGTAAAAACTTTTTTAAATCATCTAATTTGAATTTAATTGATTTATCAATTACTCCTAACAGGCCAGATTGTTTAGGTGTCAGAGGAATTGCAAGAGATCTTGCTGCAGCTGGTTTTGGAAAATTAAAAGAAAGTAAATTAAAAAAGATTAAATTCAAAAATAATAAAAAGATAAAAATAAAACTCAATAAAGAAAAAAAACAAAGTTGTTTAATATTTGGAAGTTGTTTAATTTCAAATGTGAAAAATAAAGAAAGTCCAGAATGGTTAAAAAGAAAATTAATATCAATCGGACAAAAACCAATTTCAGCTTTGGTAGATATAACAAACTATATGATGTTTGATATAAATAGACCTTTGCATGTATTTGATGCTGATAAAATTGTAAAAGGAATAACAGTGAGGAACTCTAGATCAGGAGAAATATTTGAAGCATTAGATAACAAAAAATACAAATTAGATAATGATATGTGTGTTGTCAGTGACAGCAAAGGAGTTTTAGCACTTGGAGGGATAATTGGTGGGATAAGATCAAGCACTCAAAATAATACAAAAAATGTACTTATTGAGTCTGCTTACTTTGATCCCACAGTCACAAGAAAAACTGCGAAAAAACTCAATATCGAGTCTGATGCAAAGTTTAGATTTGAAAGAGGTATTGATCCATTATCAATTGAAGAAGGTTTAATTAGATCTGCAAATTTAATTCAACAAATTTGTGGGGGAGAAATAAGTAAATTCGAAATTCAAAAAAAAGAGAAGCTCAAACAAGTCGAAATTAAATTTAATAAAAAATTATTCAATAAAATTATGGGAATTAAAATTTCTGATTCAAAAACTTTTAAAATTCTCTCAGATCTTGGTTTTAGAATCAAAAAAAATAGGGAGTTTTTAAAACTAACAGTGCCGTCTTGGCGACCAGATATTTCTCAACCTATTGATGTAATAGAGGAATTGGCACGAATAATAGGTTATAATCAAATCAAAACAATTGAACCAAGAAAAGAAAGATATAAACCAACCTTAGATAATACACAAAAATTATTTCATTTTCTTCAAAGGGCAGTAGCAACCAAAGGATACTATGAAGCTGTCACTTGGTCGTTTACTGATCCAAAATTTAACAATTTGTTTAGAGAAAATAAGAAAGAAATTAAGATTATAAATCCTATTAGTTCCGAGCTTTGTGTTTTAAGAAATTCTATTTTTTCTAACTTAATTTTTTATGTAAACAAAAATTTAAATAGGGATATAAAAGATTTGTCATTGTTTGAAATTGGACCTATATTCAATGGACCAACACCTGGAGATCAAGAAACGGTAATTGGTGGTCTGCGTTCTGGCAAGGTATCAAGATTATCATGGATTGAAAATGATAGGTATGTTGATACATATGATGTTAAAAAAGATATTGTTCAGACACTAATTGAGGTGGGTTATGAAAAGTCTGAAATATACATAGATGATAAAACTCCAAGCTATTATCATCCAGGTAAATCTGGAAGAATTTTTTTGAATAAAGATAAAGATAAAGTTGTAGGATATTTTGGTGAAATTCATCCAAATATTATAAAGAAAATTGATATTAAAACTGAGTCCTTGGTAGGTTTTGAAATATTTATTGATAATTTTAAAAAATTAAAAAAATCTTTAAAAGATAAAAAAAGTACTTTTCAGGTATCAGACTTTCAAAAATCAGAGAGAGACTTTGCTTTTGTAATCGATAAAAACTTTGATACCCAAGAGTTAATACATATAATTTCTGAAACTGACAAAGAAATCATTAGAGAGGTTAACATATTTGATGTTTATGAAGGTGAAAAAATACCAAATAATAAGAAATCAATTGCTTTAAATGTAAGTATTCAATCTACAAAAAAGCCGTTAAATGATGACGACTTAGAAAAAATTAATAAACTAATTATCGATAACGTAGAACGAAAAACTGGTGCTAAAATTCGATCTTAAATAAAATGAGCACTATTGATAATATAAGAAATTTTGCAATAATCGCTCATATCGATCATGGAAAGTCAACAATAGCCGATAGAATTATTCATAAATGTGGTGGTTTGACAGAGAGAGAGATGAAAGCACAAGTCTTGGACTCAATGGATATCGAAAGAGAAAGAGGAATTACAATTAAAGCACAAACTGTAAAATTGAATTATAAATCAAAAAATGGAAAAGAATATATTTTAAATATAATTGATACTCCTGGTCATGTAGATTTTAGTTATGAAGTTAGCAGATCTTTATATGCTTGTGAGGGCTCAATATTGATAGTGGATAGTACTCAAGGTGTAGAAGCTCAAACTTTAGCTAACGTTTATCAAGCTCTTGATATTAATCATGAGATTATACCTGTTTTAAATAAGATAGATTTACCAGCATCAGATTTAGAGAGAACAAAAAAACAGATAGAGGATGTCATAGGAATTGAGACTGAAAATGCAGTTCCATGTTCTGGAAAGACAGGTGAGGGTATTGAAGAAATTTTAGAAAAAATTATTAATCAGTTACCAGCACCTAATGGGAATTTAGAGGATAATCTAAAATGTTTATTAGTCGATAGTTGGTATGATACTTATTTAGGGGTTGTAATTTTAGTAAGGGTTATTGATGGGAAAATTAAAAAGAATATGAAAATTAAAATGCTTTCAACTAATCAAGATTATATAGTGGAAAAAGTTGGAATTTTTACACCCAAACCCAAAGATGTTACTGAATTAAATTCTGGTGAGATTGGTTTTATTACTACAGGTATTAAGGAGCTATCAGACACAAAAGTCGGTGACACAATATGTGATGCTTCTAAGCCTTCAATTAAAGCTTTACCTGGTTTTAAACCAAGTAAACCTGTTGTTTTTTGTGGTTTATTTCCTGTTGATAGTTCAGAATATCAAAAATTAAAAGATGGTTTAGCAAAACTTCAATTAAATGATGCAAGTTTTTCATTTGAGGCAGAATCTTCTTCAGCTTTAGGTTTAGGATTTAGATGTGGATTCTTGGGATTACTTCATCTTGAGATTATAACTGAAAGGCTTGAAAGAGAATTCGATGTTAATCTAATAACAACAACCCCTGGTGTTGTTTACAAAGTTAACTTAAATAGTGGTGATATAGTTGATTTGCAAAATCCTTCGAGTTTACCAGATCCAACATATATAAGATTGATTGAAGAACCCTGGATAAAGGCAACGATAATAACTCCTGATGAATATTTAGGTTCAGTTATAAAATTATGTCAGGATAAAAGAGGTATACAAACCAATCTAAGTTATTCTGGAAATAGAGCTGTGCTAAATTATGAATTACCGTTAAATGAAGTAGTGTTTGATTTTAATGATAGAATTAAGTCTATGACAAGTGGTTACGCGAGTTTTGATTACGAAATAATTGAACATCGAGAGGGAGATCTTGTAAAATTAGGAATACTTGTGAACGGGGAACCCGTTGATGCTCTTGCTATGATGATTCATAAAGATTTTGCACAAAGAACAGGTAGAGAGGTTTGTGAAAAACTTAAAGATTTAATACCAAGACATAACTTTATGATCCCAATTCAAGCTGCTATTGGTGGAAAAATAATTGCAAGAGAGACAATCAAAGGGTTTAAAAAGGATGTTCTAACAAAAATTCATGGTGGAGGTGCAACAGATAGAAAAAGAAAACTTTTGGAAAAACAAAAAAAAGGAAAAGCTAGAGCGAAACAATTTGGTAGAGTTGAAATACCTCAAGAAGCATTTATTGGAGTTTTAAAAATTAATAAAGAAAAATAGCAATTTAATTAATTATAAAAGTTCACTATAATATTGATTAATAATGATTGAATGTTCTATAGTAATACCAACATATTTTCCTGGTAAAATTATAGAGAAATTACTTGGATCATTACCACAAGTGCGAGAGATTTACGTTTTTGACAATAGTAATGATGAGGAATTAAAATTATTGATTGAAAATAAATTCACTAATATAAAATATATTTCTACTGGAGATATAGGTTTAGGTAAAACATTTAACAAAGCTTTAAACATGATAAATTCAGAATTAATTTTTATTACTCAACCTGATGTTAAACTTTATAAAAATTGTATTGAAAATTTAATAACGGCTAAAAAAAAGTATAAAGATGCAGCTATATTAGCGCCTTTGATGTTCGAAAATGATAAATATAGCATTTATGATAATTACAGATTTAATTTAGATAAAAATAAAAAAGGGATGAATAAAGTTCCATCAGGAGATTTTTGTGTTGAAGCAATAAATTCAACTGCATTTATGTTAGACAAGAGAATGATCTTAGAAATAGGTGGTTGGGATGATTATTTTTATACTTATCTAGAAGATATTGATCTTTGCTATCGATTAAAAAAAAAAAAATATGGAATATTAAAAATCAAAGAGTCAAAAGTTAATCATGTTGGATTCAAATCTCATAAACCGAGTATTCACAATTATATAGATAAAAAAAGAATATTTAATTTTAATAAATCATCACTTTATTATAACTATAAACACAAATCCAAAAGTTTTTTTTATTATTATACAATTAAAAATGTATTGAAATTTTGTAGTAAACTTTTGATGAATATTATTTTGTTTAGAAAAAAAAAAATTTTACAAAATTTTATTAAACTCAAGTCATACTATTATTTTTTTCTTTACGATGAATATGGAAAAAAAAATATTCAAATGAAATAAAAAATGAATTTAAAAGAATTTTTTTTAGATAAATTAAATCTCTATTTAGAAAAAAAAACTAAAATATCTGATATACAAAATTTATTAAAAAGAATAACTCCTTATGAAGTTGGCAAAGAACTAATTAGACTAGGAGAAGATAGTGATGGGGGTTATTTGATTCCAAATGATCTAGAAAATATAAATTTTTGCTATTCAGCTGGAGTGGGAAATGTAACTAAATTTGAAATAGATTTAGAAAAAAAATTTAATATTAAAAGCATAATGTTAGACTCAAACAATGTGCCAAAAGATTTATTGCCAAAAAAATCTGAATTTATAAATAAAAAACTCTCACTTTTAAATGATGATAAAAATATCACAATTAACAACTTTATTACATCAGATCAGGAAATTATTTTAAAGCTAGATATTGAGGGTGATGAATATTCAAGTTTAATAAGTTTAGATGAAAAAAAATTAAGTAATGTTAGAATATTAGTTTTAGAAGTACATGACTTAAGGAATTTAAGATCTAAATTTTTTTTTAAGACATTTAGTGATTTAATTTATAGGCTATCGAACTATTTTTATTTTTGTCATTTACATCCAAATAACACTAGTAAAATAAAAAAAATTGGAAATTTAAAAATTCCAGATATGTTAGAATTGACTTTAATAAATAAATCAAGGGTAAAAAAAATTCCTTTTAAAAAATCAATATTACCACATAAACTTGATAAAAAAACTGATCCATCTAAGAAAGATATATATTTAGATTTAAATTTTTAATAATTATAGGATGGTGAAAATAATTGATTGTATAACTTATTTTAGAGAAACTTTTGTAACAAAGTTAAGAATAGAAATTTTAAAAGATGTTGTAGATAAATTTATTATTTGTGAGTCAATTTATGATCATAGATCGAGATCAAAAAATGTAAATTTTAGTTTACATAGTGAAAATTTAAAACAAAAAGTTGAACATATAGTTATCAATCACAAATTTCCTGAACCAGATGATCCATGGAAATGTCAAAAATATCAAAGAGATTATATGTTAGGATATTTAGATGATATAAATGATGATGACTTTATAATGTTTTCAGATCCTGATGAAATTCCTAACCCAAACATTCTTAGAGAATTTGTATTAAAAAAAAAATATGGAATTTTTATGCAAAGCATTTTGTATATAATTTTAAATTAATAGATCAATACCAAAATCCCTGGGCAGGAACTAGAATTTGTAAAAAAAAAAATTTAAAATCTTTTGATGATTTAAAACATAAGATATTGAAAAAAAATTTAAAAAAGTGGTGGAGACCCGATAAGGAGAAAAATATAGAATTAATAGATAATGGCGGGTGGCATTTCAATAATTTTTTTTCTGCTAAAGAAATTTCAACTAAATTAAAAACTTTTGCTCACTCTGAATTCGACAAAGAGCATTTTACAAATATTGAAAAAATTGAAAGACTTATTAATGAGGGAAAAGATGTTTATGGTAGGGGTTGGGTTTTCGAAAAAAATAACAATATTCACGATCTTCCCGAATATGTTATTAAAAATAAAAAAATTTTAAACGAGTTTTTTTAAATAATTCGAATATTCACAATCGCCATAAAAATTTACATTTTTTTTAATTTGCTTTTTTGTAATCCATTTATTTTTAAAGGATATTTCTTCCAAACAAGCAATTTTAATTTTAGTCGCTTTTTCCTTGAGTTTTATAAAATTTGAAATCTTATTGTAGTCGGCAATTGTTCCTACATCAGACCATATTGATTTTTTAATAAATTGATAATTTAATATTCTTCTTTTTAGATATATCTTTATAAGGTCAACTATTTCAGTTTCTTTTCGTCTTGATGGTTTTAATGTCTTGGCGTATTTTGACACGTTTTCATCAAAAAAATAAATTCCCATTATTGCAATATCAGTCAATTTTTTTTTTGGTTTTTCTATAATTTTTTCGATTTTATTTTTTACAATCTTAACTATTCCGTATTGTTCAGGATTTTTTACTTTTTTAAGTAATATTGTATTATAATTTTTTTTAAGTATCTTTTTTAAATCTAATTTAAGATTATAAAAAAAATTATCACCAAGAATTAAACAAACCTTATTATTTTTAATAAATTTTTCTCCAAGAGTAAATGCTTGAGGTATACCGTTTGGTTTTTTTTGAACTTTATAAGTTATCTTTATACCAAGATGTGATCCATTACCTAAAATTTTTTTAAAGTTTGTTTTTTGATCTGAATTAATGATTATTAGAATATCTTTAATTTTAAGTTTAAGCATAATAGATAAGGGATAAAAAATTATAGGCTTATCATAGAGCATTAATAATTGTTTATTTACCGCAAGAGTAGTAGGTCCTAATCGCCTTCCTTTGCCACCTGCTAAAATGATTCCTTTTAACATTTGTTTTTAATTTTCTTTGTACCAACTTATAGTTTTTTTTAAACCCTCTTCTAATTTCATCAAGGGTTTCCATCCAATTTTTTTTAATTTTTTATAATTTAATGCATACCTTAGATCGTGACCTGGTCTATCTTTTATAAATTTAATTTTTGATATGGAATTATTTGGTGACATTTTATTATAAATTTTTTTTAATTTATTTATAATTTCTATATTATTAAGAATTTTACCTGATCCTATATTGTATTGCTCACCAATTTGACCTTTTGTCATTAAAAAAATTAATGCTTTACAATGATCAGTTACATATATCCATTCTCTCTCATTTGTTCCATTTCCATATAAATTTAAGTTTTTATTTTTTTTTAAAGATTGGATCATTTTTGGTATTAATTTTTCTTTATATTGGTGTGGTCCATAATTGTTACAACAATTCGTGATGATTATGGGTAGCTTGTATGTTCGGTAATAAGAAAATAACAAAAGATCAGCTGAGGCCTTAGAGGATGAATAGGGAGAGCTTGGAAAATATCTATCGCTTTCTAGAGAGAACATTCCTTTTTTAATATCACCATAAACTTCGTCAGTTGAAATATGAATTAATTTAATTTTATTTTTTATTATTCTCAAAACCTCCAATAAATTAAAAACACCTAAAATATTTGATTTTATAAAGTTTTTAGGCGATTTAATTGATCTGTCTACGTGAGTTTCAGCTGCTAAATTAAATATAACAGATGGATTAAATTGTTTAATGATTTTTTTTATTTTATTCCGATTATTAATATCAACTTTAAAAATTTTAATTTTCTTATTAAAATTTAAATTTTTTAAATTTCCTGCGTAAGTTAATTTGTCAATAATTGCTACATCGTATCCTTTTTTTGACAATAATTTTACTAGGTTTGAGCCTATAAAACCCAACCCACCTGTGACGATTATCTTTTTTTTATTCATATCTTTTTAAAATTTTTTTAAGATAGTTTGTATCAATAAACATTTTATTTTTAACATATTTTTTTGAGTTTATTGAGGTATGACTTAACCCACATAATTTAGATAAATGTTGATAAAGATAGTTATTCATGAATTTTTTCTCCTTTAGTTCAATAATTGTAGATTTTTTTTTACAGTAAATGATATTTTTTAAACCTGCTCCATGTGGGGCTAAAATAGTATTTGCGTTTCTAAAAATACTTACTTGATCTGAAAATTTTTTTTCTGTGAGTTTTACAATCTCAAAATTATTTTTTTTAATTATTTCATAAATGTCTTCAATATTTGATATTTGATTGTGTGGATGTTTGGTATCGGCTCTATCAATAAATATTTTCTTATTCTTTTTGAAATTTTTTTTTGAGATAAATTTGAATTTTTTTATATTGAATTTTACAATCCATTTTGGAATAGATTTATAATTATCCCACCAAAAATTTTTTCTGAAATAAGGATGCTCTGTTAAAACTACCTCATCTGTGCTAAAAAATTTAATTCTTTTTGAGCTTAAAATTTTTTTTTTTGGAATCTTAAGTCTTTTGAGTGTTTGAATTTGATAATCAAATTTAATTTCAGGTAAATAAAAAAAATTGAAATAATTTAGATCATAAATTTTATTAGCCAAATAAATTTTTGGCAAAATATCAAAGAACCAATGAAAATAATTGTAACCTGATGCTCCCTGAGCAGCCACTAGAATAGGGCCTTTTATTTTATGTTTAAATTTTGGGGTTCCTTTTTTAAAAATTTCATTTTCATTTATATTTTTTTTAATCCCTCTTTGATCTAATTGAATAGACAAATTGGATATTAGACTGTTATTTTTGATAACAGATAAGTTGTAAAGATCATCGGTAAAAACCTGTACATTATTTTCTTTATAAATTTTATAATTATATCTTTTACCTTTAATATTATTTATCTTAATGTATTCATAATTATTTGATTTAAAATATTTTGCTGGTTTTGGATATATATATTGAAATAAAGACTCTAGAATTTTTTTATAATAAAATCTTAATGATTTTCGAATTGACATAACAAATAATTTAATACAATAATTTATAATGTCATTGATAATAAATACTGCAATTAACAAAATGAAGGCTCCTCATGAAATGAGGATAATTTGCATAGATGTAACAAATAAATGCGACTTAGCATGTTCTAATTGTACAAGACTTTTGGCTAATCAAGATTATTTTTGGGACATGACACCTGAGAATTTTAGACTTGCAGTAAGATCATTAAAAAATTTTGAGGGTATAGTTATTATGATCGGTGGTAATCCTTGCATGCACCCAAAATATGAGGAGTTATGTAATATATTTGAAGAAGAAAGACCTCAAATCGATAAAAGAGGTCTTTGGACAAATAATTTTTTTAAACACGAGAAAATCTCTAAAGAAAAATTTGGAGTATTTAATTTAAATACTCATAATAATAATAGAGCTATTAAATCATTAAGAAATTATTTAGGCACAAAATGGTATCATCCTAATCACTCATATCATGCTCCAATTTTGACAGCTGTTAAAGATTTGTTTGGCAATGATACTAAAAAAATGTGGGACACGATTTCTGATTGTGATGTAAACAAAAACTGGTCAGCTTCGATCATTCAAAATAATGGGAAACTTAGAGCATATTTTTGTGAAGTTGCTGCTTCATTTGATTTAGCAAGGCATCAAGATCATGGAATAGAAATAACAGAGGATTGGTGGAAAAATGACATTGATTTTTTTTCAGATCAAATTCAACATTTTTGTCCTGGATGTGGTATTTCCGCAAAATTGGAAGCAACAAAAGATAGTGATGAAGTAGACACTTATACAATTTCCAATTCAGATATTGTTAAAACTTCAGAAGAAAAAAATGGAAGAAAAACAATAAAAATTAATAAACTAAGTGATTTAAAAAATTTAGATAATGAAGTAACAAATTATTCAGATAGAACAAAAAAAAATATTAAGTACAAAATAAGCAGACTTAAATGGAAATTAAAAAAATATTTAAGTTATTTATTTAGTTAATCAATATTTAGAAGATTTAAGTTATTGGTTATTGGGAGAGGTGGCCGAGTGGTTGAAGGCGCACGCTTGGAAAGCGTGTAAAGGGGCAACTCTTTCATGGGTTCGAATCCCATTCTCTCCGCCATCAAATAAGATACGTTTATCAACAGAAATATTTAGAAATTTAAAAACTCTATTAAATTATAAATAAGTATTTTTTTAAAAAAAGTGCTATAATTTTATTTTCCATAATTTTAAAAAATGAAAAATAAAAGTACATATCAAGCAGACTCAATCAAGGTTTTAAAAGGCTTAGAGGCAGTTAGAAAAAGACCGGGCATGTACATTGGTGATACCGATGATGGTACAGGACTGCATCATATGGTCTATGAAGTGGTAGATAATTCAATTGATGAAGCATTAGCAGGTTATTGTAAAAATATAAGTGTTAAGATTAACTCTAATGGTACCGTAACAGTTGATGATGATGGAAGAGGTATACCTGTCGATATTCATAAAGGAGAAAAAAAATCTGCAGCAGAAGTCATAATGACCCAATTACATGCAGGAGGAAAATTTGATCATGACTCGTATAAAGTTTCGGGAGGCCTTCATGGAGTTGGAGTTTCAGTTGTAAATGCATTATCTGAAAATTTAAAATTAGAAATTTATAGAGATGGAAAAAAATATTTTCTTGAGTTTAAAAATGGAGAAGCAAAAGCTCCTTTAAAACAGATTGGAAAATCAAAAAATTCTGGTACAAGCATAACCTTTTTACCCTCTAAAGAAATTTTTTCATCTATTAAATTTAGTGCAAACATTCTTATTAAAAGAATGAGAGAGCTAGCTTTTTTGAATAAAGGCATAAAAATAACATTTATTGATGCAAGTCAAAAAAAAGAAAAAATTAGTGAATTTAAATTTGAAGGTGGTGTTTTAGAATTTGTTGAATATTTAGATAGTAAAAGAGAAAAACTCCAAAATAAAAATGGAAATGATTTGTTTAAAAAACCAATATATTTCGAGGGTAAAAAAGAAAATATTGAAATTGAATGTTCATTAAAATGGAATGGGACATACTCTGAAGACATTTATCCATATACTAATAATATTTATCAGAAGGATGGAGGTACTCATTTATTAGGTTTTAGAAGTGCATTAACAAGAGTTATTAATAAATATGCTAATGAGCATAATCTTTTGAAAAAAAATAAATTAACTATTTCAGGTGATGATATCAAGGAAGGCTTAACATGTGTTTTATCTACAAAAATACCTGATCCAAAATTTTCTTCTCAAACTAAAGACAAATTAGTTTCTTCGGAAGTTAGGTTGATAGTTGAAACAATGGTTAATGAAAAGTTATCAATATGGTTTGATCAGAACCCTTCAATTGCAAAAATAGTCTTAGCCAAAATAATTCAAGCTGCTTTAGCAAGAGATGTTGCAAGAAAAGCTAGAGAGAGCGTTAGAAGAAAAGGTGCACTTGAGTTAAGTGGACTTCCAGGAAAACTAGCAGATTGTCAAATTGGAAAACAAGAAGGCACTGAGTTATTTATTGTTGAGGGAGACTCTGCAGGTGGTTCTGCTAAGCAAGGAAGAGATAGAACAAATCAAGCAGTTTTACCTCTAAGAGGAAAGATTTTAAATACTTATGTAGAAGATTTACAATTAAAAAAAAAGGGTAATGGATTTAAAAATGGTGCAGATCAAAGAACGAAAGCATTAGCCAAAATGATTTCATCAAATGAAATATTAACTTTAATTAACGCATTAGGTCTTGATCCAAAATCACAAGAGATTGATTTAAAAGATTTAAGATATGGAAAAATCATTATTATGACAGATGCTGATGTTGATGGATCACATATCAGAGCTTTATTATTAACCTTCTTTAATAATAAACCCTTTAATAAGTTAATTGAAAATGGCCACGTATATTTAGCTCAACCTCCTTTGTTTAAGATTAATAAAGGATCAAAAGGAATATATATAAAAGACGAAAAAGAACTGGAAAATTATATTTTTAAAAATAACAACGAAATGAAAAGATTTAAAAAAAACTCAAAAGAATTTTTTAGCAATTTAGAAAAAGAAAAATCAAAAATGAATATCCAAAGATTTAAAGGTTTAGGAGAAATGAATCCTGAAGAACTTTGGAATACAACTCTAAATCCAGAAACAAGAAATTTATTACAGGTCCAATACTCAAAAGATATTAAAAAGGATCAAAATATTATTCACACGTTAATGGGTAACGATGTAAGTTTAAGAAAAGATTTTATTATTTCTAATGCAATAAATGTTCAAAATTTAGATATTTAAAGATGAAGTTTTTTGAAACTTCAAAATATTATACCCTAAAAAAATCAACTTACATTTCTTTAAGATGGATAGCTATTATCGGGCAATTAATATCCGTCTATTCTGTATATTTTGTTTTTAGATTTGATTTTGATTTTTTAACCTCAAATATAGTCATTTTATTAGGAATATTAAGTAACTTATATTTAATATTCATTTATAAAAAAACTCAGATATCTGATAGGTCTGCATTATTTTTTTTAACAATTGATATCTTTCAACTTTCAGTATTAATTTACCTTACCGGAGGAATAACCAACCCTTTTATCATTTTTTTGCTTATACCAAGTGTTTTTGCATCGTCTAATTTAGGTTTGAGAACAAATTTGTTACTTGTTCTTGCAACAATAGCAGTAATTATTTTTTTGACATTTTATTCAAAAGAACTTCCATCTCCATTAAATAATCACTTTCATGTTGACCCTTTTTATTATTATTCGATTCCTGTTGCATTAATAATTGCTCTGGTTTTTCTTAATTATTTTGCAATTATTTTCGGAGCAGAGTCAAGATTAAGAAAAGAGGCATTAAATAAGATGGAAGAAGTGATGGCTAAGGAACATGAGATGTTATCTTTAGGTGGTCAAGCTGCAGCTGCTGCTCATTCTTTAGGCACACCTCTGTCTACCATCAAGATTATTGCTCAAGAACTTAAATTTCAATTAAAAGATAATAAAGAAATTTATCCAGATATTGAATTGTTATCCAGCCAAGTAGAGAGATGTAATCAAATTTTAAAAAGACTATCTCTTAATCCTAATGAGGAAGATGAATTTATTGATGAAGATTTAACTATGAGGGATTATATTAAGAATATTGTTACATCATTTAAAGAAACTAGTAATAAAGAATTTAATTTAAATTTTGAACAAGATTTAAATCCAAAAAAAATTTCAAGATCAATAGAAATTATTTATGGTTTAAGAAATTTTATAGGTAATGCAAATAAGTTCTCTTTAGAAAATATATTTATTAGCTTGAAAAGTGACAATGTCTATACAGAAATAATAATTGAAGATGATGGGACTGGATATCCTAATGAAATATTATCCAAAATTGGTGAACCGTATTTAAAGTCATTAAATAATACAGATAAAAGTAAAATTGGATTAGGTCTAGGGATATTTATTGGTAAAACATTGTTGGAAAAAAATTTTGCAACAATCAATTGTACCAATTCAAAGACAAGAAGTGGAGCTGAAGTATCAATAAAATGGAAGAATAAAGAACTTTTTAAAATTTAATGAAGCTTAGTTTTTTTGTCAAATAGTTCACTTAATTGCGAAATCATAACGTCACCTAATTCGTTAACATCTGTGATTTTAATTGCACGATTATAATATCTTGAAACATCATGACCAATTCCAATTGCCAAAATTTCTATATCTGATTTATCCTCAATATATTTGACAGTTTTTTTAAGATGTTTTTCTAAAAAATCTCCAGAGTTTACTGATAATGTAGAATCATCAACTGGAGCACCATCTGATATAACCATAATAATCTTTCTTTCTTCTTTTCTTTTTTTAATTCTATTAAATGCCCAGGATATTGCTTCACCATCAATATTTTCTTTTAATAAACCTTCTTTTAACATTAAACCAAGATGATTTTTTGCCTGTCTCCAATGAGTATCTGCGCTTTTATAAATTATGTGTCTCAAGTCATTTAATCTTCCAGGTAGTTTTACTTTATTTTTTTTGTTCCAAAACTCCCTTGATTGACCACCTTTCCAATTTTTTGTCGTAAAGCCCAAAATTTCAACCTTAACAGAGCATCGTTCTAAAGTTCTTGATAATATATCTGCACAAATAGCAGCAATAGTTATTGGTCTACCCCTCATTGATCCAGAGTTATCAATGAGTAAAGTTACGATTGTATCTTTGAAATCTAAATCTTTTTCTTTTTTGAATGATAAGGAATTGTATGGATCCATAATAATTCTTGGTAATTTTGAACTATCTAATAATCCTTCCTCTAAATCAAATTCCCATGCTCTATTTTGTTTTGCTAATAATTGTCTTTGAAGCTTATTGGCGAGTTTAGTAACTACATCTTGAAAGCCTACTAATTGTTGGTCTAAAGTTTTTCTCAATTTTATAGCTTCATCAAAATTTTCCAAATTTTCTGCTTTTATTATTTCATCAAACTGAGTTGTAAAAATCTTATAATCTATATTTAAATTTTCAATTTTCTTTTTTTGAATTACTTGTTCATTGCTTGACTTTTCTGAGTCAGTATCTAAAAGTTGTTCATCTAATTTATATTCATCAATATCGTAGTCACTATCAAGACTAGCCGCAGTCTCCTCTTGTTTGTTTTGATCTTTATCTTTATTTAAATTGTTATTTTCCTCATTATTTGTAGAGTCATTTTGTCCATCTTCATTATTTTCTTCTTGTGTTTCCTCGTTTTCTTCATTTTTTAGAATTTCCATATTTTGTAAAATCTCTGAAAATTTTGAGGAATATTCATTTTGATACTCTAAGTTTTCTTTTAAAAATTCCATATGGTTTTCTATAGCTTTATCAAAGTCTTTTTCCCAAAAACTTAACATATTATTTGCTAATGAATTTAGTTCTATATCATGAAATTTTTTAAGCATATATAGTTCAAAAGCTTCCACAATCGAAACATCTTCTTTAGTTTTTAGCTGATCTTTTCTTTTTAATTCAATAGATTGATTGTAATTTTGTTTTAAATTTTTTTTTACACCTTTAAGCATCTTAGAACCTAAAGACTCATATCTAATTTTCTCTGCAATTGAATAGAGAGATTTACAAGTTGTATTTGAAGGTAAATTTTTTTTATATATATCATTATTAGAGAATTTCTTTTTTAAAGCTGAAGAGTCAGAGTCTGCTCTTGCTTTGATAAAGTCATTTTTTGAATTTAAGTTATCAATCTCAAAAAAATTAAATTTTTTTGAACTTTTATTTTTATCTAGTTTTTCATTATATTTAAGATCATCAGATATAGCTCTTGCAGTGGAGGATAATGCTTGCTGAAGTTTTTCCTTGAGACTATTTATTTTACTATTTTTGTTCATTATATTTGAATATTAATAAGAGATTCGGGCAATTCTTCACCAAAACATCTTTGAAAATATTCAGCAATAGTATTTTTTTCAATTTCATCACATTTATTTAAAAAAGTTACTCTAAAAGCGTATCCTGTGTCTTTAAATATTTCTGCATTTTCGGCCCAATGTAAAACTGTTCTTGGACTCATTACAGTGGAAATATCTCCTGCAATAAATCCTTTACGTGTCAGTGAAGCAACTTTAATCATATTAGCGACTTTTTCTTTTCCCTTATTATTATTTAAGCTTTTATTTTTTGCTAAAATAATTTCCATTTCTTTTTCAAGACTTAGATAGTTAAGTGTAGTTACTATATTCCATCTGTCCATCTGGCCCTGATTAATTTGTTGAGTTCCATGATAAAGGCCCGTAGTATCTCCTAAACCGACTGTATTTGATGTGGCAAACAATCTAAAAAATTTATTTTGTTTAATTACTTTATTTTTATCAAGTAAGGTAAAATTACCCTCAGCCTCCAGAACTCTCTGAATAACAAACATAACATCTGGTCTTCCAGCATCATATTCATCAAAAACTAAAGCTACAGGATTTTGAATTGACCACGGAAGTACACCTTCATTAAACTGAGTTACTTGTTTTCCTTCTTTTAAAATTATCGCATCTTTTCCAATTAAATCGATTCTACTAATATGACTGTCAAGATTTACTCGAACACACGGCCAGTTTAGTCTTGCAGCTATTTGTTCGATATGAGTTGATTTTCCAGTACCGTGATATCCTTGGACTAAAACTCTTTTATTGAAAGCAAAACCTGAAATGATAGCTAAAGTAGTATCTCTATCGAATTTATAATTTTTATCGATTTCTGGCACATACTCAGTTTTTTTTGAAAAAGCATCTACTTCCATTTCAGAGTCAATTCCAAAAGTTTGTTTTAAAGAAACTTTAATATCAGGTTGAATGTTTAAATCTGTTGTCAATTTTTTTCTCTATATGTATTCTTTAATTGAGTATAAGCTAGTGTTATAAGTTTAAGTTTTTCCTCATATTTTTTATCTCCAGAATTCATATCAGGGTGAAATTTTTTGACAAGTAATTTGAACTTTTTTTTAATTTTTTGCCAATTTGCACCAACCGAAATACCCAATATTCCAAAAGCTTTAATATCCTTGTGATTAAATTTAAATTGACGCATATGGTTAAAATCACTTTTAAGTCTTTCTTTATCATTTTCATCTCTAAGAGTATTGCTCCATAAAACTTTAAAAAAATTATCTGAGGAACTAAAACTTTGAGTTGGTTTGTGCCATGTCATATCAGATTTAAGAAAATCGATCACTTGCTCATCATTCATGCCTGAGAAATAATTCCAATTTTTGTTAAATTCTTTTACATGTTCTAAACATAGCATTCTAAATTTTTTGCTATTATCTTTTTCAATAGGTGCTTTATATTCACCTATTTTATTACAATTATTCCAGTCACAAATATTTTTCATATATAGTATAAACATTATATATGAATATTAACGAATTAATTTCAATCATAAAAAAAAAATTAGAACATGAAATTTCAATAGAAGATATGAAGATTGAAGATAAATCATTTTTACATAAAAATCATAAGAATAACCAAAAAGATAAATTTCATTTAAAGATAATAATTAAATCCAAAGAATTAAAAAAAATGAATAAGATAAATAGTAATAAAAGAATTTTTCAAATCTTAGAAAAAGAAATCAAAAGTTATATTCATTCTTTACAATTATTTATTACTTAACTCTTTATTTAAAAATATTTCTAAATTTTTTTGATTATAAGTTTTATCTATAATTGTATGTCCAATTTTCCTTAGTAATATTAAATTAATTTTTTCTGTAATATTTTTTTTATCTTTATTCATAAAAAAAATAATTTTTTTTATATCTTTTGGCGTAAAGTAATTTTTTAAAGAAAATGGTAATTTAAATTTTCTTATATGGTTTATTACTGAAATATGGTCTCTTTTATTTAAGAGTTTTTCAAAAAGACTAAAATTTAATGCAGTATTAATTCCTAATATAACAGCTTCTCCATGATTTAATTTTTTTGAAAATCCCAATGTTGCCTCAAACGCATGTCCAAATGTATGACCAAAGTTTAGAGTTTTTCTTAAATTTCTTTCATTTTCATCTTTTTCAACAAAATTTTTCTTAATTTTACAACTCTTAAATATAGTTTTTTCAATAACTGGGGATTTAATTTTTAAAATATCTAAAAAATTTTTATTTAAAAAATTATAAAAATTTTTATCTGCAATTAAAGAATGTTTAAGTATTTCACCATATCCACAAATAATTTCTCTTTTGGGAAGTGTATTTAGAAATATCATATCACTTAAAACTATTTTTGGTTGATAAAAGCTACCAATAAGATTTTTGCCATACTTAGAATTTATTCCTGTTTTTCCTCCAATAGAAGAATCAACTTGAGATAATAAAGTTGTAGGAACATTTATAAATTGAAGTCCTCTTTTAAAAATACTTGCTGAGAAAGCTCCTACATCTCCGGTTATACCTCCACCAATAGAAATTAGACAGTCTTTACGAGAAAAATTTTTGTTAAGTAAAATTTCAAGGATTTGATTAACTGTTTTTTGACTTTTATTTTTTTCATTAGCTTTAAAATACTTAAAATAAATTTGTTTGTTCTTTAATGATTTTTTAATAGAGTAAATTAATTTTTTTGGTACTTTTTTATCAATTAAACATAAACATTTATTAAAATTTATTGAATTCTTTTTAATTATTCTATTAAAATTATTAATTAAATTAGAACCAATAATTATTGAATATTTCTGTGTTTTTGTTTTTATTTTTAATTTAATTGGTTTCATAAAGATTAAAAACTTTGTCTACTATTTGTTTTTTTGTTAAACCATTACAATCAATTTTATATAACGCTTTTGAATAGATGTATGATCGTTTTTTTATTAAATCAATCAATTCTTCCTTTGTTGAAGTGAACGCAATTGGTCTTTTTGAGCTATCAATTATTCTATTAATTAATATTTCATGACTCCAATTTAGCCAAAATGAAGTATGATTTAATATTATTTCTTTTCTTAATTTATTGTTCATAAATCCTCCTCCACCTAAAGCTAGTACAATATTTTTTTTCTTTAAAAGATCTAGCGTGATTTTTTCTTCAAATTCTCTAAAAATTTTTTCTCCTCTTTTTTTAAAAATCTCAGAAATTTGCATACCTATGGTCTTTTCAATTTGTAGGTCTATATCAAAAAATTTTTTTTTAAGTTTTTTAGAAAATAATTTCCCAATAGTAGTCTTTCCTGACCCCATCATTCCTAAAAATACAATATTTCCTCTTGATTTCATATGTTTCTGTATTGAAAAATCACAAATATGTCTTAATTTGAAATTAACTAAAACTATATGCAATTTATAAAAAAAACAAGTTCGAGGAACACTATTCTTGGATTAATGGTCAAATTAGTATTAGCTTTAGTAATAATACTTGGAATTATTTTTTTACTTAATAAGATAGATTTTCCTGCCCCTAAAAAAGATATAGAAAAAAAAATTCCCAATGAAAATTTTAAAATTATCAAATAAGAAAAAATTTTTAATATTATTTATATCATTGTTTTGGTTTACGTCATTTGCTGAGGAAAAACCTGTTGATATTTGGAATATTAATACAACAGAGACAAAAGAAATTTCCGAGTCCTCAATTGAATTAAAAGACGATGAAATCGTTAAACCAACCGATTCTAAAATTTTCGACTTACAGTCTAAAAAAAAAGAAAGCTCAATTAATCTTGATGAAAATTTAGAAACAAAAAAAATTTCAATATTTGGACTTTATGATCCAGATGATTTTGATCTTGATATCAATATGTGGTTAAATTCTGATGGAGATCAACTTAAAAATATATTTAAAAAATTGGAAAAAATAAATTTTTCTGAAGATGCAACTGAAATAATGAATATTTCAATGCTTACTAATGCGTATTTACCAAAAAAAAATATTTCTGAAAAAGATTTTTTGAAATACAGATCAGACTGGTTAATAAAAAACTCAGATTTAGATTTGATAGAAAATTATTTGGTTAAAAATCAGATATTTGATGTTCACCCTGAATTAACAAAATATTTAGTTAATAGACATTTATCAGAAGCAAATGTCAAAAAGTCATGCGAAATTTTTTCAAAAAATTTGGCACCGTTAAAGGATGAATATCTTTCTAAATTTAATATTTATTGTTTAATAAAATCTAACAGGAAAGATGAAGCTTCAATAATTTTTGATTTAAAAAAAGAATTAGGTTTTAAGGACAAATATTTTGAGAAAAAAATAAATAATTTACTGGGATATGATGACACAATAGATGAAGAAATTTCAGAAAAAAATATTCTTGATTTTCATTTAGCTTTTGAAACTAACTCTAATTTTAATTATGAGCCAAATAACAACACAAGTAAAATAATTTGGAAATATCTTTCTTCCTCAAACTTATTAGATGTATTTAAAAAAATTGAAATTTCGGAATTAGAAAAAATTTCTACTTTAGAAAAAGCAGCTCATAATAAAAATTATCCTGAGAAAGATCTATTTGAAATATATAAAAGATTTCAATTTAATTTTAATTTGCTTTTAAACGCTGAAAAGTCACATAAAACTCTATCCAACATAGAGGCAAGGGCATTGATTTACCAAAAAATTTTATTGGAGTCTGAAATAATTGAAAAATTAAAATTACTCAAAATTTTAAAAAATTCTTTTGAAAAAGATAATTTGGGTGAGGCATTTGATTTAGAGTTAAAGAAATTTTTGAATGAAATTGAACCTAGAGAAGTTCCAGACAATCTTACAAGTTTTTATTATACGAACATAAAAATCAAAACAGAGGAAAATGATAAACCTAAATTTAATAATGATATTCTTCATCAATCAAAACTTATCAACTATTTTAATGGGGATTACTCAAAATCCAAAATAGAGAAAGACTTAGAAAATTTTCTAAAAAAAATAAAAAAAAACAAAAAATATTTTTTTTCTAAAAAAGATCAAATATTTTTAGAGTCTTTAAAATTTGATGGAATAAATATTTCAGAAAAATATAAAGATTTATATCAAGCTGATGTTTCAGAAATACCTACAGACATACAAGTTATGATTAATAATAATGAACAGGGAGCAGTATTACTAAGACTAGTAGAAATTATTGGACAGGATGACCTAGATAGAATTGATGAAGATACAATTTATTTTATAATAAGTTCTTTAAATCAGTTAAATATTGATCAATTAAGAAATAAAATTTTACTTAAAGTTCTTCCTTTAAAAGTTTAAAAATTATAATAAAATATTATTGCATGACAGTTAAAAGAATTATTACTGAACCTAATCCATTATTAAGGCAGGTTTCCAAGCCTGTTTCAAGTGTTGGACCAGAGGAAAGGAAGTTAATGGATGATATGCTTGATACAATGTATGATGCAAATGGAATTGGACTTGCTGCAATTCAAATTGGAATTCCAAAAAGAATTATTGTTTTAGACATCTCAAAAGATGAAAAAATAAAAGAACCAAGATATTTTGTAAATCCAGTTATAAAAAAAAAAGATATAAATAAATCAACATACGAGGAAGGATGTTTATCAGTTCCAAATCAATTTGCTGAGATAGATCGACCTAGCAAATGTGAGGTTCAATATTTGGATTATAATGGTGAAAAAAAAGTATTGAGTGCTGAGGGTTTACTTGCAACATGTATTCAGCATGAAATGGATCATTTAGAAGGAATACTTTTTATTGATTACTTATCAAAATTAAAAAAATCTATGATAATTAAAAAACTATCAAAAAATAAATCAAATCGAATAGTTGTTTAATTAATGTCAAAAAAAATTATTTTTATGGGTACACCATTATTTGCAGTACCAATATTAAAATCTTTGTATCAAAATGGATATCCAATATCAGTTGTTTATACTCAGCCGCCACAAAAATCTCATAGAGGTCAAAAAATTAACAAATCTCCAATTCAAGGCATTTCTGAAACATTAAATATAAATTTTAGATCCCCAAAAAATTTAAAAGACAATGAAGAAGAATTTAGATTTATAAAAGAATTAAATGCTGATATTGCGATTGTAGTTGCCTATGGCCAAATTATTCCAAAAAAGTATCTGTCTCTTACAAAAAAAGGTTTTGTAAATATTCATGGATCATTATTACCTTTATGGAGAGGGGCTGCACCGATACAAAGATCTATAATGAACTTAGATTATGAAACTGGAATAAGTTTTATGAAACTTGTTGAAGAATTGGATAGTGGTCCTGTTAGTAATATTTATAAAATTAAACTAGATCATGATCAAAATGCTCAAGAAATTTCAGAAAAACTATCTATGCTTGCTGCAGAAAAAATTTTAGATAACATTGATGATATTTTAGAAGATAAGGCACAGTTTAAAGAACAAGATCATACAAAAGCAACTTACGCAAAAAAAATAAATAAGATAGAAGGTAAAATTAATTGGGGTGAACAAGCATCAAAAATTATTGGTAAAATAAATGGATTATTTCCATCACCCGGTGCCTTTTTTACATTTAATGGCGAACGATATAAAATCCTAAAAGCTAAAATTGGTAATGGTATTGGTAAAGCTGGTGAAGTAATTTCTGATAATCTAGAGGTAGCTTGTGCTCATAACCAATCTGTTAAAATCCTTGAAATACAAAGAGAGGGCAAGAATCCACAAAAGATTGGAGAATTTATGCTTGGATCTCAAATTAAAAAAGGGTCTATAATTCAAAATGTTTAAATATCAAATACTTATTGAGTATGTTGGTACAAATTTTAGAGGTTGGCAAATTCAAAAAAAAGGAAAAACTATCCAAGGACTTATACAAGAAAAACTTTCAAATCTTTTGAAAGAAAAAATATTGTTATTTGGGTCAGGTAGAACCGATACTGGTGTTCATGCAATTGAACAGTCAGCTCATTTTGAATGCAAAAATGAGATAAAGCGATACGATAGATTTTTGAAATCAATGAATCATTTTTTAAATAAGGATGGTGTTACAATACTTAAAATTAAAAAAAGAAATAAAAAATTTCACGCAAGATTTTCAGCTAAATTAAGAATTTATAAATACATAATTATTAATCGTTTAAGTGGACCAGTTTTAGAAAAGAATAGAGGCTGGCATATCATGAATGAATTAGATCTTGTAGCTATGAAAAAAGGTGCAAAAAAATTAGTTGGTACTAAAGATTTTTCAACTTTTAGAGCCTCTAGTTGTAGGGCTAAAAGTCCAATAAAAACAATTAAACTTGTTAAAATAAAATCACATAAAAATAAGATAGAGATAGAATTTAGATCTCAATCTTTTTTACAACAACAAGTTCGTTCAATGGTTGGTTGTCTGAAATATCTTGGAGAAAAAAAATGGTCATTAAAAAAATTTGAGGGTGTAATTAAATCAAAGAAAAGAGTTTTATGTGCTCCACCAGCCCCATCAGAAGGGCTTTTTTTAGCAAGAATTATTTACTAATTTTTTTTTGTTGGACATTGAAAATTTTCTATTGATCCGCCATCTTGACTCAGCTCTAACAATATACCCACAACAATTTTTTTCCCGGCATTTACAAGGAAATTGTTTATAATCTTCATCATAATTAAAACCGTAATCACAAGTAAATTCCTCACCTTTTTTAATATCTTTTATAGCAGTTACCCATACTTTAAGTCCTTTTCCTTCATAATCGCAATTATTATTACATGAGTGATTAATTAATCCAGCTGTATTCCACGAAAAATCTCCATCTAAAGTATATCTCTTATTTAATGTGAATAAAAAAATAGGTTTTTTATTATCAAATTTATCTGACTCATCAACTTCCTTGTTTGTTATAATTTTTCCAATGTAATTAATAATTTTAGTACCTGCTTTAATGTCTTTTGTTGCATACAAACCACGGCCTCTATCATCAATTTTTGATTTTTTAATTTTATATAATTTCATGATGGGTATTTATAATGAATTTGATTTATATCAATTGAATTCTAATAATGCATCAACATGTCTCTTTGTACTATCTTTGAGAGCTTGTAGATCATATCCACCTTCAAGAATTGAGACCACCTTACCATTAGAATATTTCTTTGAGGTTTCAAGTATTCTTTTTGTTATTTCATAATAGTCATTGGTGTTAAGTTTAAGTTGCGCAAGTGGATCTGCAGCATGTCCATCAAATCCTGCACTTATTAAGATAAATTCTGGCTTAAATTCTTTTAATCTTTTTAAAGCAAACTCAAAAGCGTTTAAATATTCTTCAGAATTTGTACCAGCAGGCAAAGGAATATTACAAATATTATTATATTTACCTTTTTCATTTTCGGAACCTGTTCCAGGATAATATGGATACTGATGTGTTGATATAAATAGTACTTTTTTATTGTTATAAAAAATATCCTGCGTACCGTTTCCATGGTGAACATCAAAATCTATTATAGCAACTCGTTTATATTTATATTTATTAAGCAAATACTTTGCACCAATTGCAACGTTATTTAAAATACAAAATCCTGCAGCTTTATTTTGATTACAGTGGTGACCAGGGGGACGTACACTACAAAATGCATTTTTAAACTCTTTATTTTGTACCCCATCTATTGCAGAAATAATTGATCCTGCTGCATCAAATGTTGCTTTTTTGCTCCCAGGAGAGATTATTGTGTCACCATCAAGTGAAGAAAAACCTTTATTTGGAAAAGAATTTTTTACTAAATTGATATAATTGGCATCATGAGTATCTAATAAAATATCATCACTAATAATTGAAGGCTTTTTCCACAAAATATTTTTATTGTTATATTTTTTAAAATTTTCAATTACAACTGAAACTCTAGCAATTTGTTCTGGATGTCCGGGGCCAGTATCATGATCTTTGTATGTGCTAGAAGTAATCAACCCAGTTTTCACTTGAAATAACTTTGTAAAATATTTTGATAAATTTTAGTCAAATTTTTTAAATCTTTTAAAGATACAGCCTCATCAACCTTGTGCATTGTCTTTCCTACTAAACCAAATTCTAAACCTGGTGATAATTTTCTAATAAATCTTAAATCTGAAGTTCCACCTGTAGTAGATAGTTTTGGATTAATATTAGTTATTTTTTTTATGATATTTTGAATCATAAAAGTTGTTTTATTTGCTTTTGTCAAGAAAGCTTCACCAGAAACTCTATATTCAATTTTATATTTGGATTTATTTTTTTTGCTTATCTTATTAAAAATCTTATTAAGTCTTCTTTTTATGGAAGAAGATGAATGTTTATTATTAAATCTTATATTAAAAGTTGCCTCTGCTTTTGCAGGAATGACGTTATCAGCTGTGTTGTTTATACTTATTTTAGTCACTTCTAAGTTAGTAGCCTGGAAATCTTTTGTACCTTTATCAAACTTTATCTCTTTTATTTCTTTTAAAATTTTAATTATTGTGGTTGAAGGATTAATTGCTCTATGAGGATAAGCTACATGACCTTGTAAACCAAAAATTTCTAATTTACCAGTTAAGCTACCCCTTCTGCCAATTTTGATCATTTCACCCAACTTGTTTGGATTCGTAGGTTCACCAACCAAGCAAAAATCAATTTTCTCTCTTTCTTTTTTTAAATGATTTACTACTTTTTTTGTACCATTTATTGCATCACCTTCTTCATCACCAGTTATTAACAAACTAATAGAACCATCAAAATTTTTATTCTTAATTAAAAACTTACTTACAGCTGAAACAAAAGACGCAATAGAGCTCTTCATGTCATTTGCACCTCTTCCGATTAAATGACCTTTTTTTATTGATGGTCTGAAAGGATTGACGGTCCAATCTTTCAAATCCCCTGGAGGAACCACATCTAAATGACCTGCATAACAAAAATTAGGTCTTTTTTTCCCTAATTTTGCATATAAGTTTTTAACAGGCTTATAATTTTTTTCTTTAAATTCTAAAATTTTTGTTTTGAAACCTAATCTTTTTAATTTTTTTTCTAAAAACCTCATTATACCAGCGTCAATTGGAGTAACTGACGGAAATTTGATTAGCTCTTTAGCTAATTGTAATTCATTTAAAGCTTTCATTTCTAATCTCTTAAAAGATCGTTTATAGATGTTTTAGATCTCGTTTTTTCATCAACCTGTTTGATTATTACTGCACAATACAGTGATGGGGCAGATGAATTATTTTTATCAGGTAAGGAACCTGGTACAACAACTGAGTAAGGTGGAATTTTTCCATAAGTAATCTTTCCAGTTTTTCTATCAACTATTTTAGTTGATTGACCAATATACATACCCATACTTAAAACAGAACCTTCTCCAACAATTATCCCTTCAACTACTTCCGACATAGCTCCTAAAAAAACGTTATCCTCAATTATTGTCGGTAATGCTTGCGCTGGCTCTAAAACTCCACCAACACCTGATCCTGCAGAAATATGACAATTTTTTCCTATTTGACAGCAACTTCCAGCTCTTGCAAATGTATCTATCATTGTTCCTTCATCTATATAAGCACCAATGTTTACATAACATGGCATTAGAACAGCGTTTTTACCTACAAAAGATCCTTTTCTCACAGGTGAATTTGGCACCATTCTAAAACCAGCTTTTTCATGATCTTCTTTTGTCCATCCTGCAGTTTTACCTTTTAATAAATGAGCTTTGTCATACCAACTACTATAAGGACCATTCAAATTTTCCATTGGATAAATTCTAAAACTTAACATAATTGCTTTTTTTAAGTGTTGATGGGTTATCCATTCACCATTAATCTTCTCAGCCACTCTTGATTTGCCACTATCTAAATCATTAATTACTTGATTAATAGCATCCTTAATTTTTTGATCTGAATTTTGATTTACTTGATCTTTTTTTTCCCAAGCTTCATTAATTATATTTTCTATAGACATAATTTATTGACTTTTTAATAACCTTATTTCTCTAAGAAATAAAGACAGATTTTCAATTTTGTGTGAAATAAAATCTTTATCAGCATCCATCTTTCCAAAATGCTCATCATTAATTAGCCAAACAGTTGTACATCCTCGCTCATGTCCAATACTGAGATTTTTAGCTATATCTTCTATATAAATCGTTTCCTTTGGGTTAATACCAAATTTTTTAACCATTAAATCAAAAGTTTCTGCCTCAGGTTTAGGCACATATCCAGCATCTTTAATATCAAATACCTTACCTCTTCCGAATAAATCGTAAACTCCTAGGTGAGTTAGAATATTTGCCGCATGATCTGCAGAACCATTAGTAAAAATAAATTTCTCCATATTCAACTCTTCAAGCTCTTTTCTCATAATCTTATCTTCTTTCATAAATGATAAATCTATATCATGGACGTAGGATAAAAATTCATCTGGAGAAATTCCATTATGAATCATTAAACCTCGTAGTGAGGTATTATACTTATAAAAGTAGTTTGTTTGAAGTTCTTTTGCTTTGACTTCATTAATCTTTAGTCTGTCAGATATAAATTTTGTCATTCTTTTAGAAACTTGACCAAACACTTTTTCTAATGAGTAGTTATTATGTTTGCCATAACAAACACCATCAAGATCTAGTAAAAGATATTTTTTTTCTTTTAAGTTCATTTTCTTATTAATGTACCTGAGCCTTTATCAGAGAATAATTCAAATAATATAGAGTGTTTTGGTCTAGCATCAATTATTCCCACCGCATTAACTCCATTATTAATAGCATCTAAACAGGTATTTATCTTTGGTATCATACCTCCGGTAATAGTTTCATTTTTAATCATTTCTAAAATTTCGAACGAAGAAATTTCTTCTATTAATTTTTTATCTTTGTCTAAAACACCTTCTACATTAGTCATTAAAAGCAATCTTCTAGATTTTAAAGATTTTGCAATTGCACCTGCAGCTGTATCCCCATTTATGTTATAAGTTTGATTATTTTGTAAGCCCAAGGGAGAAATAATTGGTATTTTATTTTCTTTTATTATATCAATTAAAATATTATTATTTACATTACTTGGTATACCTACAAATCCCAGTTCTTTTGATTCAGGCACGACCTCAATAATATTATTTTTTTTTGTATGTATAGAAATAGCTTTTGATCCAATTTTTTTTAAAGATTTAACAATATCATCATTAAAATCAATAAGAACATTCTCAACTATGTTTATAATTTTTTCATCAGTTACTCTTAACCCTCTTATAAATTTTGACTCAATATTAGATTTTTCTAGTTCTTTTTTAATTCTAGGTCCACCACCGTGAACTATTATTATAGAAAGTCCTAATTTGTTCAAAATACTGATATCTAAAATAAAATTATCAAATATATTTCTATCTATAAAAACATTTCCACCATATTTAATGACTATTAGATCATTTTTATATTTTTCTATGTATTTTGAGACTTCCTCAACAGGAGGTCCATTTATGGGCAATATCTTTTTTAAATCCATTAATTGTTTTTTGATAATTTAAATTTTTAAGTAGTAGTTTTAACTGTTGTTCTTCTCATAATAAATACTTGTTGTGCCATAGTTAAAATATTATTTACTGTCCAGTAAATCACTAAGCCACTTGGAAAAGGCGCAAGTATAACAGTTAAAAAGAGTGGAAAGAATGCAAAAATCTTCGCTTGCATAGGATCAGTAGGTGCGGGATTAAGTTTTTGTTGTATCCACATTGAAACTCCCATTGCTACAGGCCAAGCGCCTATAATTAAAAATGATGGGACATCATAAGGTAATAAACCGAACAAGTTAAATAAACTTGTTGGATCACGTTCACTTAGATCGTGTATCCAGCCGTAAAATGGCATTTGTCTCATTTCAATTGTTACAAACAAAACTTTATATAATGCAAAGAAAACTGGAATTTGAACAAGTATTGGCAAACACCCAGACATTGGATTTACTTTTTCTTTTTTATAAAGTGCCATCATTTCTTGCTGCAATTTCATTTTGTCGTTTTTATGTAGTTCTTTAAGTCTTACCATTTCTGGTTGGAGAGCTTTCATTTTTGCCATGCTTCTAAAAGAAAAATTTGCCAATGGGAAAAAAGCTAGTCTAATACAAATTGTAATCGCAATAATTGCTAAACCATAATTTCCTAAAAGCTTAAAAAAATAATCAATTCCAAAAAAAAGTGGCTTTGTAATAAAGTACAAGAAGCCCCAATCAATAACTAAATCAAATTTATCAATATTTAGTTTTTTTGCATATCCGTCAATAACATCAACTCTTTTTGCTGCAACAATAATTTGTAACTCTTCTTCAATCGAACTATTTTTATTTAATGTTATTGGATCAGTTGTAATAAAATTTGCTCTAAATTTTTTTTTGTAATCAAAAGTTGTTTTAAACTCTTTATTTTGAGGAGGAATTAATGATGTAATCCAATATTTATCACCAATACCTAACCATCCTTTTTGTGCTGTCCTTGTAAATTTTTTTTCTTGTATATCATCATAATCTTCTTCTATTAATTCCTCATCTAAAGAGGAAACAAACCCTTCATGATTTATATAAAAATCAGTCATATCCTCAGGAATTTTATTTCTTATTATTTGTCCATAAGAGTAAAAATCATATCTTTTATTTGTTTCGTTAATAATTCTTTGTTTGATTGTGAATAAATATTTATCGTCTATAGATATTTCTTTTTCATATGTAATCCCTTGTTCATTTTTCCAAGATAATTTTACAGGAGTTTCATAAGTTAATTTATCATTACCAGCTATTGACCAGACTGTATCAGAATTAGGAATATCAATATTTTTATCAGTTGTAACAAAACCACTTTCAACTAAATACCCATTATCGATATTTCTTGGACCTAATAAGGTTACTTTTTTTTCATCATTCAAATTAACTTTATAATTTTTAAAAGTTAAATCATCTATTGATGCACCTTTTAAAGATATTGATCCAACTATGTTATCATTTTCAAATTTTATTCTTTTACTTTGGTTGAGCGCTTCATCTCTTGATAAAGTTACCAAAGTTTCTTTTTGTTCTACACTTGGCGTATCAGTATTTTGTTCAACTTTAACCTTTTCATTTAAATCCTGATTGATTGGTGGCTGTTCAGGAATCATAAATAGTGACCACAAGATAATTATTGCAGATGATAATGTTATAGCTGCGATGACATTCTTAGTATCCATTATTTTTTAGCCTTAATTTTTTTGTTAACTGGATCAAAACCTTCTCCACCACCTAAAAATTTAATTGGATGACAAGATAAAATTCTTTTTAGACCTTTAATTGAACCTTTAAAAAATCCATAAGTTTTTAAAGACTCAATTGCATACTCAGAACAAGTTGGTAAGTATCTACAGGAGTGACCTAATAACGGGCTTATTAAAAATTTATATCCACTTATTATCTTGATTAATATTAATGTAAAAATGTTCATTACCTAATTTTTTTAATTTCCTGAAATAAAGTTTCTTTTATATTTGTATAATTATTATTTAGCATAGTTGGTTTAGCAATAACAAGATATGAATATTCAAATTTTATTGATATCTCTTTTACTGCATGGTCAAAAATTTGTCGTAAACGCCTTTTAATTTTATTTCTCTTTACAGCATTACCAATTTTTTTTTTTGTCACAAATGAAATATTAAGCTTATTTTTATTATCATTATCTAAATTACCATAGTAAATTGTTACGTATTTATTTGAGTTTTTTTTCTTCTTTAATAATTTTTTAAAATCTTCATTTCTAGAAAGAGCAACTATTTTGCTTTTCATAAACTAAAGTTTATTTTTTTTTCACTTTTGAGGATACAGTTAAATTTTTTCTTCCTCTTGCTCTTCTTCTTTTAAGAAGTTTTCTTCCCCCTTTAGATTTCATTTTCGATCTAAAGCCGTGCTTTTTTAATCTTTTTCGTTTTTTTGGCTGAAAGGTTCTTTTCATATAGTTAGTTAATTAGTTATTAGTTAAAAAATTCGCCTCTTTATAGTAATTAAATATATAAATAGCAAATAGAAGATTTTATAATTACGTTAATTCTTATGGAAAAAACAAATAAAATTAAATTATTTATTGGTTTATTTTACGTCGCGATATTGTTTTTGTTTCTGTATATATTATTTTCAAAATTTTCTTTAAGTGAAATTACAAGTTATGAATTTATTAAAAATAATAGAAATTACCTTAATGAATTAAAAAATAATAATTTGTTTTATTTATCTTTCATTTTTTTAATTTTTTCTGCAATTTGGGTTTTTATGGCTGGATTTCTTAGTCCGCTGGCTTTATTTTCAGGTTTTATTTTTGGAAAATGGCTAGGAACATTATTGATTGTTTTTGGAACAGCGATTGGGGCTACTATTTTATATATTTTAGCAAATTATTTTTTTAAAGATATAGTTAAAGCCAAGTTTCTTGATAGGTTTGAAAATTTAGAATTAAAATTTAAAAAATCAGAATTTTTTTACTTACTTTTGTACAGATTTATTGGTGGAATACCATTTGCAATTTCAAATATAATACCATGTATGTTTAATGTAAGACCTTATAATTTCTTTTATGCTACTCTTATAGGTATATTGCCTCAAATATTCATTATTGTTTCAATAGGTGATGGTTTAGAAAATTTAATAGAACAAAATG
>CACFZB010000006.1 GCA_902570715.1 uncultured Pelagibacteraceae bacterium
ATATTAATTCACGTCTTGCTTTTCCATTGCCCCAAACTACAAGCTTATTCTTCTTTTTAATTTTTATTTCATGAATTTTTCTTATGAGTGCTGGAAAAAAATGAGATGTTTCTAAATTATAATTATCATTTGGTCCAAAAGTATTACAGGGCATTAAACATTTATAATTCAAAGAATATTGATTACTGTAACTTTCACACATCTTAATTCCAGATATTTTAGCGACTGCATATGGCTCGTTCGTTTTTTCTAAAGAGTCGGTTAAAAGATATTTTTCTTTAATAGGTTGTTTGCTAAATTTTGGGTATGCACAACTTGATCCAAAGAAAATTAAGTTTTTTATTTTATTTAAATAAGCCGAGTGAATTAAGTTAGTATTTATCATTGTGTTTTTGTAAATAAAGTCTGCTTTAAAATCGTTATTAGCCTTTATCCCCCCAACAAATGCTGCTGCAATAATTATGCATTTTGGCTTATATTTTTTTATAAATTTGAATGTTTTATTTTGATTTATTAAGTCAAGTTGTAGGCTATTTCTTGTAATAATATTTTTAAAACCTTTTTTTTTTAAATTTCTTAAAATTGAACTACCTAAAAGTCCTTTATGACCAGCTAAATATATTAGGTCATTTTTTCCAATCATACTTAATTTAAATCCATCTCATATTGGATCATTTCTTTCACCAATTGTTTTAAATTAATTTTTGGTTTCCACTTCAATATTTTAGCTGCTTTGGAGGCATTTCCTATCAAATCTTCAACATCAAGAGGTCTAAAATATTTTTTATCGCATGCAATAATCGGTTTTCCATCATGATATCCTTTTTCATTTATGCCTTTGCCTCTCCATTGGATCTTCATATTCAATTGTGAAGAGACTATTTCTATAAATTCTTTTATTGAATACTGTTTGCCTGTTGCAATTACAAAATCATCTGGTTTTTTATGTTGTAATATTTTCCACATTGCTTCACAATAATCTTTTGCATGGCCCCAATCACGTTTAGCATATAGATTACCAAGAAAAAGTGTTTTTTGTTTTTTAAGCTTAATTTTACATAAGGCAGCTACAATTTTTTTTGTAACAAAAGTTTCACCTCTTCTTGGACTCTCATGATTAAATAAAATTCCGTTAGATGCAAAAATACCATAAGCTTTTCTATAATTAATTGTAATCCAATGTGCATATTGTTTTGCTACACCATAAGGACTTATTGGATTAAATGGAGTATTTTCATTTTGAATTTTTTCTCTTATTTTGCCGAACATTTCTGAAGTTCCAGCTTGATAAAATTTGGTTTTTTTTGCTAATTTATGAAATCTAATAGCCTCTAAAATTCTTAATGCACCAAGAGCGTCCGCATTTGCAGTGTACTCTGGCACTTCAAAAGAAACAGCTACATGAGATTGTGCTGCAAGGTTATATATTTCATCTGGACTTATCTCTTTGATAATTTTTGAAACTACAGTTGAGTCTGTAATATCACCATAATGTAATATAAAGTTTCTTTTTATTTCGTGTGGATCCTGATAAATGTGATCGACTCTTTGAGTGTTTATTGATGATGATCTTCTTTTAACGCCATGGACCACATAACCTTTTTTTAATAAAATTTCAGAAAGATAGGATCCGTCTTGACCAGTTACTCCAAATATAAGTGCTTTTTTTTTCATTAATTCAGATCTTTTTAAATAAGAAGCTAATTAAACCAATTAATATTAAAAATCCATCTTTTAAAGCATTTACTTTTTTAAAACCCCCAATTCTTGATCTTTCAAAACTAGGAATGGAGGTATACTTATATCCCTTTTTCTTTGCTTTAATAGGAATTTCTACACAAAGTCTAAAATCTAAATAACTTAAGTTTAAATTTTTAAAATATTTTGTTTTTCCTAATATATAAGTAAATAAAATATCTGACATATTCAAATTGTATAATATGTTTCCAAGAAAAGTAAAAATTTTATTTCCTACTAAAGTAACAATTGTATCATCATCACTTCCTGCATTCTTTTCATATCTTGAACAAAAAATTAAGTCATTAGATTCACAAAGTTTGAGCATTTCAGTTAGATATTTGGGATCCATGGAACCATCTGCATTAATTATACAACAATATTTTGTCACACAATTTTCTATTCCCTCAATAATAGCTGCACCATAACCATTTTTTTTTTGGTATTGTACATTAAGATTTTTAACATTCTTAATAGAGTCAATCGTTTCAATATCATTTTCTTGTAGAATAATTGTAATATTAACGTTTAACTTTTCAACTTCATTCAAAAAAATTGGAAGTGTTTCTGCCTCATATTTTGCAGGAATAATTAATGTTAATTCTCTCAAATTTGTCATTTTTTGTGATCATTCAATTTAATCTAAATATAAAAAAAAGTAATTAAAATAAATGACTTGAAAGAATCATTTGATAAGCGATTATTCTTTGTAAAAAACAATATAATTATTTATTTTTTTTGCTTTTAAATTCTTTTTGTACGGACATGGAGAAGGAATATTCCAGCAATTATTATTAAGCGGTTCATAAACTTTAATGTCATTTTTTAAATCATGTTCTATAAATTTAACTTCAGGGATATTATAATAGGGAAAATTAATATATTTATACATATCGTTACGGTCAAATTCGTGAGATATTCTTAAAAAATTTTTCGCAACAAAAAATATTAATCCAAAAAAAATTAAAAATTTCAATTTATTCAAAAATTTTTTTTCATTTAATTTAAATTTATTTAAATATAAAGAAACTGGTATTAAAAAGATTAGAAAAAAAGGTGCATATCCTCCATACCTTAGAGCAGGGTGTTTAAAAAACCAAAAAAAACTAATAAATAAAACTAATGAATAAACCAACGAAAAATTACTTTGTAAAATTGCTTCTTTTTTATTTTTTGAGGAAAATAAAAATAAAAATAATATACTAATTGTAATTATTAGAATTAGATTGTCCAAAAATCTTCCAAAAAAATAATTTTTGAACCAAATTTTTACCCAATATAAATTTTTAATTAAATTATCAGAATCTTCTGCCACATAACCTGCTCCAGCAATAGATTTAGCCCATTTCTCATACCAAATTTTATATTCTATTACCTCCTCTTTTGGCATCGCCCATAAAAGATTTTCAAAACATAAAAAAGGTATTGGATAAATTATACACCCAGATGAAAATATATTTAAAGTAATATAGCTGCATGTAAAGGCTATTAAAAAAAATAAGAAATATTTGTTATTAATTATTATTTTTAAATAGTCTTTAATATTTATTTTATAAATCATTAAAGCATATATCAAAAAATAAAGAATAAAGTATGTTTTAATAGTAAAACAATAAAGACATATAATACCACTTAGTATAATTACTTTTTCTTTTTGAAGTTTGTCCTTTAATAAAAAAAAGTAAAATACTAGATACGTAAATATAAGTATTAATAATTGACCAATTATATCTGTCCCATATTCAGCAGACCTTGTAAATTTCAAAAGAATATAAAATAAAGTCATTAATGAAAAAATTTTTAAAAACTGATTATTTTTTTTATTAACTGAAAAGTTAATTAAAGCTAGTACTACACCCGTTAGGAATAATTGATTTGGTGCATTAAAAAAATAATACTTAAAATATGGAAGATTAAATAAGGAATTAAGATATAACAAAGAGGAATGTTTAGCATAACTAAAATCCAAATTTGATAGACCTATCTGAATTTTATTTCTAGTCAAGTTCAATGCAGTTTGAAAATGATAAAAAGCAAAATCATCATGTGTTTTAGAAACTAATAAGCCTATAAATAAAATTGTTGTTATAAAAAAAACAAATCTAAGATTTTTAATAATTCTAAAATTTTTTAAAAAAAAGATAAATCCAATAAAAAAAATTACCAAATTTAATAAATAATTATGTGGAATAAAAAAAATTGTTACATAAGAAATTAAAGTCAAAAAAATCAAACCTAAAATTACTATTATCCCAATATTATCTTCGTATTTTATGGCTAAAAGTCTATTGAAACAAAAACCATAACCACAAACTGAAAAAAAGAGAATGAGATAAACAAGAAAAAATATCAATAATTCCATATACTAATAGATTAATAATAATGATTAATTTTAAATATATCTAATCATATTTATTTTACTTAATTAATACTAAAATTAAATTAATTATTATATTTTATTTGTATGAAATATTAACTTTGTTATAAGAATTGTTGTGAAAACTTTAAAATTAATATTTGTTACTGGAAGTTTACTTTTTGTAAGTGAAGTACCTGCTTTTTCTTATATTGACCCCGGAACAGGAAGCTTCATCCTACAAGCATTACTTGGTGCATTAGCAGCAATTGGAACTACAATCACAATATACTACCAAAAGATTAAAAACTTTTTTTCAAGATTTAAAAAAAAAAAAGATAAAAAATAAGTAATGAGTAGATCACTGTATAATCTATATGGTGTTTTTGGTCTTGTACCAATATGGATTTTTAGATCAAATTTTAATATTAAAGAAATAGCTATCATTTTAATTTTTTTTTATTTTATTCCTCTAATTTTTCATATTTTTATAGGAAAATTTTTACATAAGAATGATAAGACCAAATCATTATATATTAGTATTATCTTTTTTTACTCAATTGATAATAACATAGGCCTTTGGGTTTTAGCAGATAAGTTACCTTTCTTTTTTTATTCTTATTATTTACATGCAATGATTATAAGTCTAGCAATTATTTTAATATCAAGTCTTATTTTAATATATGAGAAAAAAAACTTTTCAAAAGTTTTTTTTGTATTCCTAATAACTGTATTAATTTTTAACGTATTTAATTTTGATAAAAATCCTAGTAACTTTCCTAAAAAAGAAATTAAAGATCCAAAGGACCTTAATAATAAAACAAAGGAATTTGTTCTTATTCTTGATGAAATGTCCGGAATTGAAAGTGTTGATAGTTACAATGAAAATGGAGTCGCAACAAAAGAGTATTTAATGAAAATTTTGAAAAAAAACAATTTTGATATTTTTACAAATAGTTATTCTGACTATGGAAAAACACTACATTCAATTCCAACTGCTTTAAATGGTATTATTGATAGAAAAAAATATTTGTCTAATTTATCTAATCAAAAACCTTACAAATTTTTAACAAAATCAAATAACTATTTTATAGTTTGGAACTTAAACAAAAATGAATTTTTTGATAAATATGTTGATAAAAATATAATAGTATTTCAATCAATGTTCATTAATTTTTGTAAACATCCCTCTGTAGTAAGATGTTATCAATACAACCCTTTTAAAAAATATGAAAAATATATAGATGGATTTAACTATAATTTACCAGGAAGAGTAATCTCATATTACAAAAATAATTTATCTATAACTGGTAATACTTTTTGGAGAATGGTAAGGCATTTTAAATTGGCTGATAGTATATTAGATCCAGAGGGTGAAAAGGCAATATTTCCAACCTTAATTGATCAAATTCAAAAAGAAATATTAGATACTAAAAATAATTTAGTATTTGCTCATCTTTTAATACCTCATGTTCCAAATGTGTTTGATGAAAAATGTCGTTATTCTAGAGACAGAGGTATCTATTATAATTTTTCATCAAGAGAGGAAAAAATTTATCAACATAATCTAGAAAGAAAATGTACATTTGTTTTTTTAGATCAATTATTTAGCTCCTTAAAAGAAAAGAAAATATTTGATAGCGTTAAAATAGTTATATTTTCTGATCATGATTCGAGAATAGAAAAAAGAGAAATAAATTCAGTTTTATTTGCAATTAAAAAAATAAATTCACAAAAATCAAATATAATTAAAGAGACAATATCATCACAGTCAATTTTTAAGAAAGAATTCCTAAATTAGAAAAATAATCTAAGTCGATTTATTTTGAGAATTATATAAAAAAAAACCAAAATTTAATGAGAAAAGAGTTGCATTATAAGTAGTGAAAAAACTACCAGAAGGAAGCAGGGGTATAAAAGTAACTAAAATATAAGTTAATGAAATATAATTAATTTTGTTCATTGGCTTGTTTAATCTTTTAAAAATTAAGTAAAACAAGGATGAGAGAATAATTACAGTTCCAATCAGTCCGTGCTCTGAAATTAATTCATAATATAATTGATGAGGATGTGTCGAACAACCTCTTGGTTGAATGTTATATTTATCTACAATGATTTTTTGATATTCTGTACATGCAATTCTGAAATTTTTATTACCTACACCGAAAAATTTATTGTCTTGAAAGATTTCTAGCGCGGTATAAGCGTGAGCTCCCCATTGAGAATATTTATAAATTTGAATTAAATTATCTTTTTTATCCTTATAAGTAGTTGATGATTGAAATCTTTTCATAATATTATTACTAGTAAAAATTAAAGTTAAAAAGCTAATTATAAGGAATGTAAATAAAGTAAAAAAAGTTATCTTAAGGTTTTTTCTCCCCATTAGTAAAAATAAAAAAACACTAGCCATAATCAAAAATTTCAAAAAATTTGATCTTTCACCTGTTACAAAAGTAGCAGCCAAAAAAATAAATAAAATTGATAAAGCTAACAATCTTTTTTGGCGAAAATGATAAATAATTGTTAATGATAGAAAACCTAAACCATTTATAATTGATGCAGCCTTCAACTCACTAAAGAAAAAACTGCTATTTCTTGTTGGGCTTGATGTTTTATAGCCTAAAATATTATGACCAAAATAGCCTTGATAAATAATATCCAAAGATAGAATTATTAGAAGAACAGTCCAAAATATAGATATCTTTGAAAAGAATTGATCAAAGTTTTCAAAAAAAAATATTAAAATCAAAATTAAACACATAAATCTTAAAAAGAAAATATTTCTTTGAGCAGAAATGATTGGATCTATGGATAAAATAGAATTAAATATTAAATATACATATATAATAATAAGTGGCAAAAAATATTCTTTATTAAATTTAATTGAACTATTTTTCATCAAATAAAAAAAATAAATAACTGTAACCCCTAAAAAGATATTCACTAATAAAGATCCAGAAATTAAAAAAATAATTATAAGAGAAAAAAGTTGAAGGTAAATTTTATTATGAGTTTTTAAAATTTGCATAAAGTTTAAAGTATAAAACTGTATATATCATTAAATTAAACAATATTAAAAATATTGATATAACGGAATCGTATAAAAAATTTTTAGCTACCAGAAAATTTAAAAATATATAAAAAAGAATAGATAATGAACTAAATGAATTGGCATATTTTGTTTTAAATCTTTTTTTATAAAATTTAAATAACAATTGATGCAGATGGTTTTTATCTGCAGAAAATGGGGATGATGTATTTTTAATAAACTTTCTTAAAATTGAAAAAAGAACCTCATAAGATGGATACCAAACTAAGAATATTATAAACCATGGTGAAACCTCTGGTGTTAGATAGTTAATATTAATTATCATTACTGAAGTAACAAAACCAATTATATAAGAGCCTGCATCTCCTAAAAAAATAAATCCAAATAAAATAAGAGTAAATAATATTACTAAGAGAATTAAAAAATTTCCATTTGTAAAAAAACTTAAATAATCAAAATCTTTTGAAAATAAGTATAATAAAGAAGAAAATATTAAAACGAAATAACCCATCGAAAGTCCATTAACTCCATCAATGAAATTAAATCCATTAATTAGTATTAAAGAACAGAAAGTACAAAATAATAAATTAAAGGGTTCATAGGATAATAAATTATCTAAAAAAGCTATTCTTGTTGATAGAATATTAATTTGAGCATAATTAAAAAAAGTAAAAAGAATTATTGTTTGAATTAAAAATCTTACTATAGGCTTATTTAAAAAATTTAAATCACTTAACAAACCAACTAAAAAATATGCAAATAAAAAATATGATAGAAAAAAATATTGATCATTTACATTAAAAATAAAGATATATAAGAAATATGCTCCACCAAGCAAAGGTACTCTTTTATTAACTGTCAGTTTTTTATGGTCTGAAAAACTTAATTGATCCAATAGAATTTTTTTTTTTTTACAAATTAAACTTAAAATAAAAAAAGCTATCAAAAAAATTACAGAATGTATTAAAGTCATTTATATAATTTTTTTAAATATTTTTTTTTTTCTTTAAATGACATGATTTACTACTCTACAAATTTGATCAATTTGGTTTTTTTTTAGTTTAAGATAACTTGGGAGATATAAACCGTGTTGTGAAATATAATAAGAATTTTTCAACTTTTCTTTATCAAAATTCATTTTAAGTTTTTTAAAAACTTTTTGTTTATTCATGGGAAAAAAGAATGGTCTTGTTTCAATATTATATTCTTTTAAAATCATTGATATTTTTTTTGCTTTAATTTTTTTATCCTTTATGACTATGCCTACTACCCAATAAATATTTTTATGACCATTTAAATTAATTGGAGGATTGATTAAAATTTTCTTATTTTCTTTTAAATTTTTATAATATCTTTTTCCAATTTCGATTTTCTTTTTTACAATACTATTTATTCTTTTTAATTGTGAAAAACCTATAGCCGCCTGTAAATTTGTGTATCTATAATTCCACCCTATATCATCATGATTAAAACGATCAATTTTACCAAAGCATAAATTTTTTAAATTTTTACATTTTTCATACAATCTTTTGTTATTTGTGCTAATCATACCCCCTTCACCAGTTGTAACTTGTTTATTTGAATAAAAGCTAAATGTAGATAAGTCACCAAAAGACCCGCATTTCTTTTTTTTAAAGTCTAATCCTAAAACTTCAGCTGCGTCTTCGATTAAGTAAAGTTTTTTTCTTTTACAAAGTTTTTGAATTTTTTCTATTTCACAAGGAAAATTGTAAATATGAGTGGCTATAATTACTTTTGTTTTTTTTGTTATTTTTTTTTCGATCTCATTATAATTCATATTCCAATCATTAATTTTACAATCTATAAATTTTGGAGTTGCACCGACTTTTATCACTGCTAATGCGTTAGAAATTATCGTAAAATTTGGTATTATAACCTCATCTCCCTTTTTTATATCTAAACTTTTTAATGCAACTTCTAATGCAGCTGTTCCATTTGAAACTGTAGTTGAATATTTTACACCAAGATATTTAGAGAAATTTTTTTCAAAATTTTCAATATATTTGCCTGATGATGATATCCAGCCAGATTTTATAGCTTTCATTAATTCCCTTTTATCTCTTTGAGTAATTAATGGTTCACTTACAGGTATATAATTTTTAATTCTTAATTCTGATTTTATTTTCATCAATATTAGTAAATTTTATTTTATCAGTTTTCTCATTATAGGGACCTTGCTTTACTTCAAGCATAACTGTATTTTTTAACGTTTTAAAACCATGCCCTTGATCTATCAACATAATTGTATCACCCTTGTTCAATGTTTTGCTAAAAAGATATTTTTTTGATTTATTGTAAAAATCTACTCTAAGTTTTCCACTTATCAAATAGATAACTTCAGAAGTGTTAATTTTTTTTAATTTTTTTTGAAAATGCAAATGTGGTCTAATAACATAATTTTTTGCATGATTCATGAAAGCAAATTGAATATTAAAATAATTTGGAGTGGCAAAACTAACTCCTTTTTTTTTAGAAAAATTTTTTCTAGCAATTAAAGCCATCAATTTTTTTTTATATAAAACTTTTTCTAACAAATTAATCTCTCCTAAATCTTGTTTGTAGAATTCTTATAAAATAAAAATAACCTAAAAATAAAAATCGGAAAATATTAGGTGCAGTCTTGCTATTTCCTTCAAGATCATTTGGTTGAGTATATGGAATTTCCTTAATTTTTATATTTTTTTTATAACATTGATATAAAAATTCTATAAAAAATTCACCGTGTCCATAACAAATTGGAACAACACTATTTAGAACTTCCTTTTTCATTATAAATATTGAGCTAGTAAAGTCCTTTATACTTCTGGTCAAAAAAATATTACAAACAAAATTTATAAATTTACTAGAAAAAACTCTTGTTTTATTTCTCTCATCAGAACCTGCTTGAACGTACCTTGATAATAAAACTAAGTCATTATCTTTTAAATTTTCTATCATATTTGGAAAATGATTTGATAAATCACCCATATTAGAGTCAAGCCAACCAATTAAGTCTCCAGTCGTATGAAGCATTCCACATAAAAAAGCAGAAGCTAACCCTTTTGATTTTTTTCTACATATAATCTTAGTATTATCATCTTCAAATTTTTTTAAAATATCAAATGTTCCATCAGGTGAATTATCATCAACGATTACTAATTCCAAATTTGTTATTTCCTTTTTCAAACTTTTAATAGTTTTTTCAATACTTACCCTTTCATTATACGTTGATAAGATTATTGATGTTTTTATAGACATTATTTTTTGAGTTCATTATCCATCATAATCTTAATTAGATCATTAAGCTTATAATTAACTTTAAAATTAAAAACTTTTTTAGCTTTATTTGTATTTCCAATTAAAGTGCTTGTTTTTGTTGGTCTAAAAAATTTTCTATTTATTTTTAAATATTTTTTCCAATCAAGATTGACATATTTAAAACATTTAATCATAAAATCTTTTACTGAATGTACTTCGCCAGTTGCAATAATAAAATAATCTGGTTTTTTTTGTTGCATAATTTTCCATGCATTTTCAACGTATTCTTTTGCATATCCCCAATCGATTTTAACACTGATATCTCCTAATTCTAAATATTTTCTTTTTCCGTAATATATTTCACAAACATGTTTTACAATTTTTTGAGTTACATATGAGTCTGTTCTTCTAGGGGATTCATGATTATAAAAAATAGCACCATAAATTTTTAAATTATGAACTTGTTTGTAAAGATTACAAATATAAAAAGCAGAAACTTTTGATAAAGCATAAATACTTTGTGGATTAAAAGTGGTTTTTTCATCTTGCTTTAAAGATTTAGAGTCTCCAAACATATTGGATGAAAATGGCTGAAAATATTTAATTTTTTTATTAAAACTTCTTATTATTTCTAAAATATTTATTACTGATTGAGCTGTAGTTGTAAAAGAATATATTGGAACAGAAAAACTCCAACCTACATGATCTTGATCGGCAAAATTGTAGATTTCATCTGGCTTAACTTTTAAAATTAAATTTCTAATAGAAGCATGATCATTAAGATCCCCTCTTTCTATAAAAAATGATCTTTCAAAAATTTTTTTATTTTCTATTAAGTGATTGATGTTTTTTAAATTTCCAGTAGCAGATTTTCTTACAAGACCATAAACTTTATATTTTTTTTTTAATAAAAGCTCAGAAATATAAGAACCATCTTGACCAGTCACTCCTAAAATTAATGCTTTTTTAATCATCTATTTATAACTTTAAACTTTGGATAAGGTAAAATAAACTTACCTCCTGATTTTAACCATTTTTTTTCACGTTTCATGAACTCATTTATAAACCCATAAGGCATTACAAAAAAGTAGTCAGGATTAAGTTTTCTGGCATTTTTCTCTGATAGTATCTTCACACCTGATCCAATTGTATATTTGCCCCATTTTGATTTCGTTCTTTCTGCTGCATAGGGAATTTCCTTATTTGTAAGACCATAATATTGTAATAAAGTATTTCCCTTAGTGGATGCACCATATAAAAAAATTTTTTTTCCTAATTTATTGTTTTTATGGATAAACTTCAAAGTTCTTTGTTTATTTTTTTTGACTCTTTGAATAAATCTAATTATTTCGCTATAGCTAGCTTTTTCTTTATATTTAATTGATTTTTTAATATTTTTTTTACAATATATTCGATAAGAGCCACCATTAATATTATTTTCACTCATTTTAAAAATTTTTAAACCATTTTTTCAAACAAATATTTTAGTGAATTATAAGAGTAATATTCTAAATGTTCATGACAAATATTACCTAAATCATTTGTTTTAAACATAGAGTGAGAACACATTAATTGAGCAACAAATATACCATCGTCATCTAATGCATCTGCAGCATGCTTTATGAATTCAGAAGGATCTTCAAGATCGTAAAACATACCAATTGCAGAAACAACTTTTAATTTTTGATGCTTCTTTGGAATCTTTTTTAAATGTTTCGTATGCCAAAAATCATTAATCATATAATGACAGTTTGATTTTAATTCATTTTTTAAATTATTTGCAGGTTCACATCCAATAGTAATAATTTGATCTTTTTTAAAATATTTCAAAAATGTACCATCGTTTGCTCCTATATCTAAAATAACCTCACCTGGTTTTATGTTGCAATTTTTTTTAATATCATAATAAAGTTCTTTTAACCCATCTCTCATGGTTTTTGTGATACCAGACTTATACCAATAAAATTTCTTATACATGATTTCTTGTGGTGCTGAGTGCTCAAGTTGAAGTAACTGACATTTTTTACAATAAACTAAATTCAGTGGAGCTTTAATTCCCTTACGAATTGAAGTCTTGTTAACAAAATTACTTACAAAATGATTTCCAAAATTATAAATTTGTTTAAGTTTTGAAAATTTACAAAGTCTACACTTTTTAATTTTGGTAGTTTTAGGAATTCTCATATTAAAATATTATATTATTTGTAAAGTAATTTAGATTTTTAAACAAATTCATCATAAAAAACAAAGAATAAAATACATATAATGAGAAAATATTTGTTTTTTCTTTAAAAAAATCATTGCTCAATTTACTGCTAAATAAAGTAAAAAATAATATCATAAAAAGTGGATCATAATATTCATGGTAAAAATAATTAAGTGGGTTCTGTAAAAAAAGGCACAAGAATATCATTAAATGTAAAAGGAAGTTTAATTTTATTATTGAATAAATTACAATAATTGAAAAGAAACAAATTACAAAAAATATAATATCATTACCAAATAATAGATTTGATACTTTAAGAAACACTCCTCCACCAACACCTAATTGACTAACATCAAAATTAAACGAAAGTGACAGTATTATTGTTAATATAGCTATTAATATGATTTCTACCAATTTAATATTTTTAAATAAAAATAACTTTTTTGAATTAATGAAATAATAAATAAAAAATAAAAAATGAAATAATATTATAGATGAAACTATTAAAATTATATTTGAAATATTAAAAGAATAAATTGACTCATTCTCTTGTTGAAGCCTAAAAGGATAATTATTTATGAATAAAATAAAATAAAATGCAGGTACTGAAAGTAATATATTTTCCAAAGCTAAAATGAGAGTTTTCCTGGAAACACCAAATACCTTAATGAATTCTATAAAAAAAAGAACAGAAAATACTGCGTAAATAGGCTTATAATAAGATGATAATGCCAAAAATAATATATTTAGATAAGCATATTTGATTTCATGTTTATCTAAAAATTTAGAATAAAAAAAGATTGATAACAAAAAAAATAATAATGATATGATTTCACTACCTGGCCAAAATGATAAAGATCTTACATGAGGTGATAAAATTAAAATAAAAGAAAATACAAATAATTTATCTGAGTCAACATCTTTGAAAATTTGTTTTAAACAAAGATAGAAAAAAAAAGGAATAAATAAAGCAAAATGAAAAAAAACAAATCTGAGCAAATCCTCGCTGCCAAGGATATTAAAAATTACTAATAGTGTGGATATAAATAAAGGAGAATGATCATTTTTATAAACATGATAATTATGTAAACTGTAACCAAAATCTATATTAAATCCCAACATAACCTCATAGTGATGTTTGAAATCATTTAACGCCCCTCCGCTTGAATTTTCATTTAAAAAAAATCCTAATAGTAAAGATGAATAAGCTATGAAAATAACAATAAATTTTACTTTATATTTATGCATTAATTTTATTTTGAATTTTTTTTAATATATTAAAAAATACCAACACTAAAAGTCTATATACTGAGGTAACAAAATTTATTTTTTGATACTTATAATAAACTAAAAAAGCATTAATTAATTTTGTATAAAAGTTTCTTGATAACGAATTATGAGAGGATCTCCAGCTACTAAGAGTCAAGTACATACCATTTAAACTTTTTTTTTTTGATATATTAAGCCAAGTAATATAATCTTCTTGAGTTGATATATTTTTAAACAAATTTTTTTGAATTAATGTTTTTAGAACAATTACCGATGATGTGCCTATATAACAACATTTTAATAGAGCATTATAACTCAAACTTTTTTTAGCATTTTGTTTTCCAATTTTTTCTCCTTTTTCATTTATTATATCGTAAGAGGTGTGAGAAAAGTTTAAATTGTTCATTAACATCCATTTTAATTGAATTTCAATTTTATTTTTTTTCCAAAGATCATCACAATCTAGAAAAGCAATAAACTTGCCCTTACTTTTTTTTATTCCTATATTTCTAGAAAGTGCTACCCCTAAATTTTTTGAATTGTAATAAATTTTTGTTTTTTTATTTTTTTCATAATTTTTTAAAAATTTTTTTGCTCTTTCAGTATTTTCATCACAAACGATTATAATCTCAATATTCTTATATGTTTGCTTAACTGCTGAATTGTACGCTTCTTTGAAATATCTTTCTTTTTTATAAAAAGGCATGATAATTGAAACTAAGTTATTTTTTTTTACTGTCATTTAAATATATTTTTTTGGAAAAAAACCAAAAAGCCCAACTAGAATTGAAAATACGCGAACTAAATTTTTTAATGACTCTAATAAATTTTTTTTTGGACTAAATAATATTAATAAAAAATTTAATAGAAATAAGAACAAATAATAATTAATTTTTAGAATACTTAAAATTAAGCCTTTAATAAATCCAAGAGAATATCTATCTATTAAAACACTCGATGATGCATATCTAAAATTTCTTTTTAAAAACCAAGAGATACTCTCTCTTTTTTTTTGATATTTTTCAATCACAGCAGTATTTTGATTCCACCTTATTTCAAATCCTTTTAGAAATAATTTTTTAAAAAAAAGCTGATCTGATCCTCCAATATTACTTAGTCTTTCATCAAAATTAATTTTTTTATCACTTATAAGTTTTTTTTTAAAAATTACGTTGTTTGTTGAACACCAGGTAATTTTACTTAGATGTTTAAATTTTGGTTTTAAAACTTCATAAAAGATATGTTTTTTTGATGAATGTTGTGGACCAGATATAATTGAGCATTTTTTAAACTTATTAAAAATTTTTAAATTTTTAATTAGCCAATTTTTTTCTACGAATGAATCATCATCAAAAAAACATATGTAATTTGCATCTATTTCTCTTGCTTCTTTTAAACATCTGTTTCTAATCTTGGGAATACCATTTTTTTTTTCGAAAAAATAATAAATCTTATAAAATTTCTTTTTTGATATTATCTTAATATAATCTTGTATTTTAATATTATTAGAATTATCTATTATCAAAATAGAAACTTTGAAATTATTTAATAATTTCATTTCTAAAAGACTTGATATTGTGACTTTCAATTTATTTACGTTGTTAGAACATATACAAATTAAAAATTTTACCATAAGTTATTTGTCTATATGAATTTGGCAAAAATTAGTACCTTAAGATGAAAAAACTTAAAAATTTAATTATTTTTCATCCATATTCTGGAATGGGTGGGGCTGACAGGTCTTTAGCAAGACTTATCAATAATTTAGATGAAAAAAAATACAAAATTCATTTTATCTCAATTTCAAAACCACTAATTAAAGGATTTATAAAAAAAAAAATTTTTTACTATAGAGTTAAGTCTAAAAGAACTATTCTATCAATTTTTGAAGTAAGAAATATTGTTAATAAAATTTTGGATAAAAAAAATAAAAATATTTTTATTTCTAACCAAAATTTTGCAAATATTGTTTCATTTTTTATACTTTTCAAATTAAAAAGGATTAAACATATTTTGATAGAAAGAAATAGTTTAAATGAGTTAGATAATTCCTATAATTTTTTAGATTATCTAAAAAAAAAGACAATTAAATTTTTAGTACGTACCACTTATAAATATTCTGATATTGTAATCTGTATTTCAAATGATTTGAGAAAAGAAATAAAAAATTTTACAAAATCTAAAACTTTTACTATATACAACCCATCCTTGGATCAATCTATCTATAAAACTAAAAGTTATAAAGAAAAAATAAAAATACCTAAAAATCTTATTTTAAATATTGCAAGATTAGAAAAACAAAAAGATCAATATACCTTAATTAAAGCATTTAAAAAGTTGAATAACAAAAAAAATTTCAAACTTTTTATTGTTGGTTATGGATCACAATATCATAGACTAATAGAACAAATCAAAAAATATAAACTTGAGAATGAAATTAAAATTTTTACAAAATTTAAAAATCCAAATTTCATAATTAAAAAAGCAAAACTTTTTATTTTAAGCTCCAGATATGAGGGATTTGGAAACGTATTAATTGAGGCCGGAAAAAATAAAATTCCAATCATATCTTCTAATTGTCCCCATGGACCCAATGAAATACTTAATAATGGAAAATTTGGTGATTTATTTCAAGTTAGAAATTCTAATCATTTAAGTTCAAAGTTACAAAATTTTTTAGATAACCCAAAAAAATTAAAAATAAAATCAGATTTATTTTTTAAAAGCTTAAAAAGATTTGATACAAAAAAAATAATAAAAAAATATGAACATATTTTTGAAAATATATAAAAACCTATTTAAATATTAATTTCATTTTTTTGTAATGCTCTTCTGAAGAATATAAATAAGATTTATTTTTAGAAAAAGAAATTATATCATTTTTATCTTTGTCATTAAGATTTAACATTTTATCGAAATTTTCCAAAAAACTTTCAATATTATTTGACTCATATAAAAGCCCAGCTTTATTATTTTCTATGAACTCTCTAGGGCCATTAGGACAATCACTAGATAGAATAAATGTTTCATTCATAGCTGCTTCGATAAGTACAAAACCCGGATCCTCCCATAAAGAGGACAAAATAAAACATTTAGACTCTTTAAAATAATCATTTACGTTATCTTTGTGTCCAATTAGATAAACGCTATTTTCTAGTTTAAGTTTTGAAACCAAATTTTCTAGATCATTTCTTTGCTCTCCATCTCCGAGAATATTCAATTTATAGGTTCCGGGATATTTTTTTTCTATGTAAGAGAAACAATTAATTAAAAAATTAAAATTTTTTTGTTTTGTTAATCTTCCAATTGCCAAGAGATTATTAGATTTTTTCCCACTATTATTTTTAATTTCCTCGAGATTAAATACAGGATCCTCGATTCTGTGAATACCATTTTCTTTAAAAATTTTTTTTTCCTGTAATAATTTTTTTGTTAAATCTGTTGGACAAATTATAGCAAAAAGTTTCTTTGAAAACATTTTCCATAAAAAATGCCTTAAAAAATGAAGCTTTGGATATCCTGAAATTCTAATAATAAATTTTATCTTAAAGAAATGACTTAAAATCATAATCATTAAGGTATTTAAATGTGCAATAAAATAATTAGGTTTTACTTTTACTAGAGTAAAGATTAATGGTAGCAAAGTCACAAAAGATATGATGATTAAACTTAGCCTACTTTGTAAATAACCATTTTTAGGTAGATAATTGTGCAAATTAAAACTTATCAAATTAATGATTTTTAAATTTTTACTCTCAATTTCATTTTTATAATCATTCCATTCCCCCACCGAATTAATAATATAAACTTCAGATAAATGATCTTTTTTTTTTAAAATTGAAGCAGAATTAATTACAGATTTTATTGTTGCAATTTTAGTAAGAAATGGGGACCAATAAAATATTTTTTTCATTAAAAAAATGCTATTAACAATTACTATTCTTATATCTTTTATTTTAAAAATAAATATTAATAATATGTTCTGTAATTAAATTACAAATTTTAAAATGTGTGGATTTTTAGGATATATAGTTGAAAAAAATAGTCATAAATCTGGACTGGATCAAAAATTTGATTTTTATCAAAAAAAAATGAATCATAGAGGACCAGATTTTCAAACTAAAATAAAGTTTGAAGAAAATGATACGATTGCTTGTTTTGGTTTTAATAGATTGTCAATTCAAGATTTAAATACAAATGCTAATAGGATTTTTAGAAATGATGACTACCTTCTTTTATTTAATGGAGAAATCTATAATAAGCTAAATTTAATTCAAAAATATTTAATTAATCAAAAATTTGATACTCAAAGTGATACTGAAGTTTTATTTAAATTGTTAACAAAATTTGGAACAAAAATTATCAAAGAAATAGAGGGTATTTTTTCAATAATATTTTACGATATTAATAGTTCTAATTTATATATGATAAGAGATTATACTGGAACAAAACCTCTTTATTACTTTAATGATGAAAAAAATTTATATTTCGCATCTGAGGCATGGTTTTTGTATTCATTATCTAAAAAAAAATTGAATTTTGAATGTTTAAATTTTTATTTTAGATATGGTTTTTCACCCAATTCAAAGACTCTTATAAATAATGTTTTAAAAGTTAAGCCAAATACTATTTTAAAATTCAATATAAAAAAAAATCAAATTTTAGATTATAAGATAATTGATTTTTCAAAAAAAAATAATTTTTTAAAAGAAAATAATTCATCTTTAAGAAAAGACTTAAGTAAATCAATAGAAAAAAATTTAATAGGTGACCGAAAAATTGGAGTATTTCTCTCGGGGGGAATAGACTCAACTATTATTTCGTTAACCACAAGAAAAATTAATGAAAAAATTGAAGCGTACACATCTATTTATGAAGATAATGAACTTGAAAAAGATATAGATTATGGATACACAAAAAGGATCTGCGATCAATTTAATATCAAATTGAATTTAGCTACAATTACAAAAAAAGAAATTTTTAATGGAGATTTATTAAATAGGATTTCATCTTTTTTTGATGAGCCAGTAGCAAACTTAAATATAATTTCATCCTATAAACAATCTAAACTTGCTAATCAAAATGATCTTTCTGTTATTATTACAGGAGACGGTGCAGATGAAATTTTTGGAGGTTATAGAAAATATCAAACTTTAGAAATTTCCCGTAAACTAAAATACTTATCTTTTTTAAATAAAAAGATTAAAAGTTACACAATAAAAAATGATAAAATTCCTTATTTATTTTTTAAAAAAAATGATAATGAAAATTATAAGTATATATTCAAAAACGACTTTTTTAATTCTATTATACAAATTAAAAATCATCTTTTTGAAAATTACAATGAAGACAATCTTACAAAATTAAATAAATTTGATTTTTATAATTGGCTACCTGATGAGCATAATCTTAAACTTGATCGATGCACAATGGCCAATTCGGTTGAGGGAAGAGTACCATTTCAAGATTTAACAATTTTAAAATATTTTAATCCAGAAAAAATAAAAAATAAAATAAACTTGAATAAAAATAAACTAGAGTTAAGAGAGGCATTTAGCGATTTACCTAATTATATTTTGAATAGAAAAAAAAGAGGTTGGTTTTTAGATGACAAAAAAATACTAAAACATTTTTTGCAAAAAAATGCTTATGATCTTTTCAAGACAAATTCTGGGGAGGAAAAAATATTTAATGAAGAAAATCTTTTAAATTCAATAAATCAAGATAACAAATTGCTAAATAAGTTTAGTCTTACTACAATAGTAATGTTCAAACTGTGGTACAGACAAGTGATGGATTGTTAAATTTAATTACTAAATTCTTTAAAATATTTATCTTCAATTTTTTTTACTCTTAAATCCCAGGTAAATTTTTTTGCAGTTTTTTTAGCATTAATCTTTAACTTTTTATTTTTGATTAAATTATTAAACGCATAATAAATTTTTTTTTTCCATTCTTTTAAATTCTCAGGGTCAACTAAAATACAATTATAACGATCTACCAAAATATGATTATAAATTTTAAGTTTTGAGGCAATTATTATTTTGCCGCTTGCTAAATAGTCAAACATTTTCATTGGTGAAGTAGAATTTGAAATATCAATATTTCCTCGACCAAAATTTTTTTTTTGAAGTGGCATTAGTACTACCTCATATTGGTTTAATAAATCTGGAATTTTGGAATAATTTATAAAATCAAAGATCTTTAAATTTTTTAAATAAGTTTTTTTAATATTCTCAGGTAAAAATTTTTTGTCACCGTAAACGTGAAATTTAATTTCTGGACATAGTTCTGCCAATTCAATCAACTGCTCTAAACCTTTTCCTTTATGAAAGCTTCCAACATAAAGACATGTTAATTTAAACTTTTTATTTTTATTTTTAAATTTTTCAAATTGCTCAACATCAACTGCATCATCTAAAATTAAAGCCTGCTTTAAATTTAGTAATTTTTTTAAATTTCGGTTTATGATTATGAATTTTATATTATCAAAATATTTAAATATTCTTATTAGATTATAAAAAAACTTAGAAAATCCCTTTAATTCATGATGCAATTCAAGAATATTTTTAAAATCAAACAGAGATAGGGATAAACTTGAAATAATAGATCTTGAAAAGATAATTTTTTTTTGATTTTTATATTTTTTATTATTTAAGAAAAAAAACAACCTTATGATAAAAATAAATTTATTAATAAAATTTAAATTTTTTTTCTTTTTAAATGTTGATAAAACATGAAACTTATTTTTGATGTTGTATACATTTTTTAAACCGCTAAAATTTATTGAAGAGTACGGTGTAACCAAAATTACATTATACTTTTTTGATAATTTATCACACATCTTAGCTACATGAATTGAATATGCTGAGGTCGATGGAAAGTCACATTCACAAATATAAAACAAAAGTTTTTTTCTGATCATATAAAAATAAAATCTATTTATTTTTCGAATATTTCTTTAAAATTCTATCTGTTTTTAAATCCTTTATATTTAGCGATTTATCATCAACAAAATAATCATAACTTGGTTTTCCCATGATTAATTCATCAAAATTTAATCCCCATTTTTTCAGCTGATTATAAGTTGTTTTAAAATATTTTTTTTTAACAATTTTGGAATTTTCTAAATTTCTCCCCATATATCTACTTGTAAAAATTTTTATGTAATGACCATTTTCCTTGATAGAATTAATCATACTTATCAATTTTTTATTTGGTTTTGATTTTGAATAAAAGTTTTTTTTTGTTTTGCAAATAGTATTGTCTATATCAAAGATGAAAATTTTTTTTTTCATTTAAACAAATTTTGATTTTCTAAAAACCATTTGTATGTTTTATTAATACCACTTTTTATATCTATGAATGGATTTCTACCCTTTTTAAAATATTGATTTATTTTATTATTAGACCCATGAGTTTTATAAACTTCAGTATTAAAACTTTTAGTATAAATAATCTTTTTGTAATTTGTTAATAAAATTAAATGAGAAACAATCTTCCTTAAACTTTCACTTTTTCCTCTACAAATATTGAAAATATGATTACCTTTCTTAAATTTATTTATATTTTTTATTAGATTAAATGTCATTTCTATTGTGTCGTTGATATAGGTAAAATCACGAAAGTGATTTCCTTTATTATAAACATAAATTTTTTTTTTGTGAATTACACTTTGTAAAAACTTTAAAATGAACATGTCTGGTCTTCCATACTCCCCATAAACTGTGAAAAATCTTAAACCTACTGCTGTAATTCCGTAAAATTTAGCATATAGATTTGCAGTTTCTTCATTATTTTTTTTTGTCAAAGAATAAATATTATTTGGTTGAAGTAAGTCTGATTCCTTTTTAGGAAAACTTTTACTATCACCATATACAGAACTTGATGAGGCATAAAAAAATTTAAGTTTTTTTTCTTTAATAAAATCAATAATATTGGAAAATACTAATATATTATTTTTAACATATGTCTCTGGGTGTTTAAGGGAGTATCTTACCCCAGGTTGAGCTGCTAAATGAATAACAAATTTATAATTGTATTTACTTAATAATTTAAAAGTTTTTTTTCTATCAGAAAGATCAATTTTTAAAAACTTAAAATTTTTTTTTTTCTTTAATATATTTAGTCTTCTATACTTTAGTTTAGGATTATAATAATTATTAACACTATCAACACCAATTAAGTTGTAGTTTTTTTTTAATAATTTTTCTGATAAATGAAAACCAATAAATCCAGCACAACCTGTCAAAAGTATGTATTTTTTCATAACAAAGTTTATTTTATAATAATTTAATATAAACTATAAACTCATAATGATTTTTGATAAAAAAAACAAAGAAAAAAAACAATTAATTCAATCAAATCAATATAACTTTCCTTATCATTATATTCCTGTAATTGATTCAGAGTTAAAAGATTTTAAATCATTCAAAAATTGGAATTTTTCACTTAGTTACTCGATTTCATATTTAAAAATTTTAGAATTGTTAAGCAAAAAAAATCCGAAAAAACATATTGATATAGGTTGCGGAGATGGAAGACTAATGAATGAACTTTCAACAAAACTTAGTCAAATAAGTTTTACTGGTTTAGATTATGATCAAAAATCTATTGATTGGGCTAATATGTTTAAAAATGAAAAAAATGTAAATTTTATATGTCTAGATATAGAAAATGTTGAAAAAAATATTTATAACTCAGCAAGCTTGATAGAGACCTTAGAACACATACCTTTAAACAAGGTTGAAAAATTTGTTAAAGATATTTCAAATATAATATTACCTGGTGGAGATTTGTACATAACTGTTCCCCATTCAAACCAAAAAGTTAGTGAAAAACACTACCAACATTTTAATTTTGATACCTTAAAAAAACTTTTTAATGATGAATTTAATATTGTTTCAATAAAAGGTTTTGATAAATCAAGTTTTTTTCAAAAAATGATCAATAAATTTTTTAAAAACAGGCTATGGTTTTTTGAGATATATTCATTAAATAAAATTATTTTAAATAATAAATATAAGTTTTTTGATAATGAAAATCATGTGCAGAGAATTTTTTTACATTTAACAAAGAAATAAGTTTATTATATTGTGTATCTAATTACTTTCAAAAGTTATAGTACTTGTTTGTTTTTAATTTGATGTTATATAGTTAATTTTAATGAAAAATAAATTAAACAGTGCTGTGGTAAAAACTGACAACGAAAAATTTGCTGAAAATTATAATGAAGAAAACGATGATGAGTTAAATGGTCTTTATTCACATTACGAAATAGTTAAAAAGAATATTAATGCTAATTACAGAAATTTACCTGAGTACAAGTCTTATAGAAATTTGTGGAGAGAAACTGCAGTAAATCATATAAAAACAGAATTTCCACTACACCTTGATATTGAAATAACGTCATATTGCAATTTAGCTTGCCCAATGTGTCCACGAACTCATAGAGTTGAAATGGGTCAGTGGCAAAACAAAATGATGAAATTTGAAATTTTTAAAAAAATTATTGATGAAGGATCTGCTAAAGGCTTAAAAGCTATTAACTTGAATAATTTTGGAGAATCTTTTTTTAATAAAAATTTAATCAAAATGATCAGCTATGCAAAATCTAAAGGTGTTTTAGATGTTATGCTTCACACTAACGGTACAGTCATGGATGAGAAGCTTGCTGAAGAAGTTATTAATTCTGGTTTAGATAGAATAATTTTTTCTTTAGACTCTATTTCTAAAGAACTTTATGAAAAAATAAGAGTAAATGCTAAGTTTGAGGATACTGTTGAAAAAGTTAGACTTTTTCATAAGATTAAAAAAAAATTGAATGCTTATAAACCTGTCATAAGAGTAAGTATGGTTCGAATGAAAGAAAACGATCACGAAGCTAAAGAATTTGAAAATTTTTGGGGTCCTTATGCTGATGAAGTTACCTACACTGACTATAGGAACCAAGATGGATTAGATAAAGAGGATAGATACGCAAGATTAAAAAAAGAGAATAAATCATATTCCTGCCCTGCTTTATGGCAAAGATTAACAATCAATGCGACTGGTGAGGTAACTGCATGTTGCAGAGATGCTGGTAAAAGATTGACACTAGGAAAAATGGGCAATGAAAGTTTAACTGAGATTTGGAACGGAAAAAGTTTAGATGTAGCAAGAAATCTTCATGAAGCAAAAAAAGCATATGAAATTGATGCTTGTAATGGTTGTGATCATATCAGGGGACATATCTTACCTGAGGAAAATTAAATGATTTAATAAATAAACTCTAATTTTTTGTCATCTCATAAACAATCGTAGAAACTTTTTTATTACCCTCAATATTAAAGTGAGGGGTCCCAAATTCATAAGCAAAAAGAGTTAGTGGATTTATATTAGTTTTCAAAATTTCTTTATGAACATTAATAAAAGGGATATTTAAATTTTTACATAAATCTTTAATTAAACTGAAATAAGCATTATCGTAATTTTTTTTAGTAAAGCGATTAATATCAGGCAAATAAACAAAGTATAAATCTGAATTATTTTTATTCGTCAAATCCTTTGTTAATCTTAATATCTGTTTAAATCTATCTAATTTATATTGCTCTTGATATGGCTCAGTTGATATTGAGGCTGACGGTATAATTGATAATAAAACTCTTAAATTTAAAAGTTTAATAAAATTAATAAAGTTATAAATAAAATTATCTTTCTCTTTTTTTATTCTCTCTTTTTTTCTTTCTATTTTAATCAAATCATTAGCTAAACTATTTATCTCATCTTGTTTTAATTTAAGATTTTGACTAAAATTTGGATCATTTAAATAATTCAGTAAAATATCATTTTTTTCTTCTGAAACTAAATTTCGTAAATCATTCCCCTCAAAGTAAAACCATAATACTTTTTTGGCATTTAAATTTAAATATTCTCTTAAAGTTGCGTACTCAATTAAAGGACCATTAGAACTATATGCTAAGTTTAAAACTGATTTATTTGACAATTTTCTTAAATTAGAAGGAATATCATTTGGTCTATTTACGCATTCCCCAGCAACAAAAGAATCTCCAACAACAATATATTCAACTATTTTATTATTCCATTCTTCGTCAGGGTTATTAAATCCATATCTGTCGCTCTGATAAATTGAATAATATCCATTTTCATTGCAGTGAACTGTTTTTGAATTTGAGATACCTGATAAAGGAAATAATTTATATCCTTCTTTTTTGTAGTATTCACTTGGATTTACATTCACAACAACACTATCGTCTTTTTTTTTTAAATCTTCGTAAAATTCAAATTTCGATCTTTTGTCATATATTTTACCTGTTTTGTTTTTGAATAATTTACTTTTTAAATATAATTCTGTTGAAGTTTTATTTTTTAAAATCAAAAAACCTTCAATAAGATAGAGTGAAACTAAAAAACTAACACTTATAATAATTACATACTCTTTGATTTTTTTATTTATTAAAAAAGTGAAAATTGAAAAGAAAAATAAGGATAATGATATAATGTAATTAAAAAAATAATAATTCCTTTTTTCACCATTCCAAAAAATTTCAGATTTATAAAATGTATAAAATAGTAAAAATGTTGAAAGTACAAAAATAATTGGTGAGAAAAACTTTTTGAAAGAATTCATCAGATGAAATTAATCTTTAAATTCAAATAAATAAGTTTGATCATCAAAGTATAAACCTCTTCTCAAATAATCTGGATCTATTAAACATCCATTCTTCCACAAGAGAAGTTTTAATTTTGGTTTTTCCTTTTGATTTATTAATGAAACATTCTTAAAATTAGATCTATCGGGAAATTCAACTATAAAATTTCCGTTAAAATCTTTATGAAATGTTCCTGAAAGTCTACTATAATAAATTGTTTTTTCAATCAATTCTTTGATTTCTCTAAATTTCCATCTGCCTTGAGTATTTAACGTTAAAACATAATTAGTTTTTAAAAATTTTTTTTTAAACTTTTTGTAAATATTTTTTAAATCTTTTTCCAAAGTATTTGATGGTTTTATCTTTACTAAATTATTTACTTTTCTTAAATTCAAATCAGTTATAACCACAATAACTGGCTTTCCCAAATTTGAATAAAAAATATTTTTTTTCAGTGAGTCTATTTTTTTATTAACTGAACTTTTATTTTTTTCTCTTCTTGCATTTATTATAATCAAAAAATTAAAGTAACTACTTTTCAAAAATTTACATCTATTCCATATTTTTAAGAAATTTTTGTTTAATATATCTACAGTTCTTTGAGACCTAAGAGTTTCATCATTATGCTGGTGAATTCCATGTAAGTGGAACACTTCAGCTGTTGGGTTGTACCCAATTTTTCCACCCCTTTTTGTCTCATTAATTGCCCATAATCTATCCTCAATGTTGGTTACATTAGTGTTAAATAAATTTTTTTTTAAATTATCTGCCAAATAAATAGAATTAGCATTGCTTATATATGGATCTTTATGATGAATAATAATTTCATCACGAAAAATTATATTCATATCTAAAGCATTTTTACTATTCGTACCTGGAAGTGGAATTTGTTTACCATACGATGCTGATAAATTAGGATTATCAATTTGAAATTTCACTAAATTCTTTAACCAATTTTTTGAACAGGGGATACAGTGTGATGATATAAAAACTAAATATTTGCCTTTAGCTATTTTTACTCCTTTGTTCAAAGATAAACCGGGAGTATACTTTTTTATCTTTAATATTTTTTTGATATTAAATTTCTTACAAACTTCAATACTATTGTCAGAACTATCATTGTCACAATAAATTATTTCATAATCTTTGTATGTTTGTAAAAATAACTCTCTAAGTAAAATCTTTAACCACTTTGACTCATTTTTTCCTCTTATAATTATAGATATTTTAGGATGTTTCATTCCATCTACCTCTATAATTTTTGAATATATCAAATTCATTTTTTTGTAATCCAAGGCCTTTTTTAATTTTAAAATCTTGAACTAAATGAATCCATTCTTTTAATTGTTTTAATTGCCCAGGTAAAATAGCAAATTTATTATCTCTACCTGGTAATTTTTTATTTAAGGTAAAATGTTTTTCAATTATTGAAGAACCGTTGCAAATTGCATAAACAGCATCTTCAATACCATCTAAATGTCCTGAATACCCAAAATATTTATAATTATTTCTTAAATAATCTAATTTCTCAAAATTACATTTTTTACTTTCCAAAGGATAACTACTGACACAATGCAAAGGAATAAATTTTTTATTGTCTCTAAATTTCAATAATTTATGAAGCTCATTTTTTTTTAATGCACCAACGGAAACTATTACTTGCTTAAAATTTTTAAGAGAATATTGAATTAAGTCTAAATTATAAGCTTCATGAGATGGTATCTTAATCACTTTATCTTTTGCAGCAATCAATAAATCTACGCCTCTATGAGTGAAGGCTGACGCAAAACATTTAATATTATTTTTTTTTGAAAAATTTTTAAGTTTTAGATATTTATCTAAGTTTAAATAAGATTTTTCATAAATTTCTTTTCTTCCATCATTATCCCATGGACCATCTTTTAAATAATTAGGATCCCAAATTTGGAATTTAACTACATCAGCCCCATTTTTTTTGGCTACTAAAATCATCTTTTTTGCCAGTTTAATATCTCCTAAAAAATTCCAACCTATTTCGGCAACTAAAATAGTACTTTTAAAATTAAATATCATGCTTTCTTTGTAATTTTATCAACTACAGCTAATAGACAAGTTTGATGAACATTTTCTACAAAATTATAATTATTTGAGTCTACCCAAAAATTGATTTTCCCAAATGATTTAAGTTTATTTCTTTTATTAAAACCTGTTACAGTTATTAAGTTAATTTTTCTTTTTTTACAAAACTCAGCAGCAGTAATCATATTTTTTGAATTTCCACTACTGCTTATAAGAATAATTAAATCCTGTTGTGAAGCATAATATTCTATTGCTTTTTTTATCCATTTATCAAAGCCATAATCATTTGACATACATGTGATAAAATTGAAATCCGAAATAGTAAATGCCCTAATACCACACATTTTAACAAGATCTGTTGCAAAATGAGAAGCAATTGAAGCACTACCACCATTTCCAAAAATTAAAACTTTATTTTTTTGTCTCCTGTATCTTATTAACTCTTTTTCAATTAAATTTAGTTTATCAAAAGATATATTTTTTAGTATTGAGCAGTATTTATTAAGATAAGTATTATAAAAATTTTTTTTCATATTATTCCTTTATAATACTTAATTTTTGATTATTCATTTCATAAATTTTTTCACATTTTTGAATTATTTCAAGATTATGTGAAATTATTATAACTGTGGTTTTTTTATCATTTAAAATATTATCAATTATATCTTTTTGTGTTTGATAATCTAAATTTACTGTTGCCTCATCTAATATCATTATAGGTTTGAAAAAATACAAAGATCTAGCTATTAAAATTCTTCTTTTTTCACCCTCAGAGACATTAAAATTAATTCCATCTATTTCAAAATTTAGGTCTCTGTCTATTTTATTAAAGAAAGTGTTCAATCCTGCTTTTTTAATAACATTAAGAACATTTTTTTCATCGATCTTATCTTCCTCAATTCCAAATGCTATGTTATTTTTTAATGCAGCATTTAAAAGTAATGATGATTGACTAATTAAAGAAATATTATTCCTAGAAAAATTTATTATTTCATCTGTTGTTAATTTTTTACCATCTAAAATATAGTCCCCATCAGCAAAATATTTACCGCAAATTATATTTATTAAAGTTGATTTACCTGATCCTGATGCTCCATAGATACCTATCTTTGCACCTTTATTAACTTCAAAATTAAGATTAGAGATAATTTGTTTTTTATTTATTTTAAAATCAATTGTATTTAATTTTATATTGTTGAAATCAATTTCTATTTTTTCTATTTTTTTATTAGTATCTTGAATATTTTTAAAATCAATTTTATCAAAATATGCTAATTTTTTTTTACAACTTTTGAAAAAAGCATCATCAAATTGGAAACCAGCAATTTTGGAAATAGCAGTTTTTAGGGGTTGTATTAATCTCAATCCAACTGCAAAAATTGCAGTAAATTGGACAATTGCTTCATTAAATCCATAGATATTAAGTAAGACAATTAAATAAACAAACAGTAAAGTGACTAAAGTTATTTCTAACACAAATTTAATTGCGTTAGTTACCTTGTGTCTAAAAATCATTAAATCTTGCTCTTCTGATGTAACCTTTGAAAATTTATCTATAAAAAATTCTTGTGCGAAAAAATTTTTAATATCTTCAGAAAATCTTACTAAAATAGATCCATATTTAAGCTTATTCCTCATATATTTTAAAATCTCATTTGAAATTTTATGAAAAAAATTTTTTTTATAAAAAAGTAAATATAAAAAACTTATTAGAGAAATAATAATTACATAATAAAAGTTGTAGATATTATTAAATACCAGAAAAACCAATAGTGAACCCAAAGTAATCAATGATCTAATTAAATCTAAATAACCGGGGAAATTTTTAAAGAATGCAGGAATTTCTTGATTAAGAAATGTATTAGTTTCTGTCTCATCAAAATCATTAGTTTGAAGTCTATTTAATCTTATGATCTTAAAAAAAATTTCATCTTGAAATAACCTTAAAGATTGAGAGTATTTTTTAATTAACCATACAGAGTTAAAATACGTTACATATGACCTCAAAATAAAAATAAAAATTGGTACGTATATTAATACATTTTGATTTATATTAAAAAAAAAATTCAATTTTGATCCAACTAATTGTCCGGTGAGAGCCACAAGGGATAGAACAAAAATTACATCAAGTAACGACTCGAACAAAGATAAAATGATATATTTTATAAATATATTATCATTATCACATACCTGTAATAATAATCTAAATTTTTCAGAATAATCTTTAAAATTTATCATAATAGTTTTTCAATTTCCTCTATATATCTTTTTGTAACACCTTTAACTGGATCAATAAGTAATTTTTTTGCTTTTTTGTTATTTATAGATAATTTCTTGTTCTTTAAGTTAATATAAAGCTTATCCAATGAATAGAAAATTAAATTATTTTTTTTAAGATTCAAAAAATATTGTTTTTTAAAATTAATATCATCTTTAAAAAGTGAAATATTTGCAGTTGGAACATTTAATGCCATAGCATCTAATGTCATGGATGTACCAGCAGTAAGAACTAAATTTGAATTTTTTAAACTTTTAATAAGCACCTTAATATCTTTAAAACTAGAATAAGTTATTTCAATATTAGAAGATTTAAATAAAGATCTAATTTTTTTTTTATAAAATTTATCGTGTGGATGTGTTCTAATTATGAATTTCACATTTTTAATTTTCTTAGAGAAAAAAGAAATTATTTTTTCAATAGTTTGTAGTTCATTAATATTTATTCTATTTGTTGAAAGAGCATAAAAGATTGTAAAATATTTACTTTTTTTCTTTATTTTGATATTTCTTAAAAATTCTAAATAATAATTTCCAAAATTTCTCACATTTTTTGGAGCTATATTATGAAATCTTATAACTTCTCTTTTCATTTGTTGACTGTTTACTATGTAATTTAAATTATTTAATTTAGGAATATATCCTTTTAATGTCGGTCTATCCCAACCATAGATTGAAGCTAATAATTTTATATTTTTTTTTTCTGAAATTTTAATAAGTTCATAACTTTCTGCTCCCTGTACATCTGTTAAAAAAACTAAATCTGGTTTTTCTTTCTCAATATACTTATTTAGACTTGGGCTTATAAATTTTTTTGAAAAATATATATTTTTAAAAAAATTAAATATTAATTGATTTTTTTCAAAAGGAAATCCATGTATTCTTTTTAAAAAATTTCCTGCTTTTTCCTCGGCATTAATATCAAAAATATGATTGGGATATTTTGCCTTTAAATTTTGAAATCCAAGTTTGTTTATTATGTTAAAACGAGAAGAAATAGATTTAAAATTCAAATTAAATAAAGAAATAATATCTAAAACTTTAAAAATAAAATAATTAAAAAAAATAAATGGATCAAAAAAAAAATTATTCAAAGAAAAATTTGATTCTATAATTATTTTATTTCTCAAATTTTTTTCAAATTTTGAATTTTGATGTATTAAATATGTAACTTTATATTTTTTTTCTATCTTTTTTTTAAGTAAAGAAAAATAAAAAGTTCTGATAAATTTGTCACTTTTAAAATATATACATATTTTTTTTTTCATTAAAATGAGAATAATTTCTTTTTTAATATAAAATTAGCTACTTCAAAATCATATTTATTATGAATATCAATATAATCAAATGGATTTTCGTATTTAATTATTTTTATTTTTTTTCCAATTCTTTTTTTATCTAAAATATTTTTCTTAGTTGTGACGCAAACTATACCTGTGTCTTCTCTGAATAAGTTTTTCTTCTTTTGTCTTGGTAATCCATATTTTTGAAAACTATTTAGTCTTTTTAATTTTTTTCCTTTGTCAGTCCAAAGATTTTTTTTAAAAGGTTTTGCTGCAAACACAGTATCACAATTACCTTTTAGAATTAATTTGATTGCACTATCAATAATTTTTGTAGTTTTAAATGGTTCAGTTATTTGACTGTAAACAATTAAATCAGGATTAAAATATTCTTCATCAATAATTTTTTTAAGAGTATAGTGTAAAGCTTCTTCAGAAGTTGATAAATCTCTCGCAAAACTTTTTGGTCTTAAAAATGGAACATCCGCACCAAATTTTTTTGATATATTTGATATATTCTTACAATCAGTGCTTACTATTATTTTATCAATATATTTTGATTTTTTTAAAACATTTATAGTGTAAAAAATTAATGGTTTTCCATTTAAAATTTTAATATTTTTATTTCTTAAGCCTTTAGAATTTTTTCTAGCTAATATAATTGCCAATATCTTCAACTTTTTCATATGATAGTTAATTTTTTAAAATATTTTTCTGGTTTTTTGTAAAGTTTAAAATAAAAATTTGCGATCTTAGAAAAAGATTTTATCTCTTTATTTTTCCATGAATTAATATTTTTATTATTAAACTTATTATCATTACTTCCTCTTAATAGGCTTTTCTTTTTTATTTTCATGAAATCAGACTTTGAAAGTTTCTTTTTAATTTTAAATATATTTCTTAAATTCAGATAAAATTTATAATTTTGATCTGCTTTTTTAAGATTAAACAAATAAATTTTTTCATTCTTGATTTGTGAATAAATGCTTTTAATCGTTGTATTCATGTACCAAGCAATTTTTAATCTTGAAGATTTTTTATACCAGGCTTTAAAATTTTTACCGACTGGTGTTACTCGTCCAAAATAATGAGAAATATCATTATTATAATATTGTTGTAGACCTGTGATTTCACAATTTTTTGAACTAATTAATGTATTTTTAAACATTCCTTTATTGTAAAAGGAATTAGCTGTGAAAAATGGCTCATTCAAACTAAGAATTAAATAATCAGGTTTAAGCTCTTTAATTATTTTTTTTTAAACCAAATGTAAAATATGGTGAACAGATTATTGATGAATCTGAGTTTCTCCAATCTTCTAAAATTTGTGATTTTAATTGGTAAAAAAAGGGCGCATCATCAATTTTTAACTTATAATAATTACAATAATGATAAAAACTTTCTCTTAATACATCTCTTTCTGTGCCTCCATTAAACTCATTTTGATGTTCAGTAAAAATTTTAGTTAACCACCTACTTCCTGATCTTCCAATTGTAATATTTATAATTAATTTTTTTTTTCTTTTTTTTATATTATACTTTTTTGAAATACTCTCATAAGTTTGATTGTAATTAATTTGAATTGTATTTTTATTATAAAATTTTTTTATAGTGTTAATAAAGTACATGTCTAAAATTTCATAAATTTATTAAATATAAGATTCTTTTAAATATGGTGATTTTTTATTCGTGAATGAAAATATTGCTAATTTTCTAATACCCTCATTGACATATCCTCCTCTGTGTAAACCAGTAGTATTATAAAAAAATATATCACCCTCTTTACCTATTGATTTAAAAACTTGTTTTTTTGAAAATAAAATCTTTATCAACCATTCAGGATAGTATGCGCTTATATGTGGAAAATTATATAGTCTAAGAAAAAATTGTTTTAGCGAGAAGGACAAAAAACTTCCTTTTATATACTCAGTTGGACCTGTGTTTTCTGAAACATCGTCAAAATAGAAAAAAATCTTAATTACTTTATGAAATTCAGGATCACTATGCCACCTTTGGCTAGCTTGTCTTTTTTCTAAACTTTTATTTTTAAAAGAAATCCAAAAATCATTTTGAAAATTTATTGTATCTATGCCAAAAAAATTATTTAAAATTTCCTTTATTATCAAAAGTTCATTAATAGATTTAAAATCTTTATCAAATTTTGAATAATGTTGCGAACCAAAAGCTCTAATTTGGTAATCTGACTTACGTGAATCTTTATTTATATGATCATCAAAATTATTGATTTCATTTAAAAAATCAAAAAAATTTTTTTTGGTTTTACTAAAAAAATTTTTTAACTCTTCTGATGAACTGTTATTTTCTAAATCATAAATATTTATTTTTGAGTATCCTTTTTTTGAAATTTCCATAAAAATCTTTTCAGATATATCAGATGTAAAATTATTCACTTTGTTTTTTGTTTGGTTTTTAAAAAAATCTTTCCAAATTTCAAATGATTTATTTATTTTCTTCTTCATAAAATTGTTTAGTTTCTATTTTTTTTTTCTCAATATTATAATCTACAAGGCCGCTTTTATTTTTTCTGTTGGAGTATTCAGACAGGTTAATCTCTAAATAATTCTTGCTTACAATTTTGTGTTTTTTATTTTTTTTAAATATTGCTACCATTTTTGGAAATAAAAAATTTTTTCGATATCAATAAATTTTTTTCTTTGATCATAAATTTCTTTATAAAGCATATGTGAATTAACATTATGACAAAATTGAGAAAAATAGGTGATATTGTTTTTTTCTACAGATAAATCTGGATCACCTCTAAGTGCTTTTTCGTAACTGCCTGACATATCCTCAATTATATAAACCCCATCGTCATTTAAATGATGAAACAGATTTGAAAATGAAATTCTTTGGTGATCACAAAAATGACTTCCGTCATCAATGATTATATCAAAGGTTCTAAATTTTTTTGCTAAATTTTCTAAATCACTTTGATTACTTTGATCTAAAATAATAGTTTCAATATTTTTTTTATTCAAAAAACTTTTATCAACAATATCAGCTCCAATTATTAATGAGTTAGGAAAAAAACTTGATAATGCTAATATGGAATTTCCTCCATCATAGTCTTTATTGTGTCCGCCTACACCTATCTCTAAAATTTTTAATTTTTTTTTTCTATCTAAGGTCGCAAAAATTGTATCGTAATTATTTGCATACTGCTCATATTTGTCAGATTTGTAAATTTTAAAAAAGATGGATAGTTTTGGTTTAATAGAAAATGTCTTATAAATAAGTAAAGCAAAATTTGCTCTTAAATTTTTTAAGTAAAAAATTATTTTTTTTTCATTATGTT
>CACFZB010000007.1 GCA_902570715.1 uncultured Pelagibacteraceae bacterium
ATCATTAATCAAACCTGCCAAAAAAACTAAAAGATAATCAAAATGTTTGAATTCCTTTAGTGTAAAGAAAAATATTAATATAAAAGGAAAATTAAAAGAAAAGTAATCTAAATTTAAATAATTAAAATCAAACTCATTCATAACAGAAATAAATAAGAAGATTATTGGTAATAAAGCGTAAACTTTAAAATAAAAACCTCTTGTTTTTAAGCTAGTCATTTATTCTTCCTTTGTTAAGTACACATTTTTTGTACTCCTCAGTTCCAACCACAAAACCTTTATTATTTAAAAATGACTTCCGGCATTTATGACTATATTCAAGATTAAGCCTTAAAAATTCTAACTCTTTAACATCAATATTAAATTGATTGATAATTTGTTTTTGACTAAATATTTCACTCTGAAAACTATTTATTTGATCATTCAATTCGTTAATCTTTACCTTAAGGTTTTCATTCTCATCCTTAAACTTAAGTTTACTTTTTTCAATAATTTTTAATTCGTCCTCTAATATCTTCAATTTTGCATTCATAGGATTTTGATTTTTAACTTCACTTTCTACCTCATCATCATTCTTTTCTTCAATTTCTGAATTAACTTCGATTTCAGCAAACACATACTTTAATTGTGAAAAATCACTGTAAAATTCAACATAAAATTTTTTCGATTGATTTTCATCAATAATCTTAACTTTCCCAATGGGAATACCACTTTTAAAGATTGCGCCTGTTCCTGAAGTATAAACTATACTTTTATCAGTAAATTTATCCAAGATACCATCTTTTATATATTTTATTTTAGCATCCCTATCCCCGCTGCCTGTAATTATTGCTTGGATATTTTCTGGAGCTATTGTGACTGGTACATTTGAATTCAAATCTGACAATAATAATACCCTTGAAGTTTTATAATTTACCTCAATTACTCTACCTACCAAATAAGATTGATCGTAAACATTGGTTCCTATTTTTATTTTATCTTTACTTCCTTTGTTGATAATTATGCTTTTTAAAAATGGACTATCATGATCTACAATTATTTTTGCTAAAATCTTATCTGAACTAGAAACATAATCATTAATTAACTCTTTCAATTCTTTATTTTCATATTGCGTAATTTCACTGGAAATATTTTTCGACTTAAGATTACTCAACTCTATTTTATTTTTTTTGTAATCATTAAAAAAAGTTGCATAATCGCTTATTTCAATAAAAGTATTTTTTATTAGATTTTCTGGGATCGAAACTACAAATGATGATCTGTACACTATTTCATTAATCCCAGATTTTACAAATCTTACAATTCTAAAATCTAAGCTTGATAAAACAATGATGAAAATAGATATAAAAACTAATGTTAATAGTGAAAATTTTTGTTGAGTACTTTTTTTTAAAAAAGCAGATCGAATTGCTATTATAAAATCGTCTCTGCCTGTAGCCATTTCTCTTAATATTCAGTCAACATAGTCGAGAAAGTTTGCTCTTGATCTAAAGCTTTTCCAGTACCTACCGCAACACATGACAAAGGATCATCAGCTATATGTACTGGTAAACCTGTTTCTTTTGAGAAACGTTTATCAATATTTTTTAGTAAAGCTCCACCCCCAGTTAAAACGAGACCCATGTCTACTAAATCGGCAGACAATTCAGGAGGAGTGCTTTCAAGAGCATCTTTAATACCGTTTACCATTTGTTTTAAAATATCATTTAAAGCTTCAGCTGTATCTTCTTCTGTAATATTTACTTCTTTAGGAGTTCCTGATCGTAAATCTCTACCTTTAACTGCATAAGTATTATTATTACTTGGAATTGCAGTTCCAATTTCTTTTTTAATTTTTTCTGCGGTACTATCACCGATCATTAAATTATATTCTTTTCTCATATAATTAACCATTGCTCCATCCATAGCATCACCGGCTACTCTCAATGATTTTGAATACACCAGTCCACCTAAAGACATAACAGCTATTTCGCTTGTACCACCACCTATATCAACAACCATTGATCCTGTTGCCTCAGATATTGGAAGATTTGCACCAATTGCAGCAGCGATTGGCTCCTCGATTAATTGAACTCTTCTTGCCCCTGCAGCTAAAGCACTATCTTGAATTGCTTTTCTTTCAACAGGTGTTGAACCAGTTGGAACACAAATTAATATTCTTGGGTTAGCAAAAGAGCTTCCTTTATGGACTTTTTTGATGAAATGCTTAATCATTTCCTCCGTGACTATAAAGTCTGCAATAACTCCATCTCTTAATGGTCTTATTGCTTGAATATTACCAGGCGTTCTACCCAACATAGTTTTAGCTTCATCACCAACTGCTAATACTTGTTTTTTTCCACCTTGATCTACTATTGCAACAACCGAAGGTTCATTAAGAACTACACCTTGTCCTTTTACTACAACTAAAGTATTAGCTGTTCCCAAGTCAATAGCCATATCTTGGCTCCAAATTTTTTTTACTCTATCAAATATACCCATCTAAATACCTCTCATCTTTTCTTTTTCCTGTTCCATTGCAGGAGCAGTTTTTTCTCTCTTTAATATCATTTTATTTAACGCAGCAATATATGCATTTGCTGACGCAACTAATGTATCTGTATCTGCTGCTTGACCAACTGTTGTTTTACCATTTTCCTCAATACGAACACTTACTGTTGCTTGAGCGTCTGTACCTTCTGTCACAGCATGCACCTGGTATAGCTGAAGATTAACATCGTGTGGGAACAAATTTTTTATACATTTAAATATAGCATCTACTGGTCCATCACCTGTCTCGGTTGCTGATTTAATTTGATTATTTACATCCAATGTCATCTCTGCTCTTTGAGGTTCTCCTGTTCCAGCAAAAACTTTAAGAGATTTTAGAGATATAGTATTAGCTTTATTATCAATAATTAAACTATCATCAACAAGTGCAATGATATCCTCATCATAAATATGTTTTTTTTTATCAGCTAAAACTTTAAATTTTCCAAACGCATTTTCAATTACATCATCTGTTAAATCTGCATATCCAAGACTAATTAATTTATCTTTAAAAGCATGTCTTCCAGAATGTTTGCCCATTACGAGTGAAGTTTGTTTTACCCCTACACTTTCTGGCGTCATTATTTCATAAGTATTTCTATTTTTTAACATTCCATCTTGATGAATACCAGATTCGTGTGCAAAAGCATTTTTACCAACTATTGCTTTATTAAACTGAACAGGAAAACCTGTTACATTCGACACTAATTTAGATGCTTTGCTTAATAGCGTAGTATTAATTCCAGTTTCATATGGCATTAAATCATTTCTAGTTCTTATTGCCATAACAACTTCTTCTAATGCAGCATTACCTGCTCTTTCACCAATTCCATTAATGGTACATTCAATTTGTCTCGCACCAGCTTGTATACCTGCTAAAGAGTTTGCTACTGCCAAACCTAAATCATTATGACAGTGTGTTGATAAAATCGCTTTATCAATATTTGGAACTTTATTTAATAATGTTTCAATTATTTTTGTAAATTCTGATGGAACTGTATATCCAACAGTGTCCGGAATATTAATTGTTTTTGCTCCAGATTTAATTGCAAGCTCAACAGTTTTACACATGTAATCCATGTCAGTTCTTGTTCCATCTTCGCAAGACCATTCTACATCGTCAGTTAAATTCCTTGCATACGTTACATGTTCTTTAATTGACTCATATACTTGTTCTGGTGTCTTATTAAGTTTGTGTTTCATGTGAAGAGGACTTGTAGAAATAAAAGTATGAATTCTAAATCTAGGAGCATGTTTTAATGCTTCATAACATCTATCAATATCTTTTTTTGAATGTCTTGCTAATCCACAGGGAATTGATTTTTTTAAAACTTTACTTATTGCAGAAACAGCCTCAAAATCTCCTGGTGAAGCGATAGGAAAACCTGCTTCAATAATATCAATTCCTAACTCATCAAATACTCTAGAAATTTGAATTTTTTCTTCAAGACTCATTGATGCTCCTGGTGATTGCTCCCCATCACGCATCGTTGTATCAAATATAAAAACTCTATCTTTGTTTGCCATATCAATAAAAATTTAGAAAAATTATAATACAATCTCTATTAGAAAATGCAAAATGTTTATGTAAATATTAAAGACTCTTAATTAGCTTTTATCACTATCAACCAGTTTCTTTTTGCCAATCCAAGGCATCATTGCTCTCAAATTTGCCCCAACTTTTTCTACTGGATGTTCGGCAAGTTTAGCTCTCGTTGCGAGAAAATTTTTTTGACCATTTTTACATTCGTCCATCCATTGTTTTGTAAACTTACCTGATTGAATATCAGCTAATACTTCTTTCATTCTTTTTTTTGTTTCTTCTTTGTTTACAACTCTTGGACCAGACTCATATTCACCATATTCTGCAGTATTTGATATAGAATAGTTCATGTTAGCTATTCCACCTTCATAAATTAAATCAACAATTAGCTTAACTTCATGAACAGTTTCGAAATAAGCCATTTCAGGTTCATAACCGGCTTCAACTAATGTTTCATATCCATTTTTAATTAATTCTACTAAACCTCCGCAAAGCACAGTTTGTTCTCCAAATAAATCTGTTTCTACTTCATCTTTAAAAGTAGTTTCAATAATTCCTGATCTTCCACCGCCTACAGCAGAAGCGTATGACATTGCAAGATCTCTTGCTTTACCAGAACCATTTTGATGAACTGCGAACAAACATGGTACTCCTCCACCCTTTTGATACTCACTTCTTACTAAATGACCAGGTCCTTTTGGGGCAACCATAAATACATCTAAATCTTTTCTCGCTTTAATCAAATCATAATGAATATTTAAACCATGCGCAAAAGCAATCGATGAACCTTGTTTAACTCTTTGTTCAATATGATTTTTATAGATTGATGCTTGCAACTCATCAGGAGTCAAAATCATCACAACATCTGCCCATTCAGCTGCATCAGATAGATTCATTACTTTTAAACCTTTAGACTCTGCTTTAGTAATGCTTGAAGAACCTTCTCTTAAAGCCACAACAACTTCCTTAACTCCACTATCTTTTAAGTTTAAAGCATGAGCATGGCCTTGACTTCCATATCCAAAAATTGCAATTTTTTTGTCTTTTATAAGATTTACATTAGTATCTTTTTCATAAAACATTTTCATAATTTTCTCCTTAATTGTTAATTAAATACTTTGTCTCCTCTTGTCATCGCGACAGCTCCTGTTCTAGAAACGCTAACGAGGCCTAATTTCTTTAAATTTTTTGACATTTTATCGATCTCTCTTCTTAAAGCAGTTATTTGTATAACATTAGATTTTTTTGTTTTATCCAATATTACAGCATCGTATTTTTTACAAGCTTTAATGGCTTTTTTAATTTTATTTGTGTTTCCAACAACTTTAAACAAAGCCATTTCCTTAAATATAACGCCTTTATCATTTCTTTTAAAATCAGCCACTTTATGTACTGGGACTAATTTTTTTAGTTGCAACTTAATCTGATCAATTACTTGAGGTGTCCCAGTTGTCACAATAGTAATTCTTGAAATATTTTTTTTTGCATCAACTTCAGCAACTGCAAGTGACTCTATATTGTATCCCCTTCCAGAAAAAAGACCTACCACCCTGGCCAAAACACCAGATTCATTGTCTACCCACACAACAATTATGTGAGTATCAGATTTTTCTTTTTTAGTAGAAACACTATATGCTGATTTTGGATTACCCATAATTAAACTAAAGCTTTTCCTTTTCCAGTAATTTTATTTTCTTCTTTTTCACTTGGTCCTAATATCATTTGGTTATGTGGTTTACCTGATGGAATCATTGGAAAACAATTTTCATTTGGATCTACACGACAATCAAAAATTACAGGACCATCAAATTGAACCATCTCTTTAATTTTATCGTCAAGTTCACTTGGTTTTTCAGCCATAATACCTTTGCAACCATAAGCTTCTGCTAATTTGATAAAATCTGGTAATGCTTCAGAATAACTCTCAGAATAATTCTTCTCGTGCAATAATTCTTGCCATTGTCTTACCATTCCCATGTATTGATTATTCAAAATAAATATCTTGATTGGTAAATTATATTGAACTGCAGTGGACATTTCTTGCATTGTCATCAAAACAGAAGCTTCACCAGCAATATCAATAACAAGTTTTTTTGGATGGGCAATTTGGACTCCTACAGCTGCTGGCAAACCATAACCCATCGTGCCTAAACCACCAGATGTCATCCAACGATTAGGTTTATTAAACTTATAATGTTGTGCGGCCCACATTTGGTGTTGACCAACCTCTGTTGTAATGAACGTATCTTCATTTTTTGTAATTTCATAAAGTCTCTGGACGGCATGTTGTGGTTTAATTGTTTCATTGCTGTTTGTAAAATGTAATGAGTTTTTTGTTCTCCATTTTTGAATTTGTTCCCACCATTTAGATATTTTTTGTTTATTTGATTTGTTCAAATCCATACTATTTTTCTTTAAAGTTTTATTAATACTTTGAAGTACATCTTTAACATCTCCAACAAGTGCTAAATCAACTTTTATAATTTTGTTAATAGAAGATGGATCGATATCAATATGAATTTTTTTTGATTTAGGAGAAAACTCATCTATCTTTCCAGTAATTCTATCATCAAATCTTGCTCCAATATTTATTAATAAATCACAATCATGCATAGCATTGTTTGCCTCATAAGTACCATGCATACCTAACATTCCCAAAAATTGATTATCATCACCTGGATATGCTCCCAAACCTTGGAGAGTTGATGTAATTGGAAAGCCTGTTAATCTAACAAGTTCTCTTAAAACTTCACTCGCTTCAGGACCAGAGTTAATAACACCACCACCAGAATAAATAATAGGTTTTTTTGATTTGTTAATTAAATCTATTAATTTATCAACATCTTTTTGAGAAAAATGATTTAACAATTTTCCATTAAGTTTTTTTTCAATTTTAGGTTTTGAATAATTAATTTTTGCAAATTGAATATCTTTAGGAATATCAACTAAAACTGGTCCTGGACGTCCAGTTGTTGCAACTCTAAAAGCTTCATGAAGTGTTTTAGATAAATCTTTAATATCTTTCACTAACCAATTATGTTTTGTACATGGTCTTGTGATTCCTGTTGTATCACATTCTTGAAAAGCATCTGTTCCAATTAAATGTGTTGGAACCTGTCCTGAAATACATACTAAAGGAACTGAGTCCATGTATGCATCTGTTAAAGCAGTAACAACATTTGTTGCACCTGGACCAGAAGTTACCAAAACCACCCCGGGTTTTCCTGAAGATCTTGCATAACCTTCCGCCGCGTGTCCTGCACCTTGCTCGTGTCTTACCAAAATATGTTTAATTGAAGAATGATTTTTTAGTTCATCATAAATTGGCAAAACGGCACCACCTGGATAGCCAAAAATAAACTCAACATCTTGGTCCTCAAGACATTTAAAAACAATTTCGGCTCCTGTAAATAATTTAGACATTCATGCAATCTAGCTGAAGTTGTGTTAATTGGTCAAGACTAAGTTAAGGATATCTAAATCTTTTTTAAAAATTTATTTATGTTTTTCGATTTAATCTTTTTCCATTCAGACATATTTCCTCGTGCCCAAGTCACTTGTCTTTTAGCATATTGCCTTGTCTTTATTGATATTTTTTCAATTACCTCGGAAATTCGAGCTTTCTTATCGATAAAATCTTTAATTTCATTAACTCCTATGGCCTTATAAGCCGTTTTTGTTTTAGGAACTTTTAGTTTTAGAAAATTTTTAACCTCGACAATTGCTCCATTTTTAATCATTTGCTCAACTCTTAGATTTATTCTATCAATTAAATCTATCCTGGGATAATCGATATAAATTTTATAAAAATTTTTCTTTTTATAATCCGATTTAGTGCTTTTAAACCACTGATAAATTGATTTTCTCGTAAATGATTTGATTTCAAAAGCTCTAATAACTCTTTGGGTGTCGGATGGATTTATGTGATTCAAAACTAAAGGATCTATTTTTAATAATTTAGAGTAAAATTTCTTAGGTCCAATTTTTTTATGCATAAGTCTTATTTTTTCTCTATATTTAAATGGAATATTGGGAATATTTACTAATCCATCAGTGAGGGCCTTAAAGTAAAGACCTGTACCACCAACTAAAATAGGAATTTTTTTTCTTTTTTTGATATCTAAAATTTTTTGATTAGCTAATTTAAGCCAATCTCCCGTAGAAAAATTTTTTTTTACGTTCTTAAATCCATACAAATGATGTTTTACATTTTTGTAATCTTTTCTAATAGGTCGAGCAGATAAAATCTTTAATTCTTTATAAACTTGCATACTATCAGCATTGATAATTTCTCCATTAATTTTCTTAGCAAGTTTAACTGCGAAAATAGATTTTCCAGATGCCGTTGGTCCATAAATTAAAAAAATTTTGGATTTAAAATCCATAAAATTAATCCAATTTTACACCAATGTATCTTCTTTGATTTTGACTATTGTAAATAACTAAAAGGATAGTTCTTTGATTGCTTTTTAAAACTTGATTAATAACTTGTTTAAGATCATTTACATTTCTAACTTTTTTCTTTTGTGCCTCTAAGATAATACTATTTAGTTCAATAGAATTCTTCAATGGACTATTATCCTCTATTTTTGTTATAACTAATCCTGAAGTTTGATTAGGTAGATTTCTCGTTTTAATGTCTTCATTAGTAATTTCTCTAACTGTAATTTTCAAATTTTCTATCTCTATTTCTTGTTGAGGTTTTTCTTTTTCTGAAACTTTGAAATCTTCTGAAGTCTCTAATCGTCCAAGTGTTATCAATTTTACTATTTCTTTTTTATTTCTCCAAATTTTTACTTCAACTTTTTTTCCAACCTCTGTTCTAGCTACAATTATTGGCAGTTCTTTCATTTCTTGTATTATTTCTCCATTAAATTCTAATATAATATCACCAGCTTTTACTCCCGCTTTCGCTGATGGACTATTTTCTGCTACACTTGCAACTAATGCTCCTTTTGGTTTATCTAAGTTTTCAACTTCAGCTATTTCTTTAGTAACATCCTGAATTCTAACCCCTAACCAGCCTCTTTTTGTTTCTCCAAACTCTATAAGTTGTTCAATTACAATTTTTGCACTGTTAGACGGAATAGAAAAACCAATTCCAATTGAGCCACTTCTGCCTAATATTGCAGTATTAATTCCAATTACATCTCCATTCATGTCAAATAAAGGGCCCCCTGAATTTCCAGAATTTATAGAAGCATCCGTTTGAATATAATCTTCGTATCTTGATAAACCAATTGATCGATTTCTAGCAGAAATAATTCCAGAGGTTACTGTGCCTCCTAAACCAAATGGATTTCCAATGGCTATAACCCAATCACCTATTCTTGCTTTGTCAGAGTCTCCGAATTTTACAGGTATAAATTTTTCTTTAGTCTCAATTTGTAAGACTGCAATATCCGACAATGGATCTGCGCCAATAACTTTTGCTTTAAATTCTTTGTCATTAACTCTTACAACAATATCTTCTGCATCTTGAATAACGTGGTTGTTCGTTACAACTATGCCTTTTTCATCGATAATAAATCCTGAACCTAAAGCAGATGACTGTCTTTCTTGCGGGGTCCCAAATTCTTTAAACATATCACCAAATGGTGATCCTGGGGGAAATTCAAATCCTGGGAAGGGGTTACTTCTAGTGACAACTGTTTGAGTTGTAGAAATGTTTACAACGGATGGCATTAATTTTTCTGCTAAATCTGCAAACGAAGATGGTATATTTTTTGCATAAACACTTAACGAACTGCATAAAAATAATAGAGATAATAAAAATATTTTTGCTTTCTTCATTTTAACTTTTAAAATAATAAATAATAATAAAACCAATTATAGCAAATACTAAGCCACCTGTTCTAAGTTGATTATTGCTTATTAGTTCCAGTTTTTTGAGCATATTTCTCATTTTTGATGGAAATAAGGCATAAATAATACCCTCAAAAAATAAGAATAGACCAAAAGCAATGATCAATTCTGACATAAAAAATTATTCTGTTTTAGGTTTTATGTTTCCAAAAAATTTAAAGAACTCACTATCAGGTGATAATATTAAAGATGTCTCTCCACCTATTAAAGCTTTTTCATAAGCTTGCATTGCTCTATAAAAAGCAAAAAATTCTGGATCCTGTCCAAAAGCATTGGCAAAAATTTTATTTCTTTGACCATCGCCTTCACCTTTCATGATCTCGGATTTCTTTTGGGCATCAGCTAAAATCACTGTCACCTCTTTGTCAGCTGTAGAGGTAATTGTGACAGCCATCTCTGCACCTCTTGCTCTAAATTCCTTTGCTTCTCTCTCTCTTTCAGTTTGCATTCTTCTGAAAATTGCATCACTATTTGCTTGTGGAAGATCGGCTCTTTTAATCCTAACATCAACAATCTTAATTCCAAAATTTTCTGCCTCTGTATTTACACCTTCTTGAATTAAAGCCATTTGTTTAGTTCTATCCTCAGAAAGAAGAGTTTGTAATTCTTGTTGACCTAAAACATTTCTTATTCTTGAATTTATAATTGTTGCTAATCTTGATCTTGCTACTCTTTCATTTCCAACAGAGATATAAAACTTTAAAGGATCTACAATTTGGAATCTTGCAAATGCGTCTACAATTAACCTTTTTTGATCAGATGCAATCACTTCCTCTGGTGGAGTATCTAAATTCAAAATTCGTTTATCCAAAAAAACAACATTTTGAATAAAAGGGATCTTAAAATTTAAACCAGGTTTTAAAATTATTCTTTTAGGATCACCAAATTGTAAAACAATTGCTTGATTAACCTCTTTAACAACAAATATTGAAAAAAATGCTGTTGCAGCGATCGCAACAATTATACCAGCTGTGATTTTTCCAAAATTCATTTTAATTTGTCGCTTTCTTTTTTTGTAATTCAGGTAATGGTAGATAAGGTACTACACCTGAACCAGCGTTTTTCTCAATTATTACTTTATCAATATCAGCCAAAACTTTTTCCATTGTCTCTAAATACATTCTCTCTTGCGTAACTGATTTAGCTTTTTTATATTCGTTGTAGATAGCTAGGAACCTGCTAGCTTCACCTTCTGCTTTTGCTACAACTTCTTTTTTATAAGCTTCAGCAGCTTGTAATATTTTTGCAGCCTCACCCCGAGCTCTTGGGATTACATCATTAGCATAAGCTTCAGCCTCATTTTTAGATCTTTCCATATCTGCTCTTGCAGCTTGTACATCTCTAAATGCATCAATTACTTGATCAGGTGGATCAGCTTTTTGAGTTTGCACCTGAGTAATTTGAATTCCACTTGTGTATTCATCTAATATTTTTTGAATAATTTCTTGAGTATCGGTCTCAATAACTGACCTACCTTCTGTTAAAATAGGTTGAATATTAGATCTAGCAATTACTTCTCTCATGGCTGTTTCTGCTGCAGCTTTAACTGTTCCCTCAGGATCTTGAATTTTAAATAAAAAATTTCCCGCATCTTTAATTACCCAAAATACTGAGAAATCTATGTTAACAATATTTTCATCACCAGTTAACATTAAGCTTTCTTGAGGTACATCAGCAACTCCTCCTGAAGAGGAAAATCCACTATCCCTCTCAGATCTGAAACCAATATCAATTCTGTTTACTTTCGTTACTTTGGGTGTAAGGACTGACTCTACCGGAAAAGGAATGTGATAATTTAATCCTGGTTGAGTTGTTTTAACAAACTTTCCAAATCTTAACACAACACCCTGTTCATCCGGTAAAACTCTATAGAGTCCACTTGCTAACCACACAAAACCTAGAATTATTAAAACTAATATAGCTTGTTTTCCTCCAGATGAACTGCCACCAGGTAAAAATTTTTTTATTTTTTCTTGAAATTCTCTTATTATCTTATCAATATCTGGAGGTGTTGGACCTCTTCCAGAACCATTTCCACTACCACCACCACTAGGGGGTGCGCCCCAAGGGCTTCCTCCTCTTTGTTGAAAATCATCAGACATACTCTATCTATATAGTGTTTAATTAATTAAAAACAAGTTAAGATCAATTTATGACAGATAAAAAGCCCGAACTAAGTGCCGCAATGAAAAATAAGGTGGAACCAAAGGTTTTTAAGAAAAATCCAATAATTGGTACAAAATTCACAATAGCAATTTCGAGTGCAAAAGGTGGGGTTGGTAAATCCACATTTGCAACCAATCTTGCTCTAGCATTAAAACAAATTGGATGCAAAGTTGGTTTGTTAGATGCTGATATCTATGGGCCATCAATCCCTAAAATGTTTGGAATAGATGAAAAGCCTAAAAGTGATGGTCAAAAATTAGAGCCTATTATTAAATACGATATCCAATGTATGTCTATTGGTTTTTTAACTGACCAACAGACTCCAATGATTTGGAGGGGGCCAATGGTAACAAGTGCGATTAAAACATTTACTCAAAAAGTAAATTGGAAGGATTTAGATTTTATAATTGTAGATATGCCACCAGGAACAGGTGATACTCAACTTACATTTTCACAAGAAATTAAAATGGATGGAGCAATAATTGTTTCTACTCCTCAAGAAGTTGCACTTTTAGATGTGAAAAGAGGAATTAAAATGTTTGATAAACTTGGAGTAAAAATTTTAGGTTTAGTAGACAATATGAGTTTTTTTGTAGCAGATGATGGAAAAAAATATCATTTATTTGGTGAAGGTGGTGTTAAACAAGCTGCCAAAGAATTTAATAAAGAATTTTTAGGTGAAATACCAATTAATCCTGAGGTTGGAAAATCAGGCGATAATGGTAAACCAATAGTTGAGGAAAATCCCAATAATGAAATATCAAAAATATATTTAAATTTTGCCAATAAGATTAAATCATCTTATCTTTTAGATTGAATGCAGACATCAATTCATTCCACTCGCGTTTAGACAATCCTGATTTATCATGGTCAACTTTTTCTCCTTTTATCAATTTTTGGATAACTATTTTTCCTTTCGATGAGACTTCAGTGCCACCCACTCTATAATCCATAAAAGCCTCATATGTAATTGGCACCCACTTTTTTAAAGAGTCTAACATTATGTCTGCGTAAACTCTTATTTCATATTGAGCATGATGATCGGCTCTTAACCGTAAGAAATTCATCAAATTTAAAAGATCTGTCTTCCAATACCATTGGGTATAAGTATTTAAAGTTAGATTCATACGTGCAAGTTCTCTAGCTAATCCTTTTTTATTCTCATCAATTGTTGAACCATCATATCTTTCATTAAGCATAGTTTCATAATTAGAATAAGTTCTTTCTGCATCATTTTTCAAAAGCTCCAAAACGTCTTTTGCTTGTTTTCCTTCAAGAATATCTCCTCTACCCTGTCTATTACTCACAGATTGAGCAGCTAAATTCTCTGTGGAAGGTAAATAAAATTCTTTATCTAAAATAGAATATCTTGCAGAATATTCATTCACATTTGCAGTTCTGTGCCTAATCCACTGACGAGCTATAAAAATGGGAAGTTTAATATGATATTTTATTTCACACATTTCGAAAGGTGTGCTATGCCAATGACGCATTAGATATTTTATTAATCCAGAGTCTGTAGAAACTTGTTTAGTTCCTTTTCCATAGGAAACTCTAGCTGCTTGAACTATTGAGGAATCGTCTCCCATATAATCAACTACTCTTACAAAACCATGGTCTAATGCTGGAATTGCATCGTAAAGAATTTTTTCAAGTTCAGGCGCAATAACTCTTTTGGTCTGATGATTTTGTGACTGCTGATTCTTTATATCTTCTGATTGTTCTTTAGTTAATTTCATGATTGTTATTGAATCTCTTGTATTTCCTTTTATATTAATAAAGTTGGTTTTCCAACTATGACGATAAACGAATTTCGTAATAACCATTGCGGACGTGGGGGCAGTACCCACCACCTCCACCATTTACAACTTATGGGGGTGAACTAGATTCGACGGGTGACTAAAAGCTATTCTTTCGTTCGGAATTGTTCCACCGTAACGGGCTAATTTATAACTGCTAACGAAAGTTATGCAATTGCTGCTTAATTAACATTGTTAATTATGCAAACGGGGTTTGGGGCACCTGGCAACAGAACGCCCCTTTAAAAGTTAAAATAATACTTAAATGAAATATTTTGAACAAGAAAAATTAGAAATCATCAGAAGTAAAATCTCAGATATAAAAAATCCCAATATATTGGAACTAGGTGTTCAAAAAGGTAATTCAACATTAATGTTTTTAGATATTTGTAACAAAAACGATGGTTATCTTACATCAATTGATATTAAAGATTGTTCTAGTGTAAGTAAGGACAAAAGGTGGAAATTTATATTTTCATCAGATGATAATTTTGAATATATAAATCAACATCTCGCTAATAAGAAGTTTGATATATTATTCATTGACAGTTACCATGAACCAAGCCATGTCAGAAAAATATTTTATCATTATTTTTATTATTTAAAAAAAAATGCTTTAATTTTTATAGATGATGTCATGTGGTTACCATTCGTTGAAAACGGTGTTGAAGATAATGATTTTATCGAAAGAATTAATAGATTAACTTTTAATAAACTTTTGGAAATATTTAATAATAATGTAGAAAATCTTACACTTGATATAAATTTTAATGGATCTGGATTAGCAATATTAAAAAAAATAGGAGATAAACTCAACAAAGAGACAGAAATAAAAAATAGACTATTTTCTATAAAAAATTTAATCAAAAAATTTATTTATAGTCCTAAGCCTAAAAACTAAGATTAAATATAGAGAAAAGCAATAAGAATAATTTTAAAAAAAAATTTTTCATTTATTGCTTTTTTTTAGTTCTGCTTGAGCTGCAGCTAATCTTGCTATTGGCACTCTATAAGGAGAGCATGAAACATAATTCAAACCAGCATTAGAACAAAAATAAATACTTTTAGGATCCCCCCCATGTTCACCACAAATTCCTAATTTTATTTTTTTATTTTGCTTTTTTCCTTTGGCTACCGCAATTTCAATTAAATCCTCAACTCCTTCATCAATAGATACAAATGGATCAATAGAAAAAATTTTATTGTCTAAATAATCATTTAAAAATTTCCCACTATCATCACGACTAATTCCAAAAGTAGTTTGAGTTAAATCATTTGTTCCAAAACTAAAAAATTCAGCATGTCTCGCTATTTCTTTAGCTTTAATTGCTGCTCTAGGCAGTTCAATCATTGTACCTACTAAATAATCTACTTTTACTTTATTTTCTTTCTCAACTTGACCAGCTACTCTTATAACTAAATCTTTCATAATCTTAATCTCTGCCTCTGTCGAAACAAGTGGAATCATGATTTCTGGAAATGCAAATTTTTTACTATTTTTTTTTAATTCAGATAATGCCTCGAAAATTGCTCGACATTGCATTTCATAAATTTCAGGAAATGAAATACCTAATCTACAACCTCTGTGGCCGAGCATTGGATTTTGTTCATGAAGTTCATCTATTCTGGAGTCTAATTCTTTTTTATCCACACCTAGAACATTGGCTACTTCAAAAATTTCTTTTTCTGATCTTGGTAAAAATTCGTGCAAAGGTGGGTCAAGCAATCTAACTGTGACTGGCAGGCCATGCATAATTTTAAATATTTCCATAAAATCTTTTTTTTGATGTGGTAAAAGTTTCTTTAGTGCTTTAGCTCTATCTTCTTGAGTTTTTGATAAAATCATCTCTCTTACTGAAAGAATTCTTTCTTCATCAAAAAACATATGCTCTGTTCTACAAAGGCCTATTCCTTCTGCACCAAAATCTCTTGCTGTTTTTGTATCTATTGGTGTTTCTGAATTTGTTCTTACTTTTAATTTCCTAATATTATCTGCCCAACTCATTAACTTTGAAAAATCACCTGATATTTCTGGTTTTACAGTCGGAACCTCACCAAGAATTATCCTTCCAGTAGACCCATCAATGGTAATAATTTCACCTTCTTTGATTTCAATTGATGAAGTTTTAAATATTTTTTGATCATAATTTATATCAATTTCACTTGACCCAGAAACACAAGGCCTTCCCATTCCTCTTGCGACTACAGCTGCATGACTTGTCATTCCTCCTCTTGCTGTTAAAATTCCCTTTGCTGCATGCATACCTTGAATGTCCTCGGGTGATGTTTCAACTCTTACTAAAATTGTATCTTGCATCATGTCATTTAACCTTTCAGCTTCTTCTGAAGTGAAAACTACTTTCCCACTGGCAGCACCCGGAGATGCAGGAAGTCCATTGGCAATTACCTCTATTTTGCTTTCTTCATTTAATGTTGGGTGCAACAATGTATCTAGAGAATTTGGATTAATTCTTAAAATTGCATCATTTTTTGATATTAACTTTTCCTTAACCATATCAACTGCAATCTTAACAGCAGATTTAGAAGTTCTTTTACCTGATCTAGTTTGTAATATCCAAAGTTTATTATTTTCAACTGTAAACTCTACATCTTGCATATCTTTGTAGTGCTTTTCCAATTTCTCTAAAATTTTACACAATTCTTTGTAAACCTTAGGCATCGACTCTTCCATTGAAGCCTCTTTAACTTTTGCTTCTTTTTTTGCTTTTTTGGTTATGTATTGCGGTGTTCTTGTCCCTGCAACGACATCTTCTCCCTGAGCATTTATAAGATACTCTCCATAAATATTTTTCGATCCATCTGATGGATTTCTTGTAAATACTACACCAGTGGCACAATCATTACCCATATTTCCAAAAACCATTGACTGAACATTTACCGCTGTTCCCCACTCAGAAGGAATTTGATTCAATTTTCTATAAACTTTCGCACGATTACTTTCCCAAGATAAAAAAACAGCTTTTATCGCACCATATAATTGCTCATAAACATCTTGAGGAAAATCTTTTTTGGTTTTTTCTTTTACGGTATTTTTAAAATCTTTTATAAGCCCATCCCAATCTTCTTCATTCAAATCAGTATCTAAAAGAACGCCTTTAGTTAACTTATAATTTTCAATTAATTCTTCAAAGTGATAGCTTTCAATACCCATAACCACATTCCCATACATTTGAATAAATCTTCTATAACTATCTTTAGCAAATCTTCCGTTTGAAGTTTTTTTAGCAAGTGCAACTACAGTTTTATCATTAAGACCAAGATTCAAAATTGTATCCATCATACCTGGCATTGAAACTCTTGCTCCAGATCTAACAGATAAAAGAAGAGGGTTTTTTAAGTCACCAAATTTTTTAGAGACCTCTCTTTCTATTGCTTTAAGCTCTTTCTTAATTTGATTAATTAATTTTAAATTTAATTTTTTTTTATACTTATAAAATATTTCACATACTTTTGTTGATATCGTGAAACCAGGAGGTACAGGCAATCCCATTCTGCCCATTTCTGATAAATTTGCACCTTTGCCACCCAAAAAATTTTTTGGATTCTTTATCTTTTTTGCATCTTTTGACTTAAAATTTAAAATAAACTTATTCATTACTAGCTTTTAACAATTGAAAATTTGTAAAATTTTGAAACGTTTTACATAACATATTGATAAGTTCCAATCGATTTTTTCTTAAAGTCTCATTTTCTTCATTTACTTTTACATTATCAAAGAAATCGAAAACTTCTTTTCTAGCATTAGCCAAAATTGATAATGATTCTTCATAATTTTCATCATTATCAATATTGGAATAATATTTTTTAATTTCATTAACTTTTTTAAATAAGTTTTTTTCATAATCACTTTTAAAAATTCCAGGATCAGTTGTATTATCTATCTGAATCTTACTATTTTTCATTTCATTTTCTAAAATATTTGAGGCTCTCTTAAAACTTGAGGTTATATCTATCCCAATTTGATTATTAATAATTTTGTTTAGACATCGTGCTTTTTCATAGGATGAAAATAAATTATTCAAAGAAAATGATGAAATTATAGCATCAATTATATCATAACGTATTTCTTTTTCTTTAAGATAATATTTAAATCTATCTTTTAAAAATTCATTCAATTCTTTTTGCAAATTTTTGTTAGAAAGATTAAAACCTTGGTTTTCGTACAAACTTGAACTGTAATTCAATAGATCACTAATTTTTAAGTTTTTTTTGTTTTCTATTATAGTTCTTATTATACCAAGTGCAGTTCTTCTAAGTGCTAATGGATCTTTTGAGCTAGTTGGTTTTTCATTAATACCAAAAAAACCAACTAATGTGTCTATTTTATCAGTAACTGATAACGAAATGCTAAATGGTTTTTTAGGTATCTTAGAGTTTAATCCGATCGGTAAATATTGTTCAGTCAACGCTAATGAAATATCTTTATCAAATCCTTGATAAGCTGAAAAGTATCCACCCATTACTCCTTGAAGTTCAGGGAACTCACCAACTAATTCAGAAGTTAAGTCTGTTTTACAAATTGATGCTGATAATTCAACTTTCTCTTTACTTATTAATAGTTCATCTGAAATCATCCCACCAAGTTTTCTCATGCGTTGTACTTTATCAAAATAATTTCCAAGACCTTTAAAAAAATTCATAGATCTTAATTCTGATACTTTCTTAACCAAGTTTTGAGATTTATCTTTATTCCAAAAAAATTCTGCATCACTCAATCTTGCTTCGACTACTCTTTCATTTCCTATTTTAATAAGACCCTTATGATCTTTTTTATTTGCAACAATCAAAAATTCATTGGTAATTTCATTTTTATCGTTAAAAGTTGGAAAATATTTCTGATGGGACTCCATTGTTAAAGTTAAAATCTCTTTAGGAATTGATAGAAACTTTTTACTAAAATTACATAAAATTATATTTGGACTATCCACTAAGTTTACAACTTCATTAACTAGTTTAGGATTATCATTAATCTTTAATCCCTTTTTGATTAAAATCTTTGAAAAATTACGATTTATAATCTTTAGTCTTTTATTATGATCAATAAATATTCCTTTTTTTTCAAAAAATTTTTCGTAAGTTTTAAAATTTTCGAAAGATTTTTTCTTTTCCTCAAGATCCTTATCAACAAAAGTTGAGTTTGAAGACACAAGATGATGAAAGTTAAAATTAACTATCTTTTTATCAAATATTGATAAAATTGATTTTAATGGTCTTCCCCAATTTAAATCAAATTCACCCCATTTCATTGACTTTTTCCATTGATAGTTTCCTAAAATTTTTGGAATAAAATTAATTAAAAAATCGTGGGTTTTTAATGTTTTTGATTTTGTTTTGTAAAAATAAAATTCACCTTTATCTATTTTTTTTTTATACAAATTTTTTCTCTCTATTTTATTGGATCTAATAAAGCCTTCGAGTGCTTGCTCTGGTGCTTCAGTTTTTGGTCCTTTTATCTCCTCAGATTTTATCTGAATAGATTTATCTAAACCTTCGAAAACTATAACTAATCTATTTGGAGTAGATAATGAAAAATTTTTTTTTGATTTGATTAACCTTTCATCAAAAAAATTTTTGAAATCATCTAATATTTTTTCTCTTAAGTTTTTTTGAAGTCCAGCCGGAATTTCTTCACTGAAAAGTTCTAAAAAAAATTCTGACATTCTATTTTTGTGTTTCAATCCAAATTGCTGCTGCTGATTTTGTTATCTCTCTTATTTTACTAATATATTCAGCTCGTTGCACAACACTGATAGCACCTCTTGCATCTAATACATTGAATACATGACTTGCTTTTAAACATTGGTCATATGCTGGTAAAGGTATTTTTTTTTCAACTAACGACTTTGCTTCACTTTCAAACATATCAAAAATCTTAAAAAGATTTTCAACATTTGCGTGTTCAAAATTATATGCTGAAAATTCTTTTTCTGCTTGATGAAAAACATCTCTGTACTCAATACCATCATTATTCCAAATTAAATCATAAACATTTTTTTTCTGCTGAGTGAACATGCAAATTCTTTCTAAACCATAGGTTATTTCAACTGAAACTGGCTTACATTCAAAACTTGCCATTTGTTGAAAATACGTAAACTGAGAAATTTCCATCCCATCACACCATACTTCCCACCCAAGTCCTGCAGCTCCAAGTGTTGGGCTTTCCCAGTCATCTTCAACAAATCTGATGTCATGATCTTTGTGGTCAATACCTACCAATGATAAGCTATTTAAATAAAGTTTTTTAATGTTTGATGGAGACGGTTTGATTATTACTTGGAATTGATAATAATGCTGAAGTCTATTTGGATTATCTCCATATCTTCCATCCGTTGGTCTTCTTGAAGGTTGAACATAAGCAGCTTTCCATGGTTTAGGGCCTAAAGATCTTAAGGTAGTAGCTGGGTGAAAAGTTCCAGCACCAACCTCCATATCGTAAGGTTGCAAAATAACACAGCCATGTTTGCTCCAAAACTTTTGTAAATTTAAAATTGTATCCTGAAAAGATTGAAACTTAGGTTTTTTTTTAGTTTTTTTAGAGACCATATTTTTGCCAAACAGATTTTTCTTCCAATATATTTGCAAATTGATCTACATGATCATTTGATGTTGATAATTTTTTACTCAACCAGCTTTTAGTTTTTTCAAATTTTTTGATAACTACATCCTCTCCAAATTTTTCTTTTAAAATTTGATGCGCGTCACCAATTTCATCAATCAAACCAAGTTCTTTAGCTTTACTACCAGACCAAAATTCTCCAGAAAACAATTCTATTTCAGTTTTTTTTAATTTGGTGCCTCTGCTTTTTTCAACAACATTAATAAAATTTTTGTGAAGATCCAATTGAATATTTTTCAATCTTTCAATATCTTCTTTTTTTTCTTCAAGAAAAGGGTCTAAGGTATTTTTATTTTTGCCTGCAGTGTGAACTCTCCTTTCAACTCCTATTTTTTTAATTAATTCTGTAAAACCAAAAGATGAATAAATAACACCTATTGATCCTATGATCGAACTAGAATTTGCATATATTTCATCTCCAGCACATGCAATTAAATAGCCTCCAGAAGCAGCTACATCTTCTGCAAAAACAATTACTTTTTTTTTATTTTTTTTAGCTAGTTGTCTAATAAAATTATAGATTAAATGTGATTGAACTGGAGAACCCCCAGGCGAATTAATTGTGATTGCTACGCATAAAGCTTTTTTCACTGAAAAAGCCTTAGAAATAATCTCTTCTTGACCTGAAAAGTCTATGCCTTGTTTAAATTTACCAACATTACCAATTACGCCACTTAATTTTATATGTGGTACTATTTTTTTCTTTTTAAAAAAAGAGAGCATTTTTAATCTTTATAGAATTTTTATATGAATATAAAGACACCTTATAATTGAAGATTCGGGTGCGTCAATTGATAAGTGTCAAAAGAAACTTTTTGTACTAATTTGCTCACTAAATGGGAAGTGTTATTCAATTAAAAAACAAAATTAACAACTCTTACTTTCAACTAAAAAATTCAGTTGAAGATAAGCTTATTTTGGTTGAGGAAAAAATTAAATCAAAATTAGAAAGCAATGTTGCTTTAGTTCAAAAAATGACTGATTACCATCTAGACACTGGCGGGAAAAGATTGAGAGCATTACTAACCTTGGGTTCAGCAAAATTATGTGGATATCAAAAAGGAACGAGAGATATTAATTTAGCTGCCTGTGTTGAGCTTATTCATTCAGCAACCTTAATGCATGACGATGTAATTGATAATGGCTCGATAAGAAGAGGTAAAAAAACATTAAATAAAATTTGGGATAATCATTCTTCTGTTTTGATTGGAGACTATCTGTTGAGCAGATGTTTTGAGATGATGGTAGAGGATGGAAATATAGAAGTTTTAAAATTACTATCTTCAACTTCTTCCAAAATAGCGCAAGGTGAAGTTTTACAACTTCAACATAAGGGTGAGATAGACATGTTGGAGGAAACATACTTAAGAATTATCTCTGCTAAAACTGCTGAATTATTCGCAGCAGCAACTAAGGTTGGGGCTATACTTTCTGGAATGGAACCAAGAGAAAAAGAAGCTTTAGAATTTTATGGAAGGAATCTAGGTCTAACATTTCAAATTGCAGACGATACTTTGGATTATAATTCAGAATTAAAATTATTTGGAAAAAAAATTGGACAAGATTTTTATGAAGGAAAGATTACATTACCAATAATTTTATTGTTTCAAAAGGCAAGCTCAGAGGAAAAAGAAAAACTTAAAAAAATATTTTTAAATGATAATAAAGAAGAATATGACCTGAAATATACATTATCATTAATCAAACAATACGAGATTATTAATAAATGCTATCAAAAAGCACATCATTATATTAACTTAGCGTCTAATTCATTGTCAGTATTTAAAGATTGTGAAGAAAAAATAATTCTTGAAAATTTAACTTGGTTTAGCCTTTCTAGAGATTTTTAAGGGCTTAAAAGACTTTTGTTCCAATTATTTTTTTCATCTAATGTGTATTTTAATCTTTCATGAATCCTATTATCTCCATCTAACCAAAACTCAATACTAGAAGGTTTTAAATTCCATCCTGACCAAAAATTTGGTCTTGGTACTTTATCCTTATCATTGTATTTTTTTTTGAAATAACTTAAAGTATCCAAAAGTTCATCTCTACTTTTTAAAATAGTACTTTGTTTAGACGCCCAAGCACCTATTCTACTTTCATACGCTCTCGAATTATAATACTCATCTGCTATCTTGTCATCTACCTGTCTTAAAGTTCCAACAATCCTTATTTGTCTGAGTAGACTTTTCCAATGAAAACACATAGTGGCATTTGGATTTTCTTTTAATTCATAACCTTTCTGACTGTTTAAATTAGTATAAAAAATAAATCCATTTTGATCATAACCTTTAAGTAGGACCATTCTTACAGAAGGGATACCGTCTTTTGTTGAGGTGCCAAGAGCTAAAGCATTTGGATCATTTATTTCTTTCTTTTTAGCCTCTTCAAACCAAATTTCAAACAATTCAAAAGGATTGTCTAGATCTAAAAAGCATTTATTAAGCCCTAATGAGTTTTTTTGATTCATAATTTTAACAAAATAATCTATACAATATAAATAATGTCATTTAATACATTTGGAAAGTTTTTTCGTTTTACAACCTGGGGAGAATCCCATGGTGTCGCTATAGGCTGTATTATTGACGGTTGTCCTCCATTAATTCAGTTAAAAGAACAAGATATTCAAAAGGAATTAGACAAAAGAAAGCCAGGTCAATCGAAATTTACTACTCAAAGGAAAGAAAGTGACAAAGTTCAAATTCTTTCAGGAGTTTTTGAGGGAAAAACTACAGGAACTCCAATATCATTAATTATCTATAATGAAGATATGAGATCAAAAGATTATAAAGATATCAAAGATAAGTTTAGACCTGGTCATGCTGATTTTACATATTTTAAAAAATATGGAATTAGAGATTATAGAGGTGGGGGGAGATCATCTGCAAGAGAAACAGCTGCTAGAGTAGCAGCTGGAGCAATTGCAAAAAAAGTTCTCGAAAAAAAATTAGGAAAAAAATTTAAGATTTCTGGAGCTGTAACACAATTGGGTATTCTAGGTTGTGATACATCTAAATGGGATAATAATATAATCTATAAAAATCCATTTTTTTGTCCAGACAAATCAATGATAAAATTATGGGAAAAATATTTGTTAAGCATAAGAAAAGCAGGGTCGTCTTGTGGTGCAATAATTGAAGTAAGAGCAAATGGAGTTCCTGCGGGCTTAGGTGCACCGATTTACTCAAAATTAGATGCCGATATATCATCAGCTATGATGAGTATAAACGCTGTCAAAGGTGTTAATATTGGATCAGGAATGAATTCTGCACAATTATCTGGAGAGGAAAATTCAGATGAAATTTTTCAAAAGAAAAATAAAACGAAATTTCAATCTAATAATGCAGGTGGAATACTTGGTGGTATTTCATCTGGTCAAGAAATTATTGTGTCTTTTGCCGTAAAACCAACGTCATCTATTTTAAAAAGTCGAAAGACGGTGAATAAATTTGGAAAAAATACCTCAATATCAGTCAAGGGTAGACATGATCCTTGCGTGGGTATTAGAGCTGTTCCAGTTGGTGAGGCAATGCTTTCCTGTGTTTTGCTGGACCACTATCTAATGAATAAAGCCCAATGTGATTAATAATTATTTTTGCTTTTGTAAAATTATATTAGAATTTAAAAGATCTAATATTTTATCCTCAATTGAAATTGCATCAAGATTAGCATTTTTATACATATTTTCTGGCGTATCCTGATCGATAAATATGTCAGGAAATGTTAATGACCTAAATTTTAAATCTGTATCTAAAAGACCTTTCTTTGATAAAAAATCAACAACATGAGAACCAAAACCACCTATTGACCCTTCTTCTATTGTCATTATAGCATCATGAGAAGTTGCTAATTGCCAAATAAGATTTTCATCTAAAGGTTTCGCAAATCTAGCATCTACAACTGTTATATCAATTCCTTTCTTTTTTAAATTTTCGGTCGCTTTCAAAGTTTCATTTAATCTCGCACCAAAATTTAAAACAGCCAGTTTTTTTCCCTCTTTGATAATTTTTGATTTTCCTATAGCAATTTTTTCATTAATATTCGGTAATTGAACACCTATTCCTACGCCTCTAGGATATCTAAATGCACAAGGTCTATCATTAATCTCTGTTGAGGTATTAATCATTCTAACAAGTTCAGCTTCATCGCTTGCTGCCATTACAACAAAATTTGGTAACGTTGATAAATATGTTGTATCAAAACTGCCTGCATGAGTAGGTCCGTCTGCACCAACTAAACCAGCTCTATCAATTGCAAATCTCACGGGTAAACTCTGAATAGCTACATCATGAACCACTTGATCATATGCCCGTTGTAAAAAGGTTGAATATATTGCTGCATAAGGTTTATAGTTTTCTGTTGCTAATCCAGCTGCAAACGTAATAGCGTGTTGTTCTGCTATTCCAACATCAAAAGCTCTATCCGGAAATTCCTTTTTAAATAAATCTATTCCAGTTCCATCAGGCATAGCCGCCGTAATAGCTATAATTTTACTATCTTTTTTGGCATGTTGAATTAAGGTACTAGCAAATACTTTTGTGTAAGATGGGGCAGAAGTTTTGCTTTTAATCTGCTCACCAGTTTTGACGTTAAATTTTGAAACCCCATGATAGTTATCTTTTGCCTCTTCCGCAAAAGAATAACCTTTGCCTTTTTTAGTTTTGATATGAATAAGTATAGGTCCTTCATGTTTCGAGTCTCTTGCATTTTTTAAAATTGGTATAAGAGAATTTAAATCATGTCCATTAATAGGGCCTATATAATAAAAACCTAAAGAGCTAAATAATGTACCACCCGTTACTGCAGATCTTAATAAGTCTTCAGCCTTTCCGGCTTTTGCACTAAATCTTTTAGAAAATGCTGATGTAATAAGTTTTATTGTTTCTCTCAAACTAAAATAAATCTTACCAGAAAATATTTTAGCCAAATAAGTTCCCATTGCACCGACTGGTCTTGCAATTGACATGTCATTATCATTTAAAATAACAATCATCTTAGTTTTAGATGCCCCAGCATTATTCATTGCTTCATAAGCCATTCCTGCACTAATTGCTCCATCACCAATTACAGCTATGACATT